>JBFELO010000146.1:0-11222 GCA_041552055.1 Candidatus Sulfomarinibacteraceae bacterium | reverse complement strand
GAGGGTGGTGCTGGTTCCAGGACGAGCGGGCGATCGTCGTGTCCGGCACGCTGGTGCTCGGCTCGGTCGCCGCCGGCCGTCACGACCCCGCCCGGCGCGGCGCGGTCGAGGTCACCACGATCGACCTGGCCACGTCGACGGTCGCGCGCGGAGCCACCAGTCGAGTCCTCTCGAGGACGACGACGTCGCGGTCCAGCCGCACACGGATCCCTTCCGGAGCGGTGACGACTCCGCCCGCGTGCCGCAGCGAGAACTGATCGAGCTGCAGCAGCCCGAACCGATCGGCGGGATCTATGGGACTCCAACGGAACTGCAAAGTGACGTCGGATGTGGGCTGCACGGGCAGCGGCTCCCGGCCCAGGGCGGTTGCCAGGTTTCCCAGTTCCAGAGCGGATCCGAACGCGGTCAACTCGAGAGCTCCGCTCGGAGCACCCGGCCACAGCCACTCTGGCCTGGGCACATCACCCAATGGGAGCGAGCCCGTCACCATCAACGGGCCTGCAGCCGTGTCGAGGCCATCGCTGATCAGCCGAATTTCTCCGTCGACCAGCGTCGCGCGCAGCGATCCCGATCGCACCAGGTCCGCACCAGTGCCACCGGTCCAGCGAAGCTCGAGGTCGGTTTCGGGTTGCCGGACTGTCCCGGCCACCCGGATCGAGCCCTCGAGCGACCCTTCGGCTGCCCCCGCCGCTGCAAAAGGCAACCTTGCGGGATCGATGCCCCGCCACTCGACGTCGGTGTCGATTTCCCCGTCGAGCCCGACAGGAGAGATCCGGGCCGATCCCGTCGCGACGCCGCCGAGCAGTCGCGCTTCGAACCAGCCTACCCTAACCTCCGCCGGCGACGCATCGAACGACAGATCGGCGCTATTCACTGTCCAGTCGCCGACGATGAGCCTCTCGCCCTCCAGCACTCCGGCAACGCTCCAGTCATCCGGACTGCCCTGGAAGCTCCCCTCGCCCCGCACCTCGCCGTCCAGAGCGTGCCCCAGATCGGGCGTCACGATGGTCAGGACGGCCGCCACCGCTGGTGCGTCCACCATCCACGCACCCGCCACCCCGAACGTTGCCGCGTTGATCGTTCCGGAGAGGTCGACCCTCGCACTGCCGCCGGCGTTGCCCGTGAGGTTCCACTCCAATTGCTCGAGCGGCCCGCTGACACGACCCCGAATCAGGTCGACGGTCACACCAGCCGCCTGCGGCTGCCGCCATTCCAGCTCGAGATCAACGGTCGGTCGGTCGAGCGTTCCGGCAATCCGAGCCACCGCCACAACCGGCCCCCCACCCACCTCCAGCGCGCCGGCAGCAGGATCCCATCGTTCGACGTAGCTCTCCAGGACCGCCGGATCCTCGACCGTCAGATCCAAATCCACCTGCAGCGATCGATCGCCCTGCACCCGTCCAATGCCGGTGGCGCGCGCACCCGGCGCCTCGACCTCTACTCGGTCGGCGCGCCACTCCAGCCCGCGGCCACCACCACGCAGCGTGACGCGTCCGTCTGGAAAGGCCAGCCGAAGATCCGCGCGCGCTTCGAGCAGCTCCGGGTCGAGCGGATACGGCAGCTTCGCTGTGAGCTCCCCGGTCAGCGACATGGGACCGGGCAGCCAGCCGGGCAAGGGGCCGACCGACAACGCCAGGGCAGGTCCGAGGGGTGCGTCCGCGAGCCGCGCCTCGACGGCGGCGGGCCCACGATTCGGGACCGTTACCGTTGCCTCACCCCACGACGCCGAACCGACCTCGACCCGGACGAGATTGGACGATCTCTCGATCCGAAGACGATCCACGTCGTAACCGGCAATTCGAAAAGGGCCTCCCAGGTGCTCTGCCGCGATCTCGAGCCCGCGGCCCGGGTCGTTATTCACGGTCACTGCCAGGTCCAGCTCACCCTGGGCTCCAATGCCCGTGGCCAGGTTCGAGTCCCACCATCCGAGGACCGACTTGAGATCCAGGCGGGCGCGCCCTTCCAGCCGTGCCTCCTCTCGTTCCGGATCGGCCGTCCCGCTCGCCACGACCCCGAGCGGATCGCCGGCGAGCTCGAGTCGATCGAGCCGCATCTCCTGTGCGCTCATCCGCCCTTCCACTCGCAGTGGTCCCAGGAGCAGATCCCGGTCGTGCCTGGTCAAGAGGATTCTGTCGGCCCCAGCCTCGACGTGGGCCGACCCATGGACAAGTCGTCCGGAAAGCGACACCTTCGAGACTTCGAACGCGACCTCGGGCGTCTGCGAGCCGATCCGTGCGTCGACCACCTCGAGACGGCCGATCTCGACCGCCCGCCACGGAAAACCCTGCGGCTTCGTCTCGTCGCTTTCCGCGCCCGAACCGAGGGTCGCCAGCTCGAGCGGATCGACCCACAACCCGGCAATCTCGATGACATCGAGGCGTCGTGGGGCCGACACGACACGACTCCAGCGAAATCGGACCTCGATCTCCTCGACGGTCGCCACGGTCCGTCCATCGATCCGAATACGTGCGCCTGTGAGCTCGATCTTCGGCCTGATCAGCCGCGCTCGCGCGCTTTCGGCGTCGACATCTACTCCGGCGTCGGACAAGATCTGTTGGACCCGGCGCCACACTCGCTGTTGAACCGTTGGATGATGTACGGCAACCGCCAGCGCGATCACGATCGCGCCCCAAAGAAGACCGAGTCCGAGCAGGTACCGTGTCCGTCGCGCCACACTCACAGTGTACAGCCAAGGTCACCCGCCGCGGAGACCGCCGTGAAACCTTCATGGGACACAGAAATGGTTTTGTCCTCTGCGAGATCGGGGCGGACAGTGATACAGTTGAAGCAAGGTTGCCGTGTGTTTCTTCGGTGTGGTCTCCGGGCACACACGGTACCGATCAGATGATCAGTATGCCGTCACAAACACGAGACGAACCCGGATGGTGACGCAAAGCCTCTTCTCTTCCCTGCTGCGTCTAGTGTCGCCGACGCCACGGGCCCGAGGGCCGCACCACGCGTCGACGTCTCGCCACTGGACCGTGCTCGCTGTCACCCACAGCGATGACTTCGGCGCCCAGCTCGAGACTGTGCTCCAGGCGGGCGGACACCGTTGCGTAGTCACCGGCAGCCTTCGCCGCGCCCGCCGCGCCCTCCAGACCGAAAAACCCGAAATCGCGGTGATCGACTGGAGAATAGGAGCGGTCGAGGCGCGGGACACCGTACAGACCCTGCGGCGCGAGGCCGGCATTGGCCACCTGCCGATCCTGGCAGCAGTGGGAGAGGACGGGCACGATGGGCTGCTCGAGGTCATCGAATCCGGTGTCGACGATTACGTCACCGTCGACGGCGTCGCGGCCGGGATCAACGCTCGGCTGAGCCTGCTGGATTCTCGGTTGCGCGCCGCTCGCCACCTGTACGAGTCTCACCGCGATCTCCAGGCCGCGTTCGACCGTTTTCTGATCGCGACCGGCGGCCAGAAGGACGGAGTCTGGGACTGGGACGTCGGCCAGGGATCCGTCGACTACTCGCCTCAGTGGAAGAAGATGTTGGGCTACGCCGACGGTGAGATCGGAAACTCGCCCGACGACTGGTTCCACCTCGTGCATGCGGAAGACCGCGACCGGCTGCGGAGCATTGTCGAAGCGAGCGTCGCCGGCAGCATCACTCCCCTCGAACATCGCTACAGAATCAGGCACAAGGACGGCACCTATCGGTGGATGCTGACTCGCGGCGAGGTCATTCGCGACGAGAGGGGCATGGTTCGACGGGTGGTAGGCCGGCAAACCGACATCACGGGCGACGAGGGCGCTGAGGAGGAGATCCGGACCGCGACCCTGCACGACCCGCTGACTCGGCTGCCCAATCGGACCGTCCTGATGGATCGACTGCGGCACGCCTTTGCGCGCGCAGCACGGGATCCGAGCCGTCCGTTCGCGGTGCTGTTCTTCGACCTCGACCGGTTCAAGAACGTCAACGACAGTCTCGGGCATCTCACGGGCGACAAGCTCCTGCGGGTGATCGCCGAGCGCGTCCAGCGTGCGTGCCGACCCTCCGATACCGTGGCGAGGTTCGGTGGCGACGAGTTTGTCATCGTGGTGGAGAACATCCACGACGTCCGCGGCGCGACGTCCGCGGCGGAACGCATACAGGAGGAGTTTCGGGTCCCATTCGACATCGAGGGTCTGGAGGTCTTCGCGTCGATCAGCATCGGCATCGCGATCTGGAATCCCGGCTACGAGCGTCCCGAGGATCTTCTCCGCGACGCCGACACAGCCATGTACCGGGCGAAGGCGATGGGCCGGAACAGCTTCGCCGTGTTCGACGAGGAGATGCACGCCCGTGTGGTCGCCACCCTCAAGCTCGAGACGGATCTGCGCCGGGCCATCGCCCGCAACGAGTTCCGCACCTACTACCAGCCGATCGTATCGATCAGCGATGGTCGCATCCGCGGCTTCGAGGTTCTGGTCCGGTGGCAGCACCCCGACCGCGGCATCCTGTTGCCGGGGGAGTTCATTCAAGTAGCCGAAGAAATGGGCGCGATCATCCAGATCGATCGCTGGGTGGCCGAGGAGGCGTGCCGACAGCTCCGCGCATGGCAGAACACCTACCGCCACACCCCGCCGCTCAACGTGAGTGTCAACATCTCCGGCACCCAGTTCATGCAACCGGACCTCGTGACCCGGATCGATCACATCCTGCGGTCCACCGGCCTTTACGGACGCAGCCTGACGATCGAGGTGACGGAGAGCGTCCTGATGGAGAACGCGCAGTACGCCGCGGAGATGTTGGACCAACTCCGCGCCCTCGACATCGGCATCAGCATCGACGATTTCGGCACCGGTTACTCGTCCCTGGCGTACCTGCGGCGATTCAAAATCGACACTCTGAAGATCGACTACTCGTTCGTGTCTCGGATGTTGGCGGACGAGGAGAGCTCCGAAATCGTGCGAACAATCACCACTCTCGCCGGGAATCTCGGCAAGCAAACCGTTGCCGAGGGCGTGGAAACACGATCGCAATTCGAGGCGTTGCAGAAATTCAACGTCGACCACGTCCAGGGAATCTTCATCTCACCGCCGGTCCCCCCGGAAGAGGCCGAGGCGCTGCTCGAAAGCACATCTTCCGCAGACAACCACCTCAAGAAGATCCTCGACGACCGGATGCACCCGGAGACGAACTGAGCCCCCCGCCCGACCAGGTTCCAGATCCCAGATGCGAGATGCCAGATCCCCCGCCCGGCCGGGACAGGGAACAAGGATCTAGGAACAGGGACCAGCCCCCGCCCTCCCGGTGCCAGACCCCCTTACCCCGTTGACCCGTTCTTCGTCTTGATCGGCATCGTCGTCGTCATCGACCCGTCATTGGTCACGTGTCGCTGGTCGCCGGACCGCCTGCCCGACCGGATACCAGATACCACGTGCCAGATCCCGGATCCCCCCGGCCCAGAAAACCTCCTGTCATCCTGAGGGAGGAGCGAGCCGCAAGGCGAGCGACGAGGGAAGGATACCCTCGAGAAAGAGCGCCGCCGCGGTAGCGTGGTTGCTCCGGGGATCTGAAGGGATCCTTCGCGGCTACGCCGCTCAGGATGACGGGGGAATGGGTAGGCACGCAGCCCTCTGCGCGGTTCAATTCCCCCAAATACTTCTATCGCACGGCCGAGCCCATCGGAGGGCTCAGTAGTCGTACGACTCCCCGAAGCCCAGCACCATCGAGGTGAAGCCCGCTGCCGTCACGCGGTCCACGAATTCCTGGGGCTCGACGTCGATCACGTCGAACGTCTTGTAGTGCATCGGGATGACGACTCCCGGCTGGAGGAACTCGGTGGCCTTCACCGCATCGTCGATTCCCATGGTGAAGTTGTCACCGATCGGCAGCCCCGCCACGTCGATGTCGTTCATCTCGCCGATCAGCTTCATGTCGAGGAAGAGTCCGGTGTCCCCGGAATGGTAAAACGTTCGATCGTCCATGGTGACGAGAAACCCGCAAGGATTCCCGGTGTAGGTGCCGTCGGGCGCGCACGACCCGTGGTGGGCGATGGTCAGCTTGACGCGGCCGAACGGAAAGTCGAATGCCCCGCCGATGTGCATCGGGTGCACCTTGGTCCCCTGCTGCTCGCAGTACAGGGCGAGTTCATTGGGCGCCACGATGGTCGCGTCGTTGGACTTCGCAATGGCGACGCCATCACCGATATGGTCACCGTGGCCGTGGGTCAACAACACATGGTCGACGTGGATTTCTTCCGGTACCGCAGACGCCAGTGGGTTGCCACTGAGGAACGGGTCGATGACGATCCGTCCTGCACTCCCCTGAACCTGGAACGCCGAGTGTCCGAGATAGGTCAACGTGGGCATATCGATTCTCCTTTCTTTCGCATCCGACCGTCAGGGTATCTCGGAGGACGCAATGGGCCAACGTACGCGGTGCCGGTCCGGTCCTGTTCGCCAAACGCGGCCCGCGGATCTCGTCGCGTCGACGGCGTGAAACACGCAGCCGGGATTTGATGTTACCCGAAAGGTGAATTGAGCAACAGTCGGTGCTGGCAGTGTTCGCCCACCACCCGCCGGCATGAATGATACGGGTCAGAAGGGATCCAGATGCCAGACGAAACTTCTCTCCACGAACCCATGCAGGAACCCGAAGCCGTCGAAACCCAGGAGTGGATCGACTCCCTGGAGTGGGTGCTCGAGCACGGCGGCCCGGAACGAGTTCAGAGCCTCTTGCAGGATCTCGAGATCCATGCCCACAAAGCCGGCGTTCGCATCCCGTTCTCGGCGAACACGCCGCACATCAATACGATCGCTCCCCACCACGAGGTCACGTACCCGGGCAGCCGGGAAGTCGAGCGCAGAATCAAGAGCCTGGTGCGGTGGAATGCCATGGCCATGGTGGTTCGAGCCAACCTCGAGGAGGACGGCATCGGAGGCCACATCTCCACCTACGCATCGGCTGCGACCCTGTACGAGGTCGCGTTCAACCACTTCCTGCACGGCAAGGGCGAGCACTATGACGGCGACCAGGTGTACTTCCAGGGCCACGCGTCCCCCGGTATCTACGCCCGCGCGTTCCTGGAGGGCCGACTCTCCGAGCAAAACCTGCTCAACTTCCGGCGAGAGCTGCGAGACGGCCATGGCAGCGGCCTCTCCTCGTATCCCCATCCCTGGCTCATGCCGTCTTTTTGGGAGTTTCCGACCGTCTCCATGGGGCTCGCCCCGATCATGGCCATCTACCAGGCACGTTTCAACCACTACCTCGAGGATCGCGGTCTCCACCCGAAGTCGGACCACAAGGTGTGGGCGTTTCTCGGTGACGGCGAGATGGACGAGCCCGAAGCGCTCGGTGCGATAACACTCGCGGCGCGAGAGCGGCTCGACAACCTGGTGTTCGTGGTCAACTGCAACCTCCAGCGGCTCGACGGGCCGGTACGGGGGAACGGCAAGATCATCCAGGAGCTCGAGGCGGCGTTTCGCGGCGCTGGCTGGAACGTGATCAAGGTGATCTGGGGCTCGGACTGGGACCCGCTGCTGGAAGAGGACGAAACCGGACTGCTGGTCCGGCGCATGAATGAAATCGTCGACGGAGAGAGCCAGAGGTACTCCATCTCCTCGGGCGACTACATTCGCGAGCACTTCTTCGGCAAGTACCCGGAGTTGGCCGAGCTCGTTTCGAAAATGTCAGACGAGCAGCTGTGGCGGCTTCGGCTCGGCGGCCACGATCCACAGAAGATCTACAACGCGTACAAGGCGGCGGTCCAGCACACCGGCTCGCCCACCGTGATACTCGCACGCACGATCAAAGGCTACGGGCTGGGCGAGGCCGGGGAGGGCCGCAACGTCACCCACCAGCAGAAGAAGCTCAACCAGGAGGAGCTGATCGACTTTCGCACCAGGTTCGGCATCCCGCTCTCCGACGACGAGGCACAGGCGGCAACCTTCTACCGCCCGCCCGAGAACAGCGCCGAGATGATCTATCTCCAGGAGCGTCGCCGCGAGCTCGGCGGGCCCGTCCCCACCCGTGGCGTCCGCTGCGACCCGCTCCCGATGATCTCAGGAGAGCTGTTCGAGGAGTTCGCTCTCGGCTCGGACGGGCGCGACATCTCGACCACGATGGCCTTCGTTCGAATTCTCTCGAAGCTGCTCAAGGACAAGCAGATCGGAGATCTGATCGTGCCCATCATCCCGGACGAGGGTCGGACATTCGGCATGGAGTCCCTGTTCCGCCAGATCGGAATCTACTCGCACACCGGCCAGCTGTACGAACCGGTCGACGCGGACACCCTGCTGTACTACCGCGAGGCCAAGGACGGCCAGCTCCTCGAGGAGGGGATCACCGAGGCCGGTTCGATGTGCTCGTTCATCGCGGCCGGCACCGCCCACGCGACGCACGGCATCAACACCATTCCGTTCTTCGTGTTCTACTCGATGTTCGGCTTCCAGCGCATCGGGGACCTGATCTGGGCTGCCGCCGACATGCGCACCCGTGGTTTTCTGGTCGGAGGCACCGCCGGACGGACGACGTTGAACGGCGAGGGACTGCAGCACCAGGACGGCAACTCCCATCTGCTGGCCTACACGGTGCCCAACCTGAAGGCCTACGACCCGGCGTTCGCCTTCGAGCTGGCGGTGATCATCCGCGACGGTATACGCCGTATGTACGCCGAGCAGGAAGACATCTTCTACTACCTGACCGTCGAGAACGAGCCGTACCCGATGCCGCCGATGCCGGAGGGCTGCGAGGAGGGAATCCTGCGCGGCATGTACCGCTACCGACCGTCCAACAACGAGAACGCTGATCTGCGGGCGCACCTGTTCGGGTCCGGAGCCATCCTCAACGAGGCGCTCCGAGCCCAGGAAATCCTCGCGGAGCGCTTCAACGTCGCGGCCGACGTGTGGAGCATCACCAGCTACAAGGAGCTCTACTTCGATGGAGCGGAGTGCGACCGCCGGAACCGTCTTCACTCCGAGGATGAGCCTCCAACGCCATGGGTCCGCCAGTGCCTCGACGACACCGACGGCGTGTACGTCGTCGCCTCCGACTACGTCAAGGCGCTTCCCCACTCGATCGGCAAGTGGTTTCCAAAGACGCCGGTCGCGCTGGGCACCGACGGGTTCGGCCGATCCGAGTCGCGAGCCGCGCTGCGCCGCTTCTTCGAGGTCGACGCCGAACACATCGTGGTCGCGACCCTCGGCGCTCTCGCCGGCGAAGGCAAGGTGGATCGCGAGGTCGTGGCCGAGGCGATCGCCGAGTTCGGCATCGACACCGAAGCTCCAAACCCGGTGAGCGTGTAGGAAAGAGGTCAACATGTCGCACATTCTTCGCGTGCCGGAGCTGGGCGAGGGCGTGGACTCAGTCGACGTCGTCGCGGTCCTCGTCAAGGTCGGCGATTCGGTGGAGATCGAGCAGGGGGTGATCGAGGTGGAGACCGAGAAGGCCTCGGTCGAGGTGCCCTCCGACGCCTCTGGCGTCGTCACCGAGGTCCACGTCGAGGTCGGCGACCAGCTTTCGGCCGGAGCACCGATCCTCGGCATCGAGACCGCCGACGGGACGGGCACGCCCGGCGGCACCGATGACGCTCTCGAGATATCGCAGGCCGCGGACGAAGACGTGCAGCGGGACAGCTCCGGTCAACCGCCAAATGCCGACAAGACCGATCCCGATCCCGAGGTGGCGACCACGACCGACCAGGGGTCGGCGGCTGAACCGTCGCCACCGCGCACCTACGAATCGGAACGGACGTTGGTGCCAGCCGCCCCCACCGTCCGCCGTTTCGCCCGTGAGATCGGGGTGGACGTCACCACTGTTTCCGGGTCGGGTCCCGGCGGTCGGATCTCCATCGACGACGTCAAGGCGGCAGCTCACCGATCGCTGACGCGGTCGGCAGCGGGAGCGGACACGCCGCCCGCACCCCGCCTGCCCGATTTCTCGGCATGGGGACCGGTTCGGCGCGAAGCAATGACGAAGATTCGGCAGGTCACAGCGGCCAACATGGCGCGAGCCTGGACCACCGTGCCCCAAGTCACTCACCACGACCTGGCCGACATCACCGAACTCGAGCAGCTGCGCAAGCAGTATCGTGACCGCGTCGAGCGGTCCGGTGGCAAGCTCACCCTGACCGCGATCATGGTCAAGGTCGCCGCCAGCGCCATGAAGGTCTTCCCCACCGTCAACGCGAGCATCGACATGGCCGCCAGGGAGATCGTGTTCAAGGACTACGTCCACATCGGGGTCGCGGTCGACACCGAACGGGGTCTGCTGGTGCCCGTAATACGTGATGCGGATCGGAAGAACATCACCGAGATCTCAACCGAACTGGACGATCTCGCGGGCAGAGCACGGGAGCGCAAACTCAAGCCGGACGAGATGCAGGGGGCGAGCTTCTCCATCTCGAACCTCGGCGGCATCGGCGGAACCGGTTTTTCACCGATCGTGAACTGGCCGGAGGTGGCGATCCTGGGCGTCTCCCGGGGCAACGTCGAGCCACGCTGGATCGACGGCGAATTCCGACCCAGGCTGATGCTGCCACTTTCGTTGAGCTACGACCACCGATTGGTCGACGGCGCGGACGCCGCCCGATTCGTGCGCTGGCTCGCCGAGGCGCTCGAGGAGCCGCTCCTCCTCGCCCTCGAGGGCTGACGATCACTCGTGGACGTGTCACCAGTACGCGGGTTGCGCCCACCCGGTCGTTATGAGACCATGTCGCGCCTGGAGGCGCCGGTGAAACTACAGATGTCGAAAACACTCGTTCTGTTGCTGTCGGTCGTGTCGCTGACCGTGTCGTGTGCTCCAGCCCCACCCACTGACACGAGCGAATCGACACCGGAGGAGCCCGCGCCAGGGCTCTTCGCACCGGACCCCCGCGAGGTGCACTTCTCGGAGTTGAGGATGCTCACCGACGGCGGCGAGAACGCCGAGGCGTATTTCTCGTTCGACGGCTCGCAACTGGTCTTCCAGTCCACCAGGCCTCCCTATGGCTGTGATCAGATCTTCGTCATGGATGTCTTCGGCTCCCAGCCGCAGGTTGCCTCGAGCGGCCAGGGACGCACGACGTGCGGTTACTTCCTGCCCGGTGATGAGCGCATCCTCTACTCCTCGACCCACCTCGGAAACCTCGAGTGCCCACCTAAGCCGGACTACAGCCGGGGCTACGTGTGGCCGATCTTCCACACCTACGAGATCTTCACCGCGAAGCCGGACGGCACGGACATCGTGAACCTGTCGCGCTCGGAGGGCTACGACGCCGAGGCCACCGTGTCCCCCAAGGGCGACAGGATCGTGTTCACGTC
>JBFELO010000145.1:0-11254 GCA_041552055.1 Candidatus Sulfomarinibacteraceae bacterium | reverse complement strand
CTATCGTCAGACGAGTTCGGCGGACTCCAAATACCAGATGCCTCACGGCTACTATGACTTCTACTCGGCGGTGCTCGAGGCGGGCTCGGTGGGTGAGTTCGGCAAGCGATACGGTGCCGATCAACTCCCTGCCTGGAACCGTCTTATGGAGAATCCGGTCTACACCGACTTCTGGCAGGAACAGGCGGTGGATCGTTGGCTGGCGGAGAGGCCGCACACCGTTCCGACAATGACGGTGCACAGCCTCTTCGACCAGGAGGACATCTACGGGCCGATCGCCACCTATCTGGCGCTCGAGAGCAAGGACCGCGGCAATGACATGAACTTCCTGGTCATCGGCCCCTGGATCCATGGCCAGTCGTGGGGGGACGGCTCGGCGCTGGGCACGATCAGGCTGGGTGCCGATACCAGCCTGCAGTTTCGCGAGCACGTCCGCCAGGCATTCTGGGACAAACACCTGAAGGACATCGAGCCGTCGAGCCCGATACCACCCGTGCTCGCGTACGAGACCGGCGCCAACCAGTGGCGAAGCTACGATGCGTGGCCGCCCGAAGGTCGGGTCGAGCAGACCAGACTCTACCTCCGGGATGCGGGTGGCCTGTCGTTCGAAGCCCTCGGTTCGGGCGAGTCATTCACGGAGTACGTCTCCGATCCGGCAAAGCCGGTTCCGTACCGGGTGCGCCCGATCCGTCCGGTATCGTCCGGTGACTACGACACCTGGCGCTGGTGGCTCACGTACGATCAGCGACCGTTCTCGGACCGCACCGACGTGGTGACCTTCGTCAGCGAGCCGCTGACCGAGTCCCTGACCATCAGCGGCGAGGTCGTGGCCACACTGTACGCCTCGACCTCCGGCAGCGATGCGGATTGGGTAGTCAAGCTCATCGATCTGTTCCCGAACGAGGTTCCGGCACAGCCCGAACTCGGCGGTTACGAGTTGATGATTTCGGCCGACATCCTGCGCGGGCGGTACCGCGAGAGCTTCGAAACCGCGCGTCCGATCCCGCCCGGGCAGGTGCTCCCCTACCGCATCCGGATGCCCAACGCAAACCACACCTTCCGCCCCGGCCACAGGATCATGGTCCACGTCCAGAGCTCGTGGTTCCCGCTGTATGACCGCAACCCGCAGACCTTTGTCCCGAGCATTATGTGGGCGCAGCCGGATGACTACCGAAAGGCGACGATGAGGGTGTACCACTCGGGCGATGCCGCGAGCTTCATCGAGCTTCCGGTGAACCGTCGGGCGCGGCCGAATCCGTGACTTTCCACTGTTTTCGTGCCATAAGCACGGCGTGGCCACGCGACCGGTTGAAACGGCCGATCAATACTGCAAGCCGGCTCGAGGGAGGCACGCGGAGTCGGGTGGATGATCCGCGGCATCGTGCCGCTCAGGGCAGAGCAGCGATGATGCCTCGGTATTCGTCCTCGGTGAAGGCGCGCAGCGTCTCCGTTCGAATCGCGCCGGCCGAGCCGAGCGTCAGGGCCAGCTTGGCCGCGGTCGTATCGTCCGGGGCCTCGCCGACCGCCACGATGTCGTAGCGGCCCATCGTCAGATAGAACTGAGTCAGTTCCGCACCTGCCGCGCGAAACGCCTGTTTCGCGACTTCGAGGCGATCCGGACTGTCCTTGATGTCCTCGATACCCTTTGCTGTGAACCGAACGAGCATGATGTAAGTAGGCATGACAACACCTCTTTTCTGTGTGTTTCCGCGCGCCTCCCTGCAACGCGCCATTGTCGAATGTTGCGGAACTCCAAGGACAACATGGGGCGCGGCGTGAGGCGGGACAAGGGCTGCGCACGTGGCGCGACCGATCCACCCCACATGCGGCGGGTGCCCGACAGCCTAAGATGGACGCCATGGAGGAATACTCCCACGGCACCGTCATCGAACGGAACGACCTGCGCAATCGCACGGGAGTGTTCCGCGACCGGGCCCACGCCGGCGGAGTGATGGCCGCGATGCTGGAGGAGTACCGCGGCAGCGACGGCCTGCTGCTGGCGGTGCCCGCGGGCGGTGTGCCGGTTGCGGCGGTGGTGGCGGAGCGGCTCGCCCTGCCGCTCGACGTGGCCGTGGTCAGCAAGATTACCCTGCCCTGGAACACCGAGGCCGGCTACGGCGCGGTGGCCTGGGACGGCACGGTGAGCATCAACCACGGTCTGGCAGCCCGGGTGGGGTTGGGTGAGGACGACATTCGAGACGGAGTCGCGAGAACCCGGCGCAAGGTCGAGCGACGGATGGAACGATTGCGCGGGGGTCGGAGCTGGCGCGAATTCGGGAGCCGCCCACTGATCCTGATCGATGACGGCCTCGCCTCGGGCTTCACCATGATGGTGGCAGTGGCGGCGGTCGAGGCCACCGGTGGCAGTCGGCCCCTGGTGGCGGTGCCGACCGCGCCCGACGACACCGTGGCACGGCTCGCCGAACGGGCGCAGAAGGTGTACTGCGCCAACGTCCGCGAGGGGCGGCCGTTCGCGGTCGCCGACGCCTACCAGCACTGGTCGGACGTGACCGAAGAAGCGGCGGTCGAGATCCTGGCCGGGCTCGGCTGATGTGTCGAAATGGTGTCGTCGTGTAGCACTCGGAGAGCTTTCCCCCTCCGAGGCGGGTGTCGGGACGGTAGCCGAAAAAAGGGGCGGCGGCCTCGACCTTCCGGCCCGCGCCGTCGTAAGATTCCCACACACAGGAATCCGATGTGAGGAAGGAGTATCTGATGCTCAAAGAGTTCAAGGAGTTCATCCTGAGGGGCAACGTCATGGACATGGCCGTTGGCATCGTCATCGGCGCCGCCTTTGGCACCATCGTCAAGAGCCTGGTCAGCGACGTCCTGATGCCGCCGATCGGCCTGCTGCTCGGCGGGGTCGACTTCAGCAACCTGTTCGCGGTCGTAAAGGAGGGTTCGCCGGCAGGACCCTACGCGTCGCTGGCCGACGCTCAGGCGGCCGGTGCGGTCAGCATCAACTACGGGATGTTCATCAACACCATCGTGAGCTTTCTGATCATCGCGACGGCGATCTTCCTGGTGGTGAAGTCAATCAACCGCCTGCGGCGGGAAGAGGAGGCGCCGCCGGCCGAGCCCACAACCAAGCAGTGCGAGTTCTGCGATACCGAGATCCCGATCAAGGCGACGCGCTGTCCGAACTGCACCGCTCAGCTGACCGCAGCGTAACGAGCGACAGGTCGCGAAGCGAAGCTACTTGGGTCGGCCAAACAGGCCGCCGAGCAGGCTGCCTCCCAGATCGGCGAGATCGTCCGCGACCTGGCCATCACCGTCTGTGTCGAGCAGGCCGCCGAGCATGTCCATGGCCTGCGGCGCCCGCTGTGTCGCGACCTCACGCTCGGCACCGAGCAGGTCGGCGAGGCCGCCGGCGTCGAGAGCGCGAGAGCGCTTCTCGCGACCGAGCAGACCCATCAGCAGCGGCGCGACCATGGCGAGGATCTGACCGGCCGAGCCTGCGTCGATGCCCGACATCTGGCCGAGGGCCGCCTCCATCGATCCTTGGCGCGAGCCGAGTACGTGGCGCAGGATTCCCGCGCCGGTGTTCGTTGAACCCGCGCTGCCCAGGAAGCCGGCCACATTTTCGAGCACGCTGCCGTCGTGATCGCGATCCAGGGCATCGGCGAGGGCCGATGCGCCGGCCGAGTCCTGGGTATTCTTGGCGAGCCCTGACAGTAGTGCCGGCAGGGCTCCGGCCACCACCTTCATGGCGCTGTCCGAATCGATTCCAGCCTGACGCGCGATAGCGTCGATGTCGCCGCCCTGGAGCTGCGACGTGACGAGATCCAGTAGTGATCCTCTGTCTGTCATCGCTCAGTCCTCCAGCACGAAAGAGACCTTCATCATGACGCGGTAGGCGGTAACCTCGCCGTCCTCCACGTCCACCTTTTGCTCCGAGATCCACGCGCCCTTGATGTTGGTCAGCGTCTTGCCGGCGCGGGCAATGCCCTGCTTGACCGCGTCCTCGAAACCGACCGCGGAGCTGGCCGAGATTTCCGATATTTTCGCGACACTCATGGTTGACCTCCCGATTGTCGTGTAGGACGGATCATATTCGATTCCGTCACGAACCGTGAATCACACGGTGGAGTCGTGCCAGGTGTGCGCTTCATGCGGTTTCCTCTCAGTCTCATGAACACCGGGTATCCGCGGTCCGGACTTCCCGAACTCGCTCAGCCACCCTGCTTCGCGATATGCGCAACATGCGCAAAACTGGAACCGTTCGGCGCGGACGAATGCTCGCGTTCGGAAGCGGCCGATGCGACAGATCACTCTCGCGCCCCCGGCCACGAGCCACGGGTCACAACACCGGCGCGCAGAGGTCTGCGCACCTACATCTTGGGTCCGCAGCCGGTGTCATTGGGAAGGAACAGCGACACGCTCGCACGCGCGGGGCCGGACCGCGGTACGATGGCAGGAGCCACTAACGGAGGTTCCCGATGGCGCGCGAAACCAGGCGAACCTGGTGCGGGCTGTGTCACACGCGGTGCGGCCTGTTCCTGGAGCTCGAGGGCGGGCGGGCGGTCGCGGTGCGCGGCGACCCGGAGCACCCCACCAACCGCGGTCAGACCTGTCGCCGCGGCCGCATGATGCTCGAGCACCTGTACCACGAGCAACGTCTCGACCACCCCGTGCGGAGGGTCGGCGACCGAGGTTCGGGTGAGTGGGAACGCGTCAGCTGGGACGAGGCGCTGGACGATGTGGCGGCACGGCTCGACGATCTCCGCCGGCGTTTCGGCGCCGAGACGTTGGCCTTCACCCGCGGCACCTACCGCACCTACCACTGGGACGCCCGCCGCTTCATGAACCTGTTCGGCTCGCCCAACTCCACCGGCGTCAACTTCATCTGTCACTGCCCGTCGGTGGTGGTGGAGTCGGCGGTGTACGGCGCGCTGTCGCACCCGGATTTCCATAACACCGCCTGTGTCGTCAACTGGGGAACCTGCCGCTCGGTGTCCGGGGAGCTCAGTGACTGGCCTGCCCTCAAGGCGGCCAAGGGGCGCGGCGCCACGCTGATCACGGTCGACCCCAGGCGCACGGCCGAGGCCGAGATGTCCGATCTGTGGCTGCAGATCCGCCCCGGTACCGACGTCGCCATGACGCTGGCCTGGATCCACGTCATCTGCGAGGAGGGGCTGCACGATGCCGACTTTGTCGAGCGGTGGGCCGTCGGCTTCGATGACATCCGCGAGCTCGCGCGCGGCTTCACCCCGGAGCGGGTCGCCGATCTGACCTGGGTCCCAGCGGAGCAGATCGTGGCGGCCGCCAGGCTCTACGCCACCATCCGACCGGCGGTCATCAAGGGCGGCAAGGGGACCGACAAGGCCGGGCCCAACATGCAGGGCAGCGCGCACGCACGGGCCGTGCTTCGAGCGATCACCGGCAACCTGGACGTCGTGGGCGGAGAGCTGTTCGGGGGTGCGCCAGGACCGTCGCGGGTAGTGCCCGACGTCGAGATGGAGCTGAACGATGTGCTGCCCGCGGCTCAGCGGGCCAAGCTGCTCGGCGGCGACCGGCATCGGTTGTTCTCGTTCGATGCCTGGGAGCGCATGGCGAGGCAGATTCAACGCCTCCCCAAGGATTACCTGCGCCCGGCAGGAGCCGCCGAGATCGTGATGGCCCACCCCCACGCGGTGTTCGACGCCATGGCCACGGGCGAGCCGTACCCGGTGCGGGCCCTGATCTGTCAGGCCGCCAACCCGCTGATCACCCTCGCCGATCCGAAGCGGACCTTCACTGCCCTGCAATCGCTCGATCTGCTGGTGGTGATGGACTACTACATGACCCCGACCGCCGCCCTGGCCGACTACGTCCTGCCCGCGGCAAGCACCGTCGAACGCGACGACCTCGCGGTCTTCGGCTCCGGGTGCATCGCATACCCGCGTGGTCTCGATCCGCTGGCAGAGCGGCGCAGCGACTACGAGCTGTGGATGGAGCTGGGGAGAAGACTGGGGCAGGCCGAGCACTGGCCCTGGGACACCGCCGAGGCCGTATGCGACTGGCGCCTGGCACCTGCCGGGCTCAGCTTCAAAGAGCTGAAACGTCGGCAGGCGTGGTTCGAGGATGCCCCGGTCGGTCGATCCCGGCAGCTCGGTTTCGCCACGCCCTCCGGCAAGGTGGAGCTGCGCTCGTCGTTGCTCGAGGAGCTGGGCTACGACCCGCTGCCGATCCACGTTGCGGTGGACGACAACCGGGACTATCCACTGACCCTGCTCACGGGCAACGCGTTCAACCCCATGTACAACTCCGAGCAGCGGCAGTGGCCGTCGGCGCGACAGGAGTGCCCCGACCCGTTGGTGACCGTGCACCCGGACGCGGCCGCCGACACCGGTGCGGCCGCAGGCGACTGGGTGCTGGTGCAGACCACGCGCGGCTCGGTTCGGTTCCGGCTCTGCGTCAGCCCGACGATCCACCCCCGCATGGCCGACGCGCAGCACGGCTGGTGGTTCCCGGAGCGGGATGCCGACCCTGCCGAGCCGTACGGCTTCCGCTCCTCCAACATCAACGAGCTGTGCCGCGACGCACCCGAGGACTGCTCGCCCGCAACCGGCAGCTGGACCATGACCGGCATGCCGTGCCGGATCGTGCCGGAAACCTGATCCAGCGCGCTCCCTCGACTCAGGGGGATTGCCCGTCTCCGTCTCCGTGCCCGTCTCCGTATTCGAAACCCGACACACGTTCGAATGGTACATCGGGCACGGAAACGGATACGGAGACGGATACGGGGTCTTCCCCTGGGCCCGGCGAACAGCCAGGATCTGCTCTACCCCTCTGGCTGAGATCCCAATCGATACGCGACCACCCTGTTCCCGAGAAAGGTCGGCACCAGCAGCATCCCGGTTTCCGGGACGACCGCGATGTCGGCGCTCTGGGTCACCGGCACTGAGGTGTCCAGCATCTTCGTCACGTTGCCGTCCGGAGTGATCCGAAAGATCCTGCCCTGCCAGTGCGACACGATGATGTTGCCGTTGCCGTCGTCGCCGATGCCGTCAATGATGCCCGGGCCGAGGTTGGACACGGTTCTCAGCTCGCCGGTCTCCAGGTCGGCCGCCTTGATGCAGTGGTCGCCGTTGACCCCGATGAGCAGCTCGTCTCCCATCACGTGCAGGCCGTTCGGGGACTGCACCTGACGGCCCGTGAGCCACTCCTCGAACGCACCGTCCGTGAAGCGGTAGACCACCCCGCGCCTGGAGTCCGACAGGTAGACGCGTCCCTCTCTGTCCAGGGTGATGTCGTTCGGGAACCCGGCCCCGACCTCGTGACGCTCGAGAATCGACTCGGACTCGATGTCGATCACCGCGAGCCCGGTGCGCTCAGCCACCCACAGTCGGTCCCCGCGGACCTTGAGACCCACCGGATTCCGCAACCCCGTCACCCAGTCCGGATCGACCGTCGACCCGTCCGCCGCGATGCGCGAGATCGACTGCCGTCCCTCGCCCCGGCTCGGGTTGTAGCCGTCGTAGTTCGAGACGTAGTACACCTCGCGCTTCGAATCCCACGCGACCGACTCCGGCACCTTGAACTCGGCCGTGGTCTCCCACAACTTCTCGACGCCGGGCGCCACGTGCGTGACGCCCCCCCAACCGGCCTGGAAGGCCCAGCCGCCGAACACCTCGCTCACGAGCAGCGTCAGCTCGTTGCTCCCCTGCTCGAGCGGCAGGTAGACGGTGTCGAACATGCCGACGATCCCGAGGAAGGATGGGTCGCGCTCGCGGTAGGCGCTGGAGCCGGTGAACAGCGGCAAGCCGTTCAGAAACACGGTTACCTGGTCGCTGTAGCCGAGACGCAGCTGCCGGACCTCGGAGGTCTCGGTCGTGACCGTCGTCCGGGCGAGCACCGCATCCGGGGTCGGCCCGGTCCGCGGGACGAACCGGGTCAGATTGACGAGACCGGACGGCTCCGCCTCCACCCCACTCCACGTCAGACCGTCGACAACTTCGGGATCGGGCAGTCGCTCCGAGGCCGCGTACTCCGGAGGCAGCGGCTCCGATACCTGCCACTCGGTGAGCAGTCCGGGTGGGATGTCAACGTAGGCAGGAACTCCGTATGCGGGAGGAGCCTCCTGGCTGAAGCGAAAGTTCGAGAAAAAGGCGGTGCCACCCATGGGACTTTTTACCCCGATGGCACCGGCGGCTGGATCGCGCTTCAGGTTCTCGATCAGAAGGGCCGGCTTCCCCGAGTCACCCACGAAGACCCGCGCTCGGCTCTCCTCGACCTCGACCCGCAGAGTGATCCACTCGTTCACCGGCAGCTCGGTGCCCGCCGTGAAGCCGTCACCGTTGTACAGCTGCCAGCACGACACACCCCGGAACATGGGCGTGTACTGGACCGCATCGTCGTAGAGCCCGGCGCGGTGAGGTCTCACATAGACGTTTTCGCCACCCCCGTCCCCCTGGGTCCTGAACACGATGCCGGGGTACGATCTCGCGCCCGTGACCGCGATGTCGACCTCGATGGTGCCGTCGGTGAACGCGACTTCGTTCAGGGTAGCGCTGCCCTCGAACGCCGTCCGTCCGAGATGCTCAACCGTCCGTCCCGCGGTGGTCTCCCACCGGTCCGAAGTGAACGGGACCTCGATCGTCTCTGCACCTGCGCAGGGCGCGAAAACCGTACCGACCGCCATCACGCATACCGCCACTGCACAGCCGACCCAAAGCCTCCTGATCATGTCATCCTCCACTCGTGTGAAATAGGCACGTCTTGAGATACGCCTGGTGTCCTATAGGGTTCGAAGGAGTCGGCTCGCGGCGATATACTGAGAGCACGATTTCTCCCAAGAGGAGCAGGCGATGGAGAAGCCGCCTTCGGACGCCGTGGATCGGAGAGACATGGCGGAGTCCCCGTTGGACGGACCCACGTGGGACCCGGAAATCCTGGCAGAGCTGCAGCGCGTAATCCAGGGAGGCGGGGCCTCGAGCGATGACCTCGAAAGGGAGCTTCGACGGCTCGAGGCGAATCGGGGAGAGAGCATCTACGCGGATTGTCTGTACATGCTGTCGCACCTCCGCTTCGAAGGTCCCGACGCGAAACACCATTGGCGGCGGATCCTGGCCCATCGTCACGAGATGCAGAAGCGGTTGGGGTCCGATGTCGATCTGCTGGTCGCCCTGGTCAGCTACTTCGTCGAGGTGGAACGCAAGCTCGAAACCCCCAAGGTCATCGAGCTGCGATTGTTCGAGCAGACACAGGCTTCGGCGTACCGTGACGAGCTGACCAACCTCTGCAACTTCCGACTGTTCCGCGAGCACCTCTCCCGCGAGCTGCAGCAAGCGGAACGGTACGGCTCGCCGTTGTCGCTCGTAATGGTCGACATCGATGACTTCAAGCACTACAACGACACCAACGGTCACGAGGCCGGCAACGAGGTGCTCGCCACCATGGCGGGCCTGATCGCCGCCTCGCTCAGAGGCTCGGACGTGCCGGCCCGCTACGGCGGCGAGGAGTTCGTGCTGGTGCTGTCCGCGACCTCGAAGTCTGACGCGCGTATGGTCGCAGAGCGGGCGCGGGTCGCGATCGAGCAGCACCCGTTCCCGCACCGCGAGACGCAGCCCGGGGGAGCGCTCACCGTGAGCATGGGTGTCGCCACGTGCCCCGCGGACGGCCGCGACGAACGGAGCCTCGTGCGGCACGCCGACCAGGCGATGTATGTCGCCAAGGCGAGGGGCAAGAATCAGGTCTACCTGTACGGCGAGGACCGCCGATCGTTCAACCGAATCCAGGCGTGCCTCGACGGCTCGTTCTGCGTGTTGAAGACCGACTACCACTCGCTGACCACGGTGAACATCAGCGAGCAGGGTCTGCTCTTCGTGGTCGACCAAGAGCTGTCGCTGGGCGCGCTCATAGACGTGCGACTGGTGCTCCCCGGTGTCGATCACGAGATGGTCGCAACGGGTCGAGTCGTGCGGGTGGAGGAGAGGGACGACGACCGCTACCGAGCGGCGATTCGGATCGTCGAGATCGGCACCCGGGACCGCCTCCTGCTGGCGGGGTACATCGAGGGGACGCGATCCGCAGAGGAAGAATGACATCCCCTGCACGACATGAAATGTGTGCGACACTCGAGCCCTACAGCAGTGTGAGGGCCTCACGGTCGCGCTCTTTTCGACCGCAGAACAGTGTTGATACAGCGACGATCAGCTGGTCACAGGTCCATCCTGATATCGTGCTGGTATGGCCTTCTGGACGTCCTCCTACCACCATCGAGCGTCTCGGCAGTCCGCGGCGGTGGGACTCGCGACTCGCGCGCGGGCGTGCCTGCTCGCCTCATTGTGGCTGGTGAACGGCGCCGCGACCGCGACCGCCGCGACCCTCCGTGTCGGACCCGGTCGGACCTACACCGTGCCAAGCGAGGCCGCCGCGGTGGCCGGCAACGGCGACATCATCGAGATCGACGTCGGCGAGTACGTGGGTGATGTCGCCTTCTGGACGGCCGACAACCTGACCATCCGCGGAGTCGGCGGGACGGCCCACCTGCGGGCCGACGGCAACCACGCCGGCGGCAAGGCGATCTGGGTGATCCAGGGAGACAACACCACCGTCGAGCACATCGAGTTCTCGGAGGCGACCGTGCCCGACAAGAACGGCGCCGGGATCCGCCAGGAGGGCACCAACCTGACCGTGCGCCACTGCTCCTTCCACGACAACGAGAACGGCATCCTCACCGGTGCCGACGCGGCGAGCGACATCCTCATCGAGCACTCCGAGTTCGCCCGCAACGGCGGCGGCGACGGCTACACGCACAACCTCTACATCGGCCACGTCAACAGCCTGACGTTCCGCTTCAACTCCACCCACCACGCGATCGTGGGTCATGCGGTCAAGAGTCGGGCCTACTCCAACTACATCCTCTACAACCGAATCATGGACGAAACCGACGGCGAGTCGAGCCGACTGATCGATCTGCCCAACGGCGGCACCTCGGTGATCATCGGCAACCTGCTCCACCAGAGCGCATCCACCAACAACAGCAATCTCCTGTGCCACGCCTGCGAGGGTGCGACCAACCCGAACCAGGCCCTGTCCGTGGTCAACAACACCTTTGTCAACGACCGCTGGACCGGCACCTTCGTCGACAACCGAGCGGCGGTGACGGCGCTCGTGGCCAACAATATCTTCGTCGGCAACGGCACCGCCGTGGTCGGGCCGGCGGCCGAGCAGACCAACCTCGCGGTGGCCACCGACCCGGGCTTCGTCAACATCTCGACCTACGACTACCGCCTGACCTCGGGCGCCACCGGCGCCATCGATCAGGGCAGCG
>JBFELO010000144.1:0-11400 GCA_041552055.1 Candidatus Sulfomarinibacteraceae bacterium | reverse complement strand
GCCGCCGGGCTGCGGTGCGTACGCCGGAAGCGCCGCCGGCACCTGGACCGGCTGCGCTCCCGAGGCGATCTCGGCGGCCGACCCGGGCACCTTCGTGGTCAACTACCGCCAGGAGCCGCTGGCGCTGCGGGTGCGCGATCCACTCACCAACACCCAGGCGCTGAACGTCGACACCGACGGCGACCTGCTGCCGAACCCGGAGGCCGGCGACCTGTCGTACGCCTTCAGCTCGTTGCCGCTGCGGGCCGACAACCGCCTGAACGCGGACCCGTCCGTGGCCTGCGCCCCGGGTCAGACGCCGAGCCAGCTCTCCCCCTGCTGGCCGTACGGTAACGACGCCACCGCGTCCGAGGGCGCGTTCATCGGCGACCCGTTCACCCCGATCCTGCGGGTGTACGAGGGCGACAAGGTCTCGCTGCGCGTCCAGGTGGGCGCCCACGAGGAGGGCCACAACTTCTCGATCAACGGCATCCGCTGGCTGCAGAACTGGAAGAGCGGGGTATCCGGCTTCCGCAGCTCGCAGGCGGCCGGCATCTCCGAGTACTTCGTGTTCGACGTGCCGGGCCTGGCGGCCGTCAAGGGCGGACCGTTCGAGGACTACATGTACCAGACCGGCTCGTCGGTGGACGCCCGCTGGAACGGCTCCTGGGGCATCATGCGGGCCTACGACGGCGCCCAGGGCATCCTGCCGGACCTCCAGCCGCTGTCCACCAACCCGGACGGCAAGACGCCGCCTCTGAACACCGGTGGCGGACCGCCGCCGTTCCAGGGCGTGTGCCCACGTGACGCGCCGGAGCGCAAGTTCGACCTCGTCGCCGTACGGGCGGCCGACGTGCTGCCTGATGACTTGAACGGCGACGGGCTCGGCGACCTGGTCTACAACAACACCCTCGGCGACGAGCTCTTCGATCCGACCGCGATGCTCTACCTGAAGAAGTCAGACCTCGACAAGCAGGGCAAGCTGAGGGCGGACAGGCGGGTGGAGCCGCTGATCCTGCGGGCGGCCGCCGGCGAGTGCGTCTTCATCACCCTGACCAACCAGCTCGGCGGGGATCCGCTCGATTTCGACGGCTTCAACACGCTGCCGATGATCGTCCACCAGTTCAACAACAACCAGATCGCGCCGTCGAGCGAGGTCGGGCTGCACGCCCAGCTGGTCGAGTACGACATGGCGGACTCGGACGGCATGAACGTCGGCTTCAACCCGGTGCAGACCGTGCCGCCGGGCGGCACCACCACCTACAAGTGGTACGCCGGTCGCGTCGACATCTTCGAGACCGACCCTCCGGTGCCAGGTAACCGCGTCGCCACCCCGGTCGAGTTCGGCGCCATCAACCTGATGGCCTCGGATCCGATCGAGGGCTCGAGCAAGGGCCTGATCGGCGCGCTCGTCATCGAGCCGCCGGGCACGACCTGGCCGGACGGTTCGGGCCGTGGCAATCAGCGGACCACGGACGGCGAGCCCGACGAGAACGGACAGCTCACCCGGGCTGCGGTGACGGTGACGTGCCCTGTCGGCCCGTGCGGCTCCCTGGGAACGGGTGACTCCTTCCGCGACTTCGTGGTCATCCATCAGGACGACGTCAACATGCGGTTCGCCGCCGATGACTCACCGGTGCCCACGGTCTCCCACGAGGAGGAGCCCGAGGACTCCGGCCAGAAGGGCCTGAACTACCGCACCGATCCGATCTGGCACCGGCTCGGCGTCGGCCCGACCGCAGACGCTGCGGTCACCCGCGCGGTGGACTACACCGACGCGTTCGCCGGCGACCCGCAGACCCCGATCTACACGGCCGGGGTCGGAGAGGCGGTGCGGCTGCGCATCCTCAAGCCGGGCGGCCACAACCGCAACAGCGTGCCGACCCTGCACGGCTTCGTGTGGGCGCGCTACCCGTACAGCAACGACGACCCGTACTACGGGTTTGACGACTCGCAGTACATCGACCCGACCAACGACAACACCTTCTGGCACGGCGAGCAGCAGGGCCACGGCCCGACCAACCACATCAACGTGGTGCCGCTCGGAGGGTGTCCCGCGACCGGTGACTTCCTGTACCGCGACATGGTTCCGGTGCACGTCGACAACGGCGAGTGGGCGATCGTCCGCTGCCAGTAATGCCTCTCTGAGGCGTCCGTAAACCCAACGGTGGGTGCAGTCTTCGGACTGCACCCACCTTTCTTCAGAGGCGGGGAACAAACCGCATCCCGAAGTAGTTCTACCCCGTGGAGGCTGTTCCGTGAGAGCACTGTTTCAACTCGTCACTGTGATCGCTCTGTCCGTAATGTGCGCCGCGGCGCCGGTGCGGGCGGAGGTCGATGACGCGATCACTATCGCGCCGAGCGACGACGCGAAACCATCGGCGCCGGCCGGCGACCCGGACGCCGTGGTCCGCAAGGGGATCCGGGTCGAGTTCTCGGTCGTCCCGGTGGCCGAGCCGGGCGAGGCTGCCGGCCAGGTCGTCCAGGGCCGCACCGCCGAGGTCCGGTTCCGGGTCACCGACGCCGACTCCGGCACGCCGGTGTCTCCGCTCCAGCCCGCGGTGTGGATCAGCTCGGACGAGGCGGGCGCGGCCGAGCTCAGCTGCCGCGACCGGATCGGACGCTACCTCCAGGGCATGCTCGGATTCCAGGCCGACGTCGACCTCAACAAGTACTTCCTGCTGATCCTCAACGACGAGCCGAGCATCTCGGTCGTCGACCCGTTGCTCGGGGTCAGCGGCATCACCCAGCTGTACACCCTGGTCCCGCTGGCCAGGCCGGGCGAGGACTGGCTCGCGAGCCCGGACGGCAAGCGGCTCTATGTGACCATGCCGGCCGCGGGCCAGGTCGCGGTGGTCGACACCGAGGAGTTCGCGGTGATCGCCTCGATCGACGTCGGCGCGGGCCCGGTGCGGCTCGGGCTGCAGCCGGACGGCCGCTATCTGTGGGTCGGCAACGACGACCCCGACGACGGAGCCGGCGGCGTGACCGCGATCGACACCCGCACCCTCGAGGCCGTGGGCTCGGTCGCCACCGGGGCCGGCCACCACGAGCTCGCGTTCAGCGACGACAGCCTGCACCTGTTCGTGACCAACGACCGCGAAGGCACGGTGTCGGTCGTCGACACCCAGAAGCTCGCCAAGGTCGCGGATGTCGCCACCGGCGGCCGGCCTGTGGCGGTGAGGTTCTCGGATCTCAGCGGCTCGGCCTACGTGGCCGATCTGGACGGCTCGATCGCGGTGATCCAGCCCGGCGACTGGCGGGTCGCGCGCCGGATCGACACCGGCGCCGGCATCGCCGCCTTCGATCTCGACCCGAGCGGTCGCTGGGGATTTGCCGCCCAGACCGGGGCCGACCGGGTGGCGGTGGTCGACCTGTCCCGCGATGCCATCGCCCACCGCCTCGAGGTGGAGTCGCAGCCGTTCCAGTTCGCCTTCACCGACACCTACGCCTACGTCCGCCATCTCGGAGCGCCGCAGGTCAGGCTGATCCCGCTCGCCCAGCTCGGCCTTCAGGAGACGGTCGGCATGCAGACCGTGGTGTTCGGCGACCGGGCGCCGTCCGAGTACCCGTACCCCACCGCGGCCAGCTCGATCACGCCCACCGGCGAGTACGGTGCGGTGATGGCGGCCAACCCGGCCGACAAGATGGTGTACTACTACATGGAGGGGATGATCGCCCCGATGGGCTCCTACTCCACCTACGGCCGGGTGCCCAAGGCGGTCGGCATCGTCGACCGCAGCGTCCGCGAGACCGAGCCCGGGGTGTACGCGGCCCGGTTCCGGGTACCGTCGAGCGGCGAGTACGACGTCGCGTTCCTGCTCGACAGCCCGCTGATCGACCACTGCTTCAGCTTCGTCGCCGACGCCGATCCGACGCTGGCGGGCGTCGACAGCGGCGAGGTGAAGCTCGAGTTCCTGAATACCGATCGGGAGAGCCCGGTCGGCGAGCCGTACCCGGTGCGGTTCAGGCTGACCCGAGCCTCGGACGGCGGACCGGTCGTCGGGCTCGACGACATCACGGTGATCGCCACCCGCCCGCCGGGCTCGTGGCAGCAGCGGCAGCGGGCCCGGTCGCTCGGCGACGGCCGCTACGAGGTCACGATTCCGGCCGACGGGCCTGGCGTCTACTACGTCACCGTGTCGGTGCCGTCGCTCGGGCTCGACGTCAACGAGCTGCCGTACCTGACCTTCTTTGCGCGCGCCACGAAGCCCGCCACCAACAGCCAAGGATGACAACCATGCTTCGCAACACACTCGCCACCCTCTGTCTCTGTCTGTCGATCGCAATCCCGAACGCACTGCCGGCGGCGTCCAACGTGGTCGACGTCGACGTCCCGGACGTCGAGCTGGTCGACCAGGACAGCCGATCCGGCCGGTTCGTCAGCGACTTCATCGGCGACAACCTGGCCGCGGTGACCTTCACCTTCACCAACTGCACCACCATCTGCCCGGTGCTCGACGGCATCTTCCTCGGGGTCCAGGACCGGATCTCGGACGACCTGGGCCGGGACAGCGTGCTGGTGAGCGTGACCGTGGACCCGACCAACGACATCCCGCAACGGCTCAAGGCCCACGCCGCCAGGCTCGACGCCGACCCTGCCTGGCGCTTCCTGACCGGCGACAAGGACACCGTCAACGACCTGCTCAAGGCGCTCGAGGTGTACGCGCCGAACATCCTCGACCATCCGCCGACGGTGTTCGTGGTCGACGGCCAGAACGGCGTCTGGACCCGGCTGTACGGGTTCCCGTCGCCGGACAAGATCGCCGAGGTGCTCGACCGGTACCGAGCGGCCCGCGCAGGCGAGTGAGCGGGGTCGGCCGATGCGGTCCGCCACACGCCTGCTGACGATGGCCGCGATCTTGCTGTCGGTGTCCGGCGCCGTCGACGCGGCCGACCGCTCGGCGCCGCCGTCTGGCACCGACAACTCGGCGGCGCGCGAGTACTTCACCGATCTGCCGCTGCTCACCCACCGGGGCGAGAAGGTGCGGTTTTACAGCGACGTCGTCGCCGACCGGGTGGTGCTGATCAGCGGCTTCTACACCAACTGCACCAGCGTCTCGCCGCGCCAGAACCTGATCCTGTCCCGCCTCCAGACCCTGCTCGGGGAGCGGCTCGGCAAGGACGTGGTCATCGTGTCGATCACCATCGACCCGCAGCGCGACGACGTCGACACGGTCGCGGAGTACGCCGAGGTGTTCCGGCCGCAGGACGGATGGATCTTCCTCACCGGCAAGCCGGAGAACGTGGACTGGGTGAACTACAAGCTTGGGCAGTACCTCGAGAACCTCGAGGATCACAAGGGTGTCTACCTGCTGGGCAACATCGCGACCGGTCTGTGGAAGAAGGCGCCCGGCCACGCGCAGCTGGACGACCTGTACCTGGAGATCCAGCGACTGCTCGAGGACGATGGACAGCCGCACGATGGCTGATCCGGCGTCTCTGCATCGCATTGTTGGGTTCGCGGGCCCGCTGTCGGCGGTGATCCTGCTCGGCCTCCCCTCACCGGCGCTCCAGGCTGGTGACGTTGAGCTGACGGACGCCGAGCGGCGCGGCAAGCAGATCTACCTCGAGGGCACCAGCCCGTCCGACCGGCGGATCTCCGTGGCCATGGGCGAGCAGCGGCTGCCGCTGCCGGCGCGGGCCGCGACCTGCGGCGGCTGCCACGGCCACGACGGCACCGGCCGGCCCGAGAGCGGGATCAACCCGTACAACGTGACCTGGAAGTACCTCACCAAGTCGTACGGCCACGTGCACGAGGGCGGCCTCGAGCACGGGCCGTTCACGCCCGAGTCGCTCAAAGACTACCTGAGGACCGGCGTCTACCCCGGAGGCAGGCGCGGCGATCCGTCGATGCCGGTGTACGACATGTCGGACGAGGATCTCGACGACCTGGTGGCCTACCTGCAGCGGCTCGGCGACGACGTCGACCCGGGCATCGGCTCGACGACCATCACGGTGGCCACGGTGGTCCCGTCCGCCGGTCCGTCCGGCGAGATCGGCGGTGCCATCCGGCAGCTGCTCGAGGCGTACGTCGCCGACGTCAACCGGCACGGCGGGATCTACGGCCGCCGGCTCGAGCTGGTGGTCCACGAGCTCGAGGACGATTCGGAGGTCGCGTCCGGCGTGCTCAGGACGTGGCTCGCGGCGCAGCGGCCGTTCGCCCTGGTGTCGCCGTTCACGCCCGGCCTGGAGCCGGTGGTGAGCGAGGCCGCGGCCACGGAGGAGATCCTGCTGATCGGCCCGTGGACCCTGTACCCGGTCGACACGTTCTCCGAGAACCGTCACGTTTTCTACCTGTACTCCGGCCTCGCCGAGCAGGTGGCGGCGCTGGTGCGGTACGCCGGCGAACGCCTCGCCCTCGCCGAACCCGGCGCCGCGATCCTGGCCGCGGACACCACCTCCGAGGAGCTGGTGGAGGGAGTTCACCGGGCGTGCCGCGAGGCGGGCTGGCACGAGCTGCCGATCGAGCGGTACCCGGTGGGGGGTTTCGACGCCCCGGCCACCGTGCAACGTCTCCGAGCGGCGGGAGCCGAGGTGGTGGTGTCGCTCGCGGTCGACCACGAGCTGCGATCGTTCCTGGAGTCGGCGGCCGTCGCCGGCTGGACGCCGTACGTGCTGGCGCCCGGCGTGCTGGCCGGCGACCTGGTGGTGGCCGCTCCGGCACCGTTCTCGGATCGCCTGATGCTCTCCTACCCGACGCTGCCCAAGGACCGGACCTCGTGGGGCACGGGTGGGTTGTCGCGGCTGCTGGCCGACGTCGAAGCCGGCCCGTCACAACACCTCCACGCCATGATCTCGGCGTACTCGGCGGCCACGGTGTTCACCGAGGCGCTCCGTCGGGCGGGCCGCAAGCTGGGCCGTCGCGAGCTGACCGGCGCACTCGAGCGGTTCTACCGCTTCGAGACCGGCCTGACACCGCCGATCACCTACACCAACAACCGCCGTATCGGCGCCAAGGGCGCGTACGTGATCGCATTTCAGAGCGCCACGCCCGACAGCAGCGGTGAGTTCCTGAGGACGGCACCGTGGATCGACCTCGAGTGACGCCGATCCACGTCCGAAAGCGGCGCGCGGCACGGCTGCGCGAATGGCCCGGGCGCCGGTCCCGATGGAGCCTCGCCGTGAAGCGTTTCGTTTCGCTGTTCGTGCTGCTGGTGGCGTCTGCCGCCGCCGCGGCGGCCGAGCGGCCGCCGGTGCAGCCCACCGCCTCGGATCGGTGTGCGGTGTGCGGCATGTTCACCGCCAAGTACCCGGACTTCCTGTCCCAGATCGTGTATGAGGACGGCTCGTACGTCACCTTCGACGGACCAAAGGACCTGTTCACCTACCTGCTCGACCGCGAAGCCTACAGCGGCAGGCGAACGATCGAGGGTGACGCGATCTACGTCACCGAGTACTACTCGCTCGAGCCGATCGACGCCCGGACCGCGTTCTTCGTCATCGGCAGCGACGTCCACGGACCCATGGGACACGAGCTGGTGCCGTTCGCGACCCGCGACGACGCCGAGGGTTTCCAGCGTGACCACCGGGGAACGGCCGTGCTCCACTTCGACGGCGTGACGCCCGAGGTGCTCGCCGACCTCACACGGATGAAATGAAGCGGGCGAACGCGTTTCTCACGTTCCTCGCCGTCGGCCTGGCGCTGCTCGGCGGGATGTTCGCGCACGCCGCGGCCAGCCGCAGGGCCGCCCGACCCGCACTCGAGGCGAGGACCGAGCTGGTGAGACGGCTGCGGACCACGGATCTATGCCTGTTCACCGAGGCGCGCTACACGCGGCACCCGGTGATGGCCGACGTCAACACGCCGTTCCAGGACTATCCGCTGTCGATCGAGCATTACCCGTCCGGCTCGCTGATGCCGCCGCCGGCCCACCTCTCGTCGGAGCGCTGATCATGCGCCGGTGGTTCAACGCGCAGCGCCACATCCTCGAGCTGACCCTGTCGGCCCTGCTGCGGCGCCGGGGCAAGTACCTGGCGCTGGTAACGGTGTACACGTTGGTGGTGTTCCTGCTGGCCTCGGTGATGTTCTTCACCCACGCGCTCAGGCGGGAGGCCGCCACCCTGCTCGAAGGAGCCCCGGAGATCGTGGTCCAGCGGCTGGTCGCGGGCCGGCACGATCTGATCCCGACCGCCTACGCCGATGCGATCGCCGAGATTCGGGGAGTCACCTCGGTGCGGCCGGCGCTGTGGGGCTACTACTTCGACCCGATCTTCGGCGCCAACTACACGCTGCTGGTGCCCGAGGAGTTCACACACGGACCTGGCAACATCGCCATCGGGCCGGGCGTCGCCGGGGCCTCAGGCTCGGAGGTCGACTACATCCTGCCGTTCTGGTCGTCCGAGGGCCGTCTCACCAGCTACACGATCGCGGAGATTCTGCCCGCCGAGTCCGAGCTCGTGGCTGCGGACCTGATCCTGATGGCCGCCGAGGACTTCCGGGCGCTGTTCGACATCCCCGAGGAGCTCGCCACCAACCTGACGGTGTCGGTGCGCAACCCCAGGGAGCTGCCGGTGATCGCCGCCAAGATCACCGAGCTGCTGCCCGACACCCGGCCGATCATCCGCGACGAGATCCTGCGCACCTACGACTCCATCTTCAGCTGGCGCAGCGGCCTGCTGATGTTCATCCTGATGACGTGCGTGCTGGCGTTCATCATCTTCGCCTGGGACAAGGCGTCCGGCCTGAGCGCCGAGGAGCGCCGCGAGATCGGGATCCTCAAGGCGATCGGCTGGGAGACCTCGGACGTGCTGCAGATGAAGTTCTGGGAGGGCGCGGTGGTATCCCTGAGCTCGTTCCTGATCGGCGTGCTCGCCGCCTACGGCCACGTCTTCGTCGGCTCGTCCGGGCTGTTCGAGCCGGTGCTCAAGGGCTGGGCGGTGATCTACCCCGAGTTCCGGCTGGTGCCGTTCATCGACGGCTACCAGGTTGCGGTGCTGTTCTTCCTGACCGTGGTGCCGTACACGGTGTCGACCATCGTGCCCGCGTGGCGGGCCGCGACCGTCGACCCGGACGCGGTGATGCGGGGGTAGCCGGCATGGAGCGGACACCGCGCACCCACCCGGCGAGCGACCCGGCACGGACCCCGAAGCCGGGGGTGGCGTCATGATCGAGCTGGTCGAGGTGACGAAGGTGTTCAACCGGGGTCGGCCGAACGAGTTCACCGCGGTCGACGGCGTCAGCCTGCGGGTCGAGCCACACCGGGTTACCGGCCTGGTCGGGCCGAGCGGCTCGGGCAAGACCACGCTGGCGAGCCTGATCGGGTGCATGGCGAGGCCGACCTCAGGCCGCATCCTGCTCGACGTCAACGGCTCCGGATCGCTGTCGGGCCTCACCTTTCCCGGCGGCGAGGTCACCAGCCTCCCGGAGCGGTTCCTGACCGAGATCCGACGCCGCACCTTCGGCTTCATCTTCCAGCAGTTCCACCTGGTGCAGGGCCTGACCGTGCTGGAGAACGTGATGCTGCCCGCCTACCCCACGGGCGAGCCCCACGCGGTGCTGCGCACACGCGCGCTCGGCCTGCTCGAGATGTTCGACATGTCGCGCAAGGCCGAGTCCAAGGTCGAGTGGCTGTCGGGCGGCGAGACCCAGCGGGTCGCCATCGCGCGCGCGCTGATCAACTCACCGGCGGTCGTCATCGCCGACGAGCCGACCGCCCACCTCGACACCAAGCTGGCGCGCGAGTTCCTGGACATCCTCGGCGACCTCAAGAGCCGGGGCACGACCGTGATCGTCGCCAGCCACGACCCGCTGGTCGTGGACTCCCCGATCATCGACCGGATCGTCCGGCTCCGGGACGGCCGGGTCGACGACGGCGCCGCCGACTGAGCCATGCTGCTGCACCCGGCCGTCATCGCCCTGCTCGCCTCGTCGGCGCTGATCACCGGCCTCGTGCTGTACGCGAGCCGCATCGGCATCACCATCCTCATCCGGTGGGACCTCGCGAGCGGCAGCGAGCACCAGCTCGAGCTCGAGCGCAAGACCTACCTGGTGTCCACGATCCTGGCCAATGCGTTCGCCTTCCAGCTGGCGTCGCTGTTCCTGTTCGTGTTCACGGCCGACCGGCTGCACGATCAGTTCATCGGCGCGATGTGCGCAGCCGGCACGCTGTACGCCAACCCCTGGGGCTACCCGACGCTGCTGCTGAAGATCGTCACCTTCGCGCTGGCCGGGCTGTGGTTGATCCTCAACTGGGCCGACACCCGGGCGTACGATTACCCGCTGGTCCGGGCAAAGTACCTGCTGTTGCTGGTGCTCGCGCCGTTGCTCTTGGCCGAGCTGGTCGCTCAGGGCAACTACCTGCTGCGGCTCGAGCCGAACGTCATCACCTCGTGCTGCGGCAGCCTGTTCAGCTCGGACGCCGGCGCGGTGTCGTCCGACATCACCGGCCTGCCGATCGCTCCGCTCCGGCTCGCCTTTTTCGCGATCCTGGTCGCAGCCTGCGCTTCCGGGCTCCACTTCTTCCTGACGCGGCGGGGCGGCTACCTGGTAGCGGCCCTGACCGGGGCCGCGGCCGTGATCTCCCTGGCGTCGGTGATCTCGTTCATCTCGCTCTATATCTACGAGCTGCCCACCCACCACTGCCCGTTCGACATCCTGCAGGCCGAGTACGGGTTTGTCGGCTACCCGATGTACGCGACCCTGGCCGCCGCGACCCTGGCCGGCCTCGGCGTCGGTGCGCTGATGCCGTTCCGGAAGATCGGCAGTCTGCGGGTGCTGGTGCCCGATACCCAGCGAATGCTGTCGCTCGTGGCCACCATCCTGTTTTTTCTGTTCTCGCTGGTCGTCACCTACCGGATGGCGACCTCGGGTCTCGTCCTCGGCTGACGGTTGTACGCTGGTCAGTTGCCGAGGTTCTGCCGAGGAGGTTCGACGCGTGATCACGAATAAGCGTTCCGTCCCTGTTCTCTCGATCGCGTGCCTGATGGTGTTGCTCGCTGCTTCGAGTGGACGTGTCTGCAACGCCCAGGAGGCCGACCACTCACACGACGCTCATCATGACGGCGCGCTGCATTTCTCGCACCCGTTGGTGGCAGAGTCTCCGTCACCGGACACCGAGATCCGGTTCGACTACTCATCCAGGGATCTCACGGGCGATGAGGGCGAGTAACACACGCTTCGTTGGGAGGGCGAGTACGCCTTCGGACGTTGGATCAGCCTCGAGGTCGATCTCCCGTACACGGTTCTGGAGCCGGACGACGAACCGAGAGCCGACAGCCTCGACTCGGTGGAGATCGGGTTGAAGTACGCGAACTTCGCGTTCGAGGACAAGGACCTGCTGCTCGGCGGCGGCCTCGAGAACGGACTCCCCACCGGCGACGATGACAAGGGGATCGGCTCCGACGAGGTGTCCGAGGTCGAGCCGTTCCTCGACTTCGGGTGGAAGGGGAACCGGACCGAGCTCGTGGGTTTCATCAGCT
>JBFELO010000143.1:0-11472 GCA_041552055.1 Candidatus Sulfomarinibacteraceae bacterium | reverse complement strand
CCGTGCTGGACCGACGACCGACCGTGACCACGAGCGTCGTAGCGGATGACCCGGTGGCTGCGGGCGAGGCGCTCGAACTCGCGGTCCCAGGTGGTGCAGTCGAGCAGCCCACCGTGAAGCAGGACGACGGCCGGCCCGACGCCCTTTGCCTGCCAGTAGAGTTCGCCGCCGACAACCGGGCACATGCCGCTCGCGAAGGTGTCTGGTGGCTCGGGAGTCTCTGGTGGCTCTGGTGGTGGTTGTGAGCAGCCGCTCAGCACGAGAATGAACACAGCCATGAAGGTGAGCTTGTGCATTGGTCCCCCTTCGATCCGGCAGGCGTGCCGCGAGGATATACGGTACATGCGTAGCGCGGTTGCGAACAGCGTGATCCGTGGTTGTCTGCCACCATTCATTGGTGCCACGTGCACATTTCCACATGTGTTGTTTGTGGGAGGGGCTGAGTGGAATCGGGTCGTCCCGTCCACGCATGGGAGAAATCTCATGCCGGGGCATCGCCGCGCTGCTGGGCAAGCACCCGAACTCGGTCGCGAAGTGGCTCAACAGGGGTCTCCTCCTCGAACGCAACGACCCCGAGTTCAAGTCCCGCCTCGACCACCTCGACGCCGCCATCTCACAGCGAAGCTGACAGAAGAACACGTGTGGAAGTGTGCACTTGGCACCTTTGCACCCACTTGTCGGGCACCCCTTGGAAAAGTCAACCGGGTAGGAATGGCGCAAAACCGTTGCAGGTTGTACGTTTACGGCCATGTCACTGAATCAAGGCTCCACACTCCTCCATTACCGCCTCGTCGAAAAGCTCGGCGAAGGTGGGATGGGTGTCGTGTGGGCGGCCGCCGACACGTCTCTCGAGCGCGACGTGGCCATCAAGGTGCTCCCCGAAGAGCTGGGGTCCCACCGCGATCGCCTGGCTCGCTTCGAACGCGAGGCCAAGCTGCTCGCCTCGCTCAACCACCCGAACATCGCCGCGGTCTACGGGCTGCACGAAGGCCCCGACGGCGAGCATTTCATCGCGATGGAACTGGTGCCTGGCGAGGATCTGGCGAGGGTGCTCGAGCGAGGACCGCTGAGCGTGGACCGTGCGCTGGCATTCGCGACACAGATCGCCGAGGCGTTGGAAGCGGCTCACGAGCAGGGGGTGATCCACCGTGACCTCAAGCCCGCCAACGTCGTGGTGACCCCCGATGACCGCGTCAAGGTGCTGGACTTCGGCCTCGCCAAGTCATTCGATGCCGACCCCGGCTCCGGCTCCGTCAATCCCTCCATCTCGCCGACGCTGACCAGCGCCGGCACCGTAGCCGGGGTGATTCTCGGAACCGCAGCCTACATGTCTCCCGAGCAGGCACGCGGACGTGTGGTCGACAAGCGCGCCGACATCTGGGCGTTCGGTTGTCTGCTCCATGAAATGCTGACGGGGATGCGGGCGTTTGCTGGCGAAACCGTGTCGGACACCTTGGCCGCTGTCCTCACGGCACAGCCCGACCCGGAGGCGCTGCCGAGCGGGACCCCGGCGGCCGTACGCCGCCTCATCGCACGGTGCACCGAGAAGGATTCCCGACGCCGGCTGCGCGATATCGGCGAGGCACGGATCGCGCTCGAGGATGCCCGCGCCGGTTCGAGTGAAAGCGAGGTCGGGACAGGTGAGGAATCACCGAAACGGGGGTTCTCTCGCAGTCTGCCCTGGATCGCCGCGGCGGGGGCCGCGGTCGTCGCGCTGGTCATGGCTTTTCTTTACGTCCTGCAAATCGGTGCTCCGAATCGAATGGTCGGCCGCTTTTCCGTCGAGTACCCGTACACCCAGGGCCAGCGCTACGGCGACGGCCGGGCGCTTGCCATCTCACCTGACGGCAACGTGATCGTCACCAGTGCGGCCGGCGGCTCCGACGACCTGCTCTACTACCGGAGAATCGACGAGTACGAGGCCAACCAGATCAACGCGGCACGAGCCGGCAGGCTGCCGTTCTTCTCACCGGATGGAGAATGGATCGGGTTCGTCACCCCTCAGGGAGTGTGGAAAATCAACCTCGCCGGCGGCCCTCCGACAAAGCTGGGATCCGTCACCGCGTTTACCGTCGGCGCGACCTGGTCGACCAACGGCTCTATCTATCTCACGTCCTCACAGCAGCTGTGGCGCCTCCCAGAAGACGGGGGTGAGAGCGAGAGGATTGACGTCGAGGGCTTCGGCTCGCCGGGGGTCGGCAATCCGTGGGCGATGCCGTCGGGGAAGTCCCTGTTGCTATCCGTCGGCCAACGGGACGACGCCAATCTCATCGCCTTGGACCTCGAGACGAACTCGATCCGCGAGCTCGGACTCCAGGGATCCGATCCCCGATACCTACCGACCGGCCACCTGGTTTACACCCATGCGAACCAGGTGTTGGCGGTGCGATTCGACGCCCGCAAGCTCGCCCCGATCGGCACTCCGATTCCAGTCCTCCCCAGGGTCCGGATAGACGGCAACACCATGCAGCTCGCATTTTCGGACAGCGGGACCGCGGTCTACCTGCCGGCCGACGAGAAAGGATGGCGCCGTCTCGTCATGGTCGATCTCAAGGGACGGGCCGATCCCGTGTTCCAGGAATCGACGCCGTTTTCTGACAACAACGACCCCAGGTTCTCGCCCGATGGCTCCAAGATTGCTTTGAGTGAGAGCGCGGGTCCGATCTGGGTCATCGATCTGGAGTCGGGCGCCCCGATCAAGTTCAGCGAGAGCGGGTTCTACCCGATGTGGAGCCCCGACGGCTCCCAAATCGCGTACGGCACGGCCCGATCGACATCCTTCGATCTCATGCTGCGGCCGCTCGACATGAGCCAACCGGAGCGTGTGCTGCTGGACCGCGACACCAACCTCCGCACCGCCGACTGGGCACAGGACGGCGCCCTGATCGTCCGCGAGGAAATCCCGGGCAAAGGCATGGACCTCGTGCGCTGGACCGAACCGTCGGACGAATCCTCCATCGATGCCCTGCTCGACGGCGCCGACGACGAGGTGTCGCCGGCGGTGTCGCCCGACGGTCGCTGGCTCGCCTACATATCGGGTCAGAGCGGCCGCGACGAGGTCTACGTCACGGCCTACCCGAAGCCGGAGGGCGTCGTGCAGATCTCGGTGGCCGGGGGCGCCAACCCCGCCTGGTCTGCCGACAGTCGCGAGCTCTACTACTTCCAGGGTCGCGAGTTCATCGCCGTCACGGTCGCCACCGATCGCGGCCTCAGGGTGGTCGGACGACGGACCCTGTTCGAGGGCGATTTCAGACAGTACCGCTGGCACCGCCAGTACGACGTTCACCCGGACGGCACGCACTTCGTCATGATCGAGGACCCGCCGGGAGGCCATCTCGAGATCATCCTCAACTGGTTCACCGAGCTCGAGCAGATCCCGGACCGCGCCAACTGACGCGTGCCACATTGGTCATTGGTGCCACGGAAAGGTGCCGGAAAGGTGCCGGGCACGCTCTTAAGTGCGTGAATGTGAAGGGTGGCACCCAGGTACTTTGTGAGAGTTGTAATGGGTGGCACCCATATTGGTTTCAGGCGGGCGCCAGGCGGCACCTACCTCGACTAACTGCGCCGTCGACGTTAAGCCGTGCTCTCTTAGACCCTCGATGTGAAACTCGATCGCCTCCTCTATCAGCGTGAGCACCTCCTCTCGGCTGGCGGCCGCAGCAATACACCCAGGGAGGTCGGAGACATAGGCTCCGAATCCCGACTCTTTCTCCTCGATCACTACCAGGTATTGCATCGTGACTACTCCCTCTGATCCAGGAGACCCGCCTGTTTCAGCGCACCCCTGAGGGTACCCATCGGGATGTCTGCTCTCAACCTACCTGACACCGCCACCGTTCCAGGTTTCGCAACATGGCGGTACTGTCTGTGGCTACCCCTCGTTCGGGCCAAGCACCAGCCATCTTGTTCGGCATCCTGATCAGCTCCCGGACCTTCACCGGTCACGCACAGAGCCGCAGACCTCTCGCCGCCCAACCCGTTCAAGCTCAACTCCCCGACGAATTCATGCTCGCCACTGACGACATCATGGGTAGCACCCATCCAATGGTGCAATTGTGAACGTGGCACCCATTTTTTTTGGCACCCTTTTGGCACCCTTCAAGGCAACGACCGTTTGACAATCGTGGCTGGAGAAAGTATCTTCATTGTAGAAACGGAGCTGCTATGAAAACACAGATTCAAAAATGGGGCAACAGCCTTGCGGTCAGAATCCCAAAGGCGTTCGCAGCCAATCTCGGATTGGTCCAGGATTCCTCGGTTGAGCTCGCTCTGGAAGATGGAAGTCTCGTCGTTCGTCCATCGCCGTCTCCGAAGTATCAACTCAGCGAACTGCTCGACCGGGTGACCGAAAACAACCTGCATAGCGAAGAGGATTACGGCCGTGCGGTTGGAAATGAAGAATGGTAGATCAATCGCAGGCGCCGGACCGTGGTGATCTGATCTGGGTTTCTCTCGATCCTCACGCTGGGCACGAACAGGCTGGCCGGCGCCCCGCGCTCGTTCTATCGCCCGTTGAATACAACAGCAGAGTTGGATTGGCGCTCGTGTGCCCTGTCACCAGCCGTGCCAAGGGTTATCCCTTTGAAGTTGCGCTTCCCTCGGACCTCGCTGTGACTGGTGTCATCCTCTCCGACCAGATCAAGAGTCTCGACTGGAGAGCTCGCAGGGCGGAAATCGCATGCAGAGCTCCGAAATCAGTGATAGATGAGGTACTCGGAAAACTCAGCACTCTCCTTTCATGATCGGTGCCAAGCCCAACGACTTCAAATGGGCGCCACACTTCGCATTGCTGCATTGAGGGTCGAATCCCGGGTGCGGCTTTGAAGCGCCGTACCCAGGAACCGTCGGGACTTCTTCGAACACGCGATCATCAGCGGTGCTTCAACGATGCGCTCATGCGAAGGGTGGCACCTATCCACCGCGCCCCCGCTGACAGAGTGAGGCCCCGGAGATTCTGTGCGCGCGGTGGTTATATTATTTATATGATTTCTCATATGTTATATTCGTCCTACGGGAGGTGACCCGCAGTGGCGAAAAAGCGCATCACCGTCACAGTCGACGCCGACGTCGCCGAGTTCCTGTACGACATGCCGAATACGAGCGCCGTCGTCTGCGAGGCGGTTCGCGAGTATCGTGCCCGGCAGCTCCAGCGAGAGCTCGAGGCGGCGTACTCTGAAGACCACCACGAGAGCGCCGAGCTGGCCGAACAGTGGGAACCTGCCGACGCCGAGGTCGAAGAATGACGATGGAATATCGCCGGGGTGACGTCGTCCTCGTCCGACTGGACCCTGCGGAAGGAAGCGAGATACGCACGACTCGCCCGGCGATCGTCATGTCCAACGACGTTGCGTGCCGGCTCGACGCGGTGGTCCAGATCGTGCCCGTCACGTCGCTTCCCGACCGAGCTCTCCGCCCCTACGAGAGCCACATCGCCACCACGACCAGCGGCCTCGAAAGGCCTTCCCGCGCCGTCGCCAATCAGCCCCGCACCGTGGCCAGGAATCGTGTCATCGAGCGACTGGGTCGGCTCGATGCCGGGGAGCTCGAGGCCCTCGGCCGGGCCGTCATGATCCAGCTGGGTTTGCGCCGCGAGCCGTGACCACTTCGTGTCAGAACACGAGTCAATAGGTTCCAGGTTTGCGGAGCTTTCGGAAGTTGCACTGGTAGAGTCCGCTAGCCCGGTACTTCTCGGGTCACTTCACCAAGAAGTGCACCGCCTGCTGTTTGTACTCGTTGTGGCCTCCGACCCACTCGGTGACGTCGATGTTGGAGATCTTGTCGTATAGGTGCCGCCCGTCACACGTATCACGACGAGTATGCTCACAACAACCACCGACTTTGTGAAACTCGTGATGGGTGGCACCCCCGCGGCTCGGGTCACTCGTCGAGCCGGTACCTCTTTCGAAGGGCTGCGGACCACGAGAACATCAGCCCGGCTCCGAGGGTCACGAGCGTCACCAGTCCGAGGATCACGGCGAGCCGAGTCCACGGTTGTCCCATTTCACGACGGGCGGCAACCAGGACGATGAGGGTCCTGAGCCACTCGAGCGCTCCGAGCGCGAGGACCAGCTGCGTCAAGCGAGCGGCCCATGCCCGCTTGACAACGAGCACCGCCGGGAGCAGCGCGACCACGACAGCTGCGGGGACCAAGCCTGCGCGGAAGAAATGCGCCCCGAGAAGGAGAGCGCTGAGCATCACCGGAAGCAGTTTGACGAAGGTCATCATCGATCTCCCGCTACTTCGCAAAGCGTACCACCGGTCGGGCCGTCGGATGACCGGTCGTTCTGCTGGATTCGTCATCGATCTGTCAACGCGGTTCGCTGGCGGCCTTGGCTCCTGGTGGACGACCGAATCGGGTCCAGCCCTGGGGGGAAAGGACACCCGCGCGATGGCGTTATGGTCTCTTGGAGGCAGTCATGAGCTATCTGACCTACAAGATCCTGCACCTCGTCGCGATCCTTTTTCTGTTCACCGCGCTGGGCAGTCTGGCGGTCCTCGGTCGGAGTGGAGACGCCCGATGGAGAAGGATCGCCGGCATCGTTCACGGGGTCTCGATTGCAGTGATCTTGGTGGCTGGGTTCGGCCTGCTGGCGCGGCTCGGCCATTTCGGCGACATTCCGGGGTGGGCCTATGCCAAGATCGGACTCTGGTTGCTGCTCGCAGTGGCCGCATGGCCGCTGCGGCGCCGGCCGGAGCTGGGGGCTGCCCTGTGGCCGGCGCTGCCGGTGGTCGGCGGCCTCGCAGTCTGGCTGGCGGTCGTCCAGCCCTTCTGATCGAGGGCCGTGAGCCTGACTGGTATTCGGTCCGTTTCAAGGAGAGTCGAACGGCGGTCGGCCGGCAAAGGCCCGGATCCCAACGGTGCCGCCCTTCGCATTACTGCATTGCGAGTCGAATCCCAGGCGCGACATTGCAGCACAGAGACCAGGAGCCACATCGACTCAGCGATCATCAGCGGTGCTTCAACAATGCGTGCATGCGAAGGGTGGCACCCACACGCAGCCTGCGACAAGGAGGCAATGCGAAGCAATGCGAAGGGTGGCAGCCATTGCCCATTGCTCCATCGTGCACTCGACCCTACGACCCTCACTCGCCCCAGTGCTCGACCAAGCGCAGCGAGGCGCCGGTCGCGGAATGCTTCGCGCGGATGGTCAGGAACCTCGTGCCGCCGGGGTCCACGTCGAACGGGCGGGTCCCAGGCAAGGTCGGTGGAAGAAGGCCGATCTGCTGTGGCCGATCGATCTCGACCGTCCCGTCCGCGAGCTCCCGCACCCTGGAAGCCATCAGACTCGAGCCCGCGGCGAAGAAGATCTCGCCACCGTCGGACCACCGAGGGGCGAAGCCGCCGGCGATCGACACGCGGCGCACCGTCTCTCCGTCCGGGAACGACCGGACAAACACCTCGAGGCGATCCTGCACGAACTCGGTGTAAGCCACCCACCTGCCGTCCGCCGACATCGAGACCGGGGCCGACGTCAACGGCCGGTCGATCCACCTTTGAGCCTCGAGGGTTTCGAGATCGAGGGTCCACAACAAGACCGCATTGTCCTCGCCGCCGGTGCTGAAAAGCAGCCTGCGACCGTCCGGCGTCACCGCCCACGTGTACGACCTCTCCGTCGACTCACGCAGCAGCTCGGCCTCGGAGATGCCGTCCGGCGAGATTCGGTAGATGTCACCGCCGCGGAAAAAGACGACAGTCCGCCCGTCGGGCGTCCAAACGGGGTTGGACTCATTCTTCGGGTCGCTGGTCAGCCGCGTATCCAACCCGTGTTCGAGATCGCGAATCCAGATGTCCCCAGACGTTTCGCCGGTTGTCCAATCGAATGCCAGGAATCGACCGTCAGGCGACAAACTCGGGTTCCACAGCGAACCCTGTACGCCGATCGGCGTCATGTCGCCCGTAGCGCGGTCCATCCAGACGAACTCACTCTCGGCATCGGCGGCGCTGCCCCGCACATAGACAATCCTTCCCGATTCGCTCACGGTGAACAGCGCGTGCGGCGGCCACGACACCGGCCGCACGTCGCTCGCGATGCGAATCGGCTCCCCCTCCACCCGTCCCGTAGCGATGTCGAACCGCTGTGCCTGAAGCCCTCCTGCGCGTGAAAAGACCAGCATTCCCGAAGGAATGTAGACCGCGTTGGACGCCACTGGCAGAACGAGCGTGAACTCGCTCGAATCGAGCGAACCCATGTAGACGCCGGTCGTGCCTCCGCCTTCGGACTCGAAGATCAAAAACAGGAAGCGTCGGCCGTCGGGCAGGAACGAGGGGAACTCCACCCGATCGCCACTGCGATCCGGAAAAGGATCCAAAAGGAGTTCGGGTTCGCCATCGAAGGGTCTGACCCGCATCAGTCCCTCCGGCAGCCGGCCGTAGACGATAGTGCCGTCAGGCGCCCAGGAGCCGCTCGCGAGTCGACGACTCGGCACGGTCACGCCCGGCACCGGCTCCGGCCGCGCAGCACCGGGTGCGAGGATCAACATGCGTTCACCGTCGAAGTAGGCGAGCGATCGCGCGTCGGGCGACCAGAACGGTCCCCGAATCTCGTCACCCGACGCCACCGTTTGTTCGTTGCCCGTGCTCAGGTCGCGGACGATGAGCGACATCTCGCTGCCGCGCTCGACAACAACGGCGAGTCGCATGCCGTCCGGCGAAATCGCGGGTGGGCCGCCGCGCGCCGAGACCGTGGCCTCCGGGTCCTGGGGGACTATGTCGGCTACCAGCCTCGACGGCGCCTCGCGTTGCAGCAGCACGACCCAGGTCACCGTCGCCACGAGCGCGAGCAGCGCCCCGGCGGCCACCGCCCACGCCAGACTCGTGCGACTGCGGCCATTCCCAGCATCGGGACGAGCGGGTTCATCATCCCGCCCCTCACTCGCCTCAACGAGCTCCAGCCCCACATCACCAATGTCGCGAAAGCGACGGTCCTTGTCTCGCTCGAGGCAGCGGCGCAGCACCCGCCGCACCGACCGCGGCATCGCCGCCGGCAGGCGGTCGAAATCGACGTCCGCCTGTAGGATCGCGGCAATCGAGTCACTCACCGTCTCGCCGACAAAGGGACTGGATCCCGTCAGGCACTCGTAGAGCATCACGCCAAAGGACCAGATGTCGGTGCGGCGGTCGACCGGACGGCCTCGCGCCTGCTCCGGGCTCATGTATGGCGCGGTGCCGAGGATCACCCCCGCGGCCGTGGGAGATTGCCCCGCCGTGATCGTCGGCGAGCGGGTGAGATCGACCGAAGACGACGAGCTCTCCACCGTCTCCTTGGCGAGGCCAAAATCGAGCACCTTGGCCCTGCCGTCGGGCGTCAGCTTCACGTTGCCGGGCTTGAGGTCACGGTGGATGATGCCCGCCTCGTGCGCCGCCTCGACGCCTCGGGCAATCTGCGCACACACCTCGAGCGCCTCATCCACCGCCAGCGGGCCGCGGTCGAGCCGCTCGGCCAGCGTTTCACCATCGACGTACTCGAGGACCAGATACCGACGACCCTGGTACTCCTCGACGCCGTGGATCCCAGCCACGTTGGGGTGGTTGAGCGCCGCCAGCGTCCGCGCCTCGCGCTCGAACCGCGCCAACCTTTCCGCATCGTCGGCGAGGTCGTTGGGCAGCGCCTTGATCGCCACCGAACGCCCCAGCCGGGTGTCCGTCGCGCGGTACACCACCCCCATCCCGCCGCGACCGATCTCGGCGTCGACGATGTACGGTCCGATGTCAGGGATACTCTCGTTCACGTGCGCCAACGATAACGTATGAAGTACGGACCTCGATTCCGGGCTCCGTCTGGACTCAATGTTCCTCAGGACCCTCCTCAGGCCAGGCCATGACCTCTTCCGCAGCCCGCGACAATGAGGCAATGCGAAGGGTGGCACCCTAGAAGGGTGGAGGGTGGCACCCTAGTCGACTATCTCGAAGGTGCCGCGCAGCCGGATGTCCTCGGACGAGGCGCCGACCAGGATGTCGTAGGTCCCCGGCTCGACGGTCCAGCGCATGTAACGATCAAGCAGCTTCAGATCGTCCGGGCCCAAGGTGAAGCGCACGCGCTTCTTCTGACCAGGCTGCAGCGGCACGCGCTCGAAACCCCTCAGCACCTTGTCGTAATAAGCGATGCTCGTCACCCGCGGCGACACGTAGAGCTGGACGATCTCGTCGCCCGCGCGTCGGCCGTCGTTCTCGACGTCGAGCGCTATCTGAACCTCACCGTCCGGATTCAGCGCCGACGGCGTGATCGCGAGGTTCGAGTACCGATAGGTCGTGTAGCTGAGCCCGTGACCGAACGGGTAGAGCGCACCGTTCACCAGCGTCTTCTTTTCCCGTGCGTTCAGCTCGTCGGTCGGTATCTGCGACCCGCGCTTGAACGGGAAGTTGTACGGAATCTGGCCGACGGTTTTAGGGAACGTCAGCGGCAGCTTGCCCGACGGGTTGTAGTCGCCGAACAGCACGTCGGCGATCGCCGTCCCGCAGAACTCGCCCTGGAACCACCCCTCGAGGATCGCGGACGCGTGCCGGTCCACCCAGTTGATGGTCAGCGGCCGTCCGTTCAGCAGCACGACGATCGTCGGTTTGCCGGCCTCGCGCACCGCCTGCACGAGCCGCAGCTGATGACCGGGCAGGTCGAGGCTCGCCCGCGATCGGCTCTCGCCGACGAGATCGTCGCTCTCACCGAGGACGACGATGGCAGCGTCCGCCTCCTGCGCGAGCTCTCGCGCCCGGTCGATCTCGGCCTGCTCCTGCGCCGTCGGCGGGACCGGCACGATCTCGCTGTCCGGATACGTCGCGTCGACGAACTCGCAGCCCTTCGTGTAGAGCACCCGGACCGTCGGCCCGACCGTCGCTCGGATGCCTTCGAGAACCGACACCACCGGGATCTTGGAAGGACCGTAGCGGCTGATCGAGTTGCCTGTCTCGGCGGCGCTGGGCCCGGTGACGAGGATCGATCTCAGGTCCTTGCGAAGGGGCAGCGCGCCGTCGTTCTTCAGCATCACGATCGACTCGAGGGCCGCGCGCCGCGCCACCTCGAGGTGGGCAGCGCTGCGGACGATCCTGTCCGCCTCCTCCGGGTCCGGGACGTACGGCTGGTCGAACAGCCCCTGCCAGAACTTCACGCGCAGGACGTCCCGCACCCGATCGTCCACGATCGCGATCGGCAGCGTGCCGTCCGTGACGAGAGTGCGCACCGCGTTGATGTACACGTCCGGCATCGTGAAATCGGTCCGGATGTTCAGGCCGGCGACCACGGCCTGCCGCACGGCCTCGATATAGTCCGCCGCGACGCGGTGCTTGATCTGGAGGAACTCCACGGCGCGGCTGTCGGAGACGACGTAGCCCTTGAACCCCCAGCGCGTGCGCAGGATTTCGGTGAGGAACAGCGGGCTGCCGGTGATCGGGATCCCGTCGTAGTCGTTGTACGAGCTCATGACCCCCAATGCGCCCGCGTCCCGGATCGCCGCCTCGAACGGCGGCAGGTAGATCAT
>JBFELO010000142.1:0-11628 GCA_041552055.1 Candidatus Sulfomarinibacteraceae bacterium | reverse complement strand
GTGCCGGCATGAAGAAGAACCTCGAGGTCACCCTGGCCGCGGTGCCCGACGACATCATGGCGCAATGGGTGGGTCGGCACATGCTCGAGGGTCACGCCGAGGAGATGCAGATCGCTTCGAAAGACTGACGCCGGCCTTGAATTGACGATGGCGCCGGCGCCTCGGGGCGCCGCTACTCCGTCTTTGCCTCCAGCAGGGAGGCGATCGTGGCCAACAGCTTGGCGAAGTCCGGCGGCTTGGTCATGAATGCCTCGACGTCCATCCAGGTCTTCTCCAGCCGTGATCGCGCCTCGAAGGTCTTGTCGACGCCGGTGAGGATCACGATCGGCACCGGCGCCGTGCGCTCGTTCTTCTTGAGCATCGCCGCCAGGTCGTAGCCCTCGGAGAGGTAGCTCATCATCACGTCGAGGATGATCAGGTCGGGGAGGTCCCCGGCCAGGCTGGCCACCGCTTCCTCGCTGCTGGCAGCGGTCGTGACGTCGTACTCGCTCTGAAGGACCGCGCTGAGCGCGTCCACGAACACGGCGTCGTCATCGACCAGCAGGATGGTGGGACGTTCCATGAGACCCCCTCTCCGACGGTGGTGCTCCAGTATAAGGCGGATCTGGCACGCACTTCTCACCGGTCTCCTGGGGTGGTCCTGGATGAGGTAACGGCTACCAGGCGTCGCGATGTGGATCGGTGGGAATCTCGGTCAGCAGAACCTCCACGGCCCGTCGGAGCTGGTCGTCCAGATCCGCCGAACGATCCTGTCCGGGCGGCTGGAAGACCTCGATGTCGGGTACGGCGCCGTTGTTCTCCATGTTGACGCCGGTCTCGGCGACGTACCAGCCGCGCATCGGCAGCCGCACCCAGGCGCCGTTCATCATCATCGTGCCCCCGGTGGAGATCACCGCTCCGAAGGTCGGTCTGCCCACCAGCTTGCCGCGTCCGAGCGTCTGGAAGGCGTAAGAGAAGATCTCCGCGTTGGAGTAGGACTGCTCGTTGCAGAGGGTGACGGCGGGCCGGGTCCAGGCCATCAGCGGGAGCCGCTCGGCGGTGGGGTAGGCCCGCCGGTCGGGATCCGAGTCCCGGGGCACCGTGTAGGCGTGCCGTCGAACCATGAGCACCGCCATCAAGTAGTCGGTGGTGGAGCCACCGCCGTTGAAACGGACATCGATCACGATGCCGTCCCTGCCGTGGGGGGCAGCGAAGAGGTCTCGTTCGAACTCCTCGAAAGAAGCCATATTCATGGCCTGGATGTGGATGTAGCCGAGCCGACCGGCGGACCACTCGTCCACCAATCTGCGGCGCTGTCGCACCCATTCCTCGTACCGCAACTGAACCTGGCTTCTGTAGGAGATCGGGATCACGGTCACCGTTCGTTCCCGCCGTCCGCCCCGATCACCCGAAGCGGTACCCGCTGGTCCACCGTGTTGGCGAACAGTTCCCAGATGTTGCTGTCGTCTTCGATCGGGCGTCCCCTGACCGCGACGATCCGGTCGCCGACCGCGATCTTGACGTCGTGCCTGGCGGCGGGCGAGTCCGGCAACACCTCGCGTATCGGAAGACCGGGCCCCCCCGCCGAAGGATCGAAGAGTGCGCCGATGAAACCGGTTTCCTCGCCGTCCGATGTTTCCGAGGGACGGTAGGCCATGTGGGACGCGTTGAGCTCGCCGAACATCAGGTTCATCACGTCGGCGAAGTCGGCCTCCGATGAGGCCGCGAGCGCCCATGGGCGGTAGGTCTCGCGCTTGGCGGACCAATCCACGCCGTGGAAGTCGGGGTCGTAGAACCAGGTGTCGAGAACGGACCACGCCTCGTCGAAGACCACCCGGCGCTCCGCCCGAGCATCGACCTCGTACCGTGCGGCGTGAGGCACCGGATCGCCGGACTCGCCGTCGATGCCGACGCGTTTGATCTCGCCGCTGTTGTCGAGGTAGAAAAGGGTCTCGTCGGATGGCTGGATCTGCACCGACCTCGGCTGTTGACTGCCGGTGGTCAGGCGCTCCAGCTTGTCACCGTCCCACCGTACCGAGTACAGGTCGCGCTCCCCCTCGTGCTCCGCGGTGAAGACGATCCTCTTGCCGTCCGGGCTGACGAGGGGTGCAGCTTCATCCCCCTTGAGGTCGGTGATCGATTGCGCCCGCTCGCAGAGCCGGTCAAACTCGATGCTGACCTGCGGCAACGAGGGTTTCCCTTCGTTTTCGGTATCGTCCTCGCTTTTTCTTTCTTCCACAGCTTCAGCCACTCGGCTGGGGTTCGCTCGTGGTCAGCGGCGGTGAGCCAGACGCCCCAGACGTCCTGACTGTCGGCATGCCGACGGGTGAGCCAGACCAGGCGCCTGCCGTCCGGGGACCACCTCGGATTGCGGTCGTAATCAGGGTGCCGGCTGACGTTGTAGGGTGTTCCGCCGTCGGCGGAGACGATCCACACCTCGGCGTTGGCGTGCATGTCCTCCACCGAGTAGGCGATCCATTGGCCGTCCGGAGACCAGCGAAAGTCAGGAGTGTCCCAGTGCTCGAGGAGCACCGTCTCGGCCCCGCTGGTGGGGTCAGTCACTACGATGTCGCCCTTGCCTCGGGTGAAGGCGATGCGTCGGCCGTCGGGCGACCACCGCGGATCAGTCGCGTGTTCGGCGGATGACGTAATCCGGGCGATCTCGAAGTCGAACGACTCGGTCCACGAAACCGCTCCCTCCTCGAGACGCGCCGTGTAGAGGTCGTGGGCACCTTCGCGAGCTGACACGAAGACCAGGATGTCGCCGTCGGGAGACCAGGCTGGTTCCTGCTCGCGCTCCGGGGTGACGGTCACCTGAACGGTCATCGGCTGCGAGATCTGCTGATTTTCCTTGGACGTGATCTCGGAGACGAACACGTCTCCGTGGACGATGAATGCGGCCAGGGTGCCGTCGTGGTTGATGGCGAGGTCGCTGGCACCGTCACGCTCGACTCTGAGCTCGACGGGGTTGACCACGAGGTCTGGGGGAACGTCGATCGTCAGACGGGCGGGCTCTCCGCCGTCGATCGAGACCGTCCAGATGGCGTCCTCGAACTCGTAGGCCACGACGGAGCCGTCGGCCGACGTCCGGGGAAAGCGGACCGCGGACCCTTCGTGGCGTGTGAGCTGTAGGGGGTCCCCGGGCGTGATGCCAATGCGGAAGAGGTTCTTGCGCCCCGCGCGGGCCGACAGGAAGACGAGGCTCTGGGGGCCGACCCACGACGGGAAGTCGTCGTCGCCGTCGAATCTGGTCAATTGCCGATACTCGGAGTCGCCGGTCCGTAGCCACAGCTCGAAGTTGCCCGACCCGCGGTAGCCACGGCGGCTCCATCTGGAACCGCCCCTGACGAAGGCCAGCGAGGCACCGTCCGGAGAGTACGCTGCCGAGCGGCCAAAGGCGTCCTGTAGAAGCGACGGTGTCCCACCCCGCAGCGGGACCGTGAAGAGCTGCGGAGTCCGGCTCACGCCCTCGGCCCTGCGGGACGAGAACAGCACCGACGATCCGTCCGGAGTGAAGTCGCAGGGGGTGTCCGTCACCGAGGCGAAGGTCAGGCGCCGCGGCACCTCGCCGCCGTCCGTGCGCATCACAAACACGTCCAGACTGCCGTGCCTGTCGGAGGCGAAGGCGAGCATGCTGCCGTCGCGTGACCATACCGGGTAGCGCTCGGTCGCGGGGTGGGCGGTGAGCCGACGGGCCTCGCCTCCCGCCACTGGTACCAGCCACAGGTCCCCCTGCCACGAGAAGGCGATCTGGGACCCGTCGGGCGACGGTGCGGGATGGCGAGGGAGGGACGCCTCGATGGCAATCGCGTTGTTTGACGCAGCGAGCAGCAGAGAGAGAACCGAGAGACCTCGGAGCGACATGTTTCAACCTTCCGTTGGTGACAATTGTGGTCTACGTACCGGCGAGTTCTGGAGTTTCGGCCGGTCCGGCGGCGAGAGCCTACCAGGCACGAGACATGCCCGTTGATATCGGGAGTGGATCGCACCGAAAACCGGTGGCTGGTTCGGTTTCGGCCTGTGTTAGGCTGTGGCCGGTTCGAGAATAGTCCCCGAATTCACTCATCGAGGCCACCGGAAGATGTCGAATTCGACGCGTGGGGTGTGGATGCCCAGGGTGGGGTGGCTGGTCGTGGCAGCCCTGCTGGTGTTCTTTGGGTGGGGCCTCAACCGACGCGCCCGACTCGAGGTCAGCGGCCAGGAAGCCGTGCAGATGCTGTTCGTTCCTTCGGTCGAGCAGGGCACCCTCGTGCGGCGTGGCGACGAGCTGGCACGTTTCATACGCGCTGACTCGGGCCTGACCCTCAAGACTCAGGTCCCGACCTCCTATGCGGCGGTCATCCAGGCGTTGGGAAGCGGCCAGGCAGACGTGGCCTGGATCCCGGCGTTCGCCTACGTGCTGGCCAACGCCCGTCACGGCGCCGAGGCCCGATTGCAGGTGGTGCGCTCGATCGACCGTTACGCGATCCTGGTCATCCGGGACCGACCGGGAGACCCCGGTCGCCTCGAAGATCTGGTCGATCGGCCGGTGGCGATCCCACGCACCGTGACCGGTCGGCTCAGAGAGATGGTGATCGGTGCCCTCGACGCGTCAGCGCCTGGCTGGGTCGAGAGGCCGGCCGCGGACGACCGAGATGCCATGCGGCAACTGGTCGCGGGGCGGGTCGACGCCGCGGCCAGCCGGTACGTCTACTCCGGCCCCAACGACATGGTTGGCGACGGCCGCAAAGAGCTTGAGTACGAGCGACCGGGCGTGCTCCGTGAGACCAGGATCGTGTTCAAGACCGACCAGACGGCGCCGGAGCTGAGCTCGGTGTACTACGGGTGTGTGCTGACTCGATCCGACTCCGGGCTTCGCCGAATCGAGGATCTCGAAGGCCGGAGCTTCGCATTCTCGGACGAGACATCGACCTCGGGGCACGTGTTCGCGCGCGCCCTGCTGCAACGCGTCGGAGTCAACCTCGGCCACGTCCTGTTCGCCGGTGGGCACCCGAACGTGGTGCAGGCGGTCAAGGACGGGAAGGTAGCCGGCGGGGCGACCTTCTACTCACCGCCGTCGGAGGCCAACGAGCTCGACGGCACGCTGATCGGCGACGCCCGGTTCTTGATCCTCAAGAATATGCAGACCGTCGAGGAGCGAAAACGCTATCTCGAGGAGGTGCGGGTGATCGCCCTGACGGACCCGATTCCGAACGACGTCTGCTGCGTCAGGCGCGGATTCCCGTCGGCTGTTTGGGAGCGGTTCGAGGCGTCGCTGCGGCGGTTTCTCGAGACCGACGAAGGACGAGCGGCGTACTACGACCTGGTCGCCGGCATCGCCGCCCAATCGTGTGCCGACGCCGACTTCGACGATTTCCGCCAGGCCCTGAAGGAGTCGGGGGTGAGCGCCTCGAAGCTGCTCGAGGCCGCGGAGGGGCGACTCGAGCGTCAACGCTCGGGAGGGGGCGGCTGATGGCCGACTCGGCGGTCCGCATCGAGCGCCTCGGCATGGTGTATCCCGGCGGCGTTCGGGCACTGGCAGATGTCTCGCTTGATGTCGAGGACGGCGAATTCCTGGCCATTCTCGGGCTGTCCGGCTCGGGCAAGTCGACGCTCCTGCGCTGTGTCAACCGCCTGATCGACGCCACCGAGGGCAGGGTGTGGATCTACGACGAGGAAGTGACCGATCTGGACGGCGGCAGGCTGCGCAGGCTCCGTCGGCAGGTCGCGATGATCTTCCAGCAGTTCAACCTGGTGAGGCGCCATACGGTGATGCAGAACGTGCTGTCCGGGGCGCTCGGCCGCAGCGCGCTCCTGCCCAGCCTGGTGCTGTCGTTTTCCTCCGAGGAGCGGCAGTTGGCGATGGCCTGTCTCGACCGTGTTGGATTGATGGACCGGCACTCGAGCAGGGCCGACGCGCTCTCGGGCGGCCAGCAGCAACGGGTCGCGATCGCCCGTGCACTGATGCAGCAGCCCCGGCTGATCTTGGCCGACGAGCCGGTCGCGTCCCTCGACCCCGCGTTACGCCACTCGGTCATGCGCTACGTCGAGGCCCTCAACCGTGACGAGGGCATGACGGTGCTGTGCTCGCTGCACGACATCGACCTGGTGGAGCGGTACGCGACGCGACTGGTCGCTCTCCGCGATGGCCGGTTGGTGTGGCAGGGCAGGCCCGCGGAGTTCGACCGCGACACCTTCAGGCAGATCTACGGTGAGGATGCGGAGCCGGCCTCCACCTCGGAGTTCGTCGATGCCTGAGCGGGATCTGTCGACCTCCTCGCGGAAGCGCCACCTCTCGCGCCTCGAGGCGCTCGCCATCGACTGGGCTTTGCTGACCTTCGTTTGGTTGATGGTCGAGTTCCTGCTGCTGGCGTTTTCGGGTCGCCGTGGCCCGACCGGGATGCTGCTCACGGCCGAACAGATCCTGGATCTGCTGCATTACGGGCGGGCAGCAGTGGGCGGGCTGGTGCTGGCGGTGCTGTGGAACGCGTTGCACCGCTCGCTCGGCGCCTCACCCGGGCGGGCGCTGGTGATTGGGCGTCCCGAGTGGGAGCGGGACCTGGCGTGGACCCGGACCCTGAGGGGATGGTTTACGGCGGTATTCATCGAGCTCACCCTGTTCACCGGCTGGCTGATCACCGAGCTCGAGCTGGTCACCTTCTTCACAAAATTCGGCAAGGCCGCGGACATCGTGCGGGGACTGCTGCACCCGTCCGGCAGCGTGCTCCACGAGGGGCTCATCCTGCTCGTGCAGACTGTGTTTCTCGCCTTCATGGCCACGGCGTTCGCGATACCGGTCGCGTTCGTTTTCGCGTTCCCGTCGGCCCGCAACCTGACCCGGGGCAGTGCCCGGGCGCGGGTCGCGTACGCGATATCGCGAACGGCGATGAACTTCGTGCGCGCCGTCGAGCCCCTGGTGTGGGCCCTGATCTTCATCTCCTGGGTCGGGATCGGACCCTTTGCTGGCGTGCTGGCGCTTTGGGTGCACTCGGTGGCGGCCTTGACCAAGCTGTACTCGGAGCAGATCGAGTCGGTCGATCAGGGTCCCATCGACGCTATAACGGCCACCGGCGCCGACACGCTGCAGGTGCTGCGGTACGGCGTGGTGCCACAGGTGATCCCGCCGTTCCTCAGCTTCACGATCTACCGCTGGGACATCAACGTGCGGATGTCCACCATCATCGGATTCGTCGGCGGCGGCGGCATCGGTTACATCCTCAAGCCGCGGGTCGACCTCGGGGAGTGGGGCGAGGTGGGGACCCTGGTGCTGCTGATCGCCGGTACCGTGTGGGCGATGGACATCCTGAGCGCCAAGATCCGCGAGCGGATTGTGTAGGAGTGATTCCCGGCCCCGGGATGGGTAATTGGGGGAACTGTCAGTCCGTCAGCCGCGTCCCAAGTAACTCACCGGCTCGAAGTGGCGACTGATTCGACGCGGGTACGTTGTCGTGCTGGCCATTCGCGCCGGGGGCGATGCCGTTCACGTTCGAGATCGTGCCGAGAGTCCAGCGGATTTAACGGCTCGGTGTCAATCGCCTGCCGGGAGGACGCCGCGACCGCCACTCCGGGAATCTGATTCTGACGTCGGCCTCTTCGGAGCCGCAGAGCGCCTCGTTGCACACCTCGACACTGTGGTCGAGCAAGACGCATTCGCCGATCCCGAGGAGGGCCTCGCGGATGCTGTCATCGAGAGCGTCCGGATAATGGAACTGGTACCGAACAGTCACGTTTCTGTTTTGCTCTTCAATTCTGAGATGGAGGTTCAAGTTGGAATTGAAACCGTCACCCTCCTCGAAGCTGATGAACCAGTACTTGTGCTCCTCTTCGCTCGGGATGATGAGCAGATCCGGATAGGCGTTCTCGCTCGCCGGCCCGACGTGTGCGCTGATGCGGTAGGTTCCTGATTTCGTCACGTTGAGAAACGTCAACTTCGGCTGCGCAGCTCTCGACGCGACGCGCTGCGGATCCGACTCCCCGAGAAGGCCAGCGGTTGCGGTCACGGCGGTCGGGCTGGTCCAGCCGAGGACATACTGGTTGTGGGCGGCGGTCTTGAACAGGTCATGCTCTTCCGCGGGGTGCGGGTAGCCCTCCACGGTGGTGAACCCCCCAGGGGTACCCATGTTCCCGCTCTCGCAATACTCGACGACCTCGCCACTTACGGTGTAACAGCTCAGGTGCATGAGCCCGCGCGTGTGGCCGATTTCATGTTTCAGCACCCACGGGGTGGGGAACACGATGAAAGCGAGCCTGTATGGATGGTCGAAGAGATCGTCCATAGGACCGATGTAGGCGAAGCCCGGAGTGTTGCAGGGACCGTAGGGAAACCACCAGACCAGCCCAACATAGGATGTGAGGTCGATGCCTTGAGCCGTGGCGTCCTGCTGCACCAGCGGCCAGACTTCTTTCACAGCGTCTTCCAGGAGAGCACCGTCGCACCCAGGCTCCATATCGAACGTGCTCTCGTACACGCCCATGTAATCGCTCTCCAACACGAACGCGCCGTAGCTGTCGTACTTGTAGCTCGCGACAATGCCGTCATAGCGACCGGTTCCCGCGGCGATCTGAAAGAGTTCGTGGACGAAACCCGCGTCGGCCACCCCGTAAATAGCTTCCATCGTGTCGACCAGGCGCACGGTCGCCATGTCCACGGCGATGTTGAGATAGGTAGCGCTGCCGAGACTCGGCTCGTACCGTGCGGTCTTGTGGATCACCATGCCGGGATGGGCTTCTTCCAGGTTCATGATCGTGGCCGTGCCGTCGAGGTGGTCGATGATCAAATCCTGGGTCGAGGCGCTCGTCACTCCCGTGGCGAGGCCCAGTACCATGACGATCGGCAGCGAAAGGAACTGTCGCGCCGTCATCGATCGTACACGCTGTTTCAGAGGTCCCATCTGAGGATGTAATCCCACGAGCCCTGAAGTGCAAAGATCCAGAGGTTTGCTTTCGGACGCGTGCCGAACGCGGGGCGGGTCGATGAACTGAACCGGGCGGTTTGCTCCAGGCAGATGCTGCGGCTCTCACTCCCGTACCACACGGTTCTCCTCGGCCTGGGCGTTCGTGGGGAGTGAGAAGGGGTGGGCGACCCGATGGTCGCGTCACGTCCCCGCCCGTCGCATGACGGTTTTGAGCAAGATGCACTGTGGGTTCTTCCACGGTCCCCGGCGTCTCGAGCACGCTATGATCTCGGGCCAGTGTGCAGATGGTGTCGACTCTGTGACGGGGACGGCGGTGTGAGAGGATCGTGATGGGGCGAAAGCGCGAAATCCCCTGCGGGCCGGTGGGTGTTGGTGGATCATGAGTGAAGCTTTTCGTGAGGGGGCTCAGTGAAGATCTCGAGGTCGTTCAGCGTGGCCACCACCATTGCGGTGGTGCTGGTCTTCGGCTCGCCGGCGGTTCGGTCCGGTGAGGCGTCGTGCACCTACACCGTGACGGTGCCTGGGCCGGCGGACATCTGGAACACGGGCAGCCTGTACAACATCCAGTGGTTCAAGTCCGGGACCTGCGCCGACCGGGTGGATCTCCACCTGATGCGGGACGACGCGGTGGTGTGGACGATCGCGACGAATGAGCAGAACAACGGCACTGCCAGCTGGGTGGTGCCGAACTCGATGCCGACCGCTCTCGAGTATCGGATTCGCGTGCGCGACCGCGACGACTCGAGTTCCTTCGGACTGTCGAGCCCGTTCACGGTCCTCAACTCGGCATCGTGCGGTTACCGCGTGACCCAGCCGGCCGAGGGCGACGTGTGGTACGCCGGCGGCCGATACGACATCCGGTGGAGCCGGGCGGGGAACTGCCCGTCGCCGGTCACCCTGCACCTGATGTTCAAGGGGGGGCAGGTGATGGAGATCGCCAACGGGATCGCCGACATCGGTTCCTACACCTGGGAGGTGCCGGATTATCTGAGCGAAGGCGACGACTACTCGGTGCGCATTCGCGACGCCAACGATCGCAACGCCTACGACACCTCGGAACTGTTCTCGATCCGCGACGCTCCGACGTGCGACTACGACGTCACCGAGCCGAACGCCACGACGACGTGGCGGGTCGGAGAGACCAGCGACATCCGCTGGTCGCACTCCACCGAGTGCGGCTCACGGGTGGACCTCCACCTGCTGCGGGACGGCGCCGAGGTCGAAACGATCGCCGACTCGATCGCTGACACGGGGGTCGCCTCGTGGCCGGTTCCGAGCGGGATGGAACTCGGGGCGGGGTACGCCGTCAGGGTACGGAGCGCCGATGACGACGCGCTCTTCGGGGTGTCCGATCAGTTCGAGATCCTGGAGGCAGCTGCGCCCGATCAATACGTGTACTGGCTCGAGATCGCGGCTCGCGAGGACGGCCGCGAGGGCAGCATCTGGCGGACGGATGTTGTGCTCAAGAACCTCGGGGAGGACGATGCCGAGGTGGAGATTCGGTTGAATGGCACCGACGACGACACCCTGTCGACCCTGGTGCCCGGATTTTCGCAGACTGTCTTCGAGGACATACTGGGTGTGATGGGGATCGATGGCAAGGGCTGGCTCGAGGTTGTGTCAGACCAGCAGATGGTGGTCTCGGGGCGGATCTACAATCAGAGCGATGGAGGGACGTTCGGGCAGTACCTCGACGGCGTACCAGCGCAGGAGGGGTTGCAGCCGGCTGACCTTGGTTATCTGGTGCAGCTGCGCCAACAGAGCGGCGACTATCGCACCAATCTGACGCTCACGAATCCGACGTCGGAGGCCGCTTCAGTGCAGATCACTCTGTTCGACTCGGCGGGAGGCGAGGTGATCCAGTATCGGATCGATCTTGACCCAATGGAGCTCTTCCAGGACCTGGAGCCCTACAGCCGACGGGCGAGTCGCCCGGATCTCGGCTGGGGCTTCGCCTCGGTCGAGGTGCTCGAAGGCACCTCGGTCCTGGTGTCGGCCTCGGTGATCGACTCGCGCACCAACGATGCCACGACAGTGCCGGTCGCGCTGACGACTCGGTGACAGGTTCTCGATCTGGGGTGCAACATCGGAGGATCTCACGAAGCCCGGCGCGAGCCGATCGCCGACTCGACACCTCAAGAAACGCCGTCGCGCCGAGCGCTGTCCCACACGAGACCCGGGGGAGGGTCGTCGTCGAAGATGTGTGCGAGGTCGGCAAGGGTGGTGGTGGAGAGACGGTCGTACAGTAGAGCGTTCGCGTCGACCATGGCCCTGCCGAGGATGCAGTCTCGTCCGTCGCAGATGGGCTCTCCAAACAGGCAACGAGTGAGCGTCATCGGCCCCTCGATCGCCTCGAAGACCTCGAGCAGGGTGACCTGGTCCGACGGCCGCACCAGCGAGAATCCACCTTTCGGGCCGCGGGCGGAGGTCAGCAGTCCCACCTTGGCGAGGCGTTGGAGCACCTTGGACAGGTGTGCCTGGGAGATCTTGAAGCGCGCCGCGATCGACCTCACCGACAGCGATCCGTCGGTCGTCGACGCGATCAGCCCCATGGCGTGCATGGCGAACGATGCGGCCTCGGAAATCCTCAGGGCTCTCGTCATCGCAGGTCTCCGACGTCACTCATCTCGAGGCTTGTTCTTGGGACGGAATGACGGTGCGATCGACTGCACTTGACAAAATTCCTTATTTCGGTATTACAATACCACAATACGGAGGACGGGTGAACATGAACCACCGGACGAGGGGGCATGGT
>JBFELO010000141.1:0-11665 GCA_041552055.1 Candidatus Sulfomarinibacteraceae bacterium | reverse complement strand
GGCGTGGCCGGCGCCCTCCATGAGCACGAATTTCGCGCCTTCGATTCTCCGTGCCAGCGACCGGGTGCGATCGAACGGGACAAACCGGTCGAGCTCGGCTGCCACGATCAGCGTCGGACAGCGGACCTCGCGCAGCGCGTCTCGGATCGAAATCGACGGCGCGTGTTCGAGCAACCCGGCGAGACCCTGGAACCACTCATCCGGCAATGCGGCCACCTGACGGCGTCGCTCCGCCCGCTCGGCCCGGTGGCTCTCCACCCACGCCGGCGAGTACACGGCGCCCTCGAGCGCATCGCTCAACAGGCCGCGATCCTCGCCCTGCAGCGACAACAGGCAGGCCTCGCGCCAGCGCGCCACCTCCACCGCCATCACGTCGTCGAAGCCGTCCGCCGACGCGATCGAAATCAAGGACCGGACCCGGTCTGGCCAGCGCGCGGCGGCCAGTGTGCCGATCACCCCGCCGTACGACGTCCCCACGAGATGGGCGGCTTCCACATCGAGGTGATCGAGTAACGCGACCACGTCGGCAGCGTGCTCGGCGACATCCGTGGGAGGTTCCACCGGCGTCATCAACTGACCCCGAAAGTCGCACCGGATCACCTGGTAGCGCCGCGAGAGTGGCGCGGCGATCGGCTGCCAGCCGGCAACGCTCATGGCGACGCCGTTGAGCAGCAGCACGGGCTCGCCCTCGCCGTCAACGTGGTGGAACAAGACGCCTGGCGCGCGCATGATGGACTCCATTTTCTATGCGCCGATCCGTAGGGTGCGGCTTGCCGCACCATGGGATGATCGGAGCACCGAACCGTGGCCCTTCGATCGCGCGATCGGAGACGACACCGGCTGTGCGCCGAGGCGCACCCTACCTTGCTCCTCGGATCGTCGGGCGGACAACACTACCCCGCAGTTCTCAACGGTCTCACGCTTCGGCTCCGCGTTAGATTTCGAAGTCCACGCTCTTCGCCACCATGAACTTCTTCATGATCCCGAAGAACTCCGTCGGGTTCTCAAGGTAGGCGACGTGCCCGCAGCCCTCGATCAACTCCATCCGAGAAGCGGGGAAGACGTCGAGGAGCTTGGCCTGGTGCCAGAGCGGGATTGCCCGGTCCTGGGATCCGGCCAGGATGAGCGTCGGCGTCTGCACCGCGCGGTACTCGGGCATGAGCTCTGGTACCGCGGCGAAGAACGGGTCCTGCGCTTCTGTGAGCCGGATGAGGCAGTGCCGATCATCCACGTACCGATCGTAGAACCTCGCCCGCATCTCCTCGAGGCGGTCTGGCGGAAAGGCTTGCAGGAACGGCTCGCCGAAGATCTTCTCGTACAAGTAGTGGGTGTAGAGCTCGAACACCTCCTCGGTGCTGCGGTAGAAGCGCAGCGACATGGCCTCGTACATCTCGAACTGCACGTTCTCTTCGAGGAAGATCCCCGACAACATCAAACTGTGCAGCCGATCCTGATAGAGGCGCCCGATCTCCAGTGCCGGGAACCCGCCGTACGAGATGCCCATGACGTGGATCTTGTCCAGCCCGAGCTCGTCCATGATCAGCTCCAGGTAGCGCGCGAACTCCGCGATCGAGTAGGGCTCGTCCGGCTTCGACGACTCGCCCTGCCCGAGGAAGTCGTAGAGCAGCACGTCGTAGCTGTCGCTGAGCATCGGCATCACGCCGTACCACGCCTTCGTGTGCATCGCGAGGCCGTTGAGCAGGCACACGGCCTCGCGTTCACCGTCGCCGTGGTACTCCCACCAGATCCTGTGTTCCCCGACCTCGATGTGTCCACTGCGATCGGGAACGATCTCTTCGACCATTACACTCACTCCTTCGAGAATTCGAGGTTGTCATGCCGCGCGAGGGCCCGACCAGCACGTAACGTAGGCGCGCAGCCCCTGCGCGCCCCTGGTCACGACGCTATCCCCTCGTAGGCGCGCAGCCCCCGCGCGTCACCAACACCTCGATTCCGGCTTCGCGAAGAGCGTATTCGGTGGGCGTGAAGCGCGCACGGGGTGCGCGCCTACACCGCCACCAACCGACCGCGCGCCGAGCACCCAAGCTGGACCGGTCATTCCACATCGCGCCGCTCGAAACTGGCGCGACGCTGCTCAGGTTGACGGCTCATTCCGCGCGCCGCAGCACCGTGCACACGGACGCGCAGATCGGGCCGCCGATGTTGAAGGTCGCCGCGAGCTTGGGGTCGGCCACCTGAAGCTCCGACGGCGCCTTGCCCTGCAACTGCCAGGCGCACCAGCCGATCATGGCGACGCCGGTCGCGCCGACCGGGTGCCCCTTGGCGATCAGCCCGCCCGAGGTGTTGATGCCGCACTCACCGTCCGGCCGGGCCTTGCCGTCCTTCCAGTAGTCCAGGCCCTTGCCGTAGTCGGCCTTGCCGATCACCTCGGCGCCGATGCCGCCCATCACCGTGAAGCAGTCGTGGATCTCGGCCACATTGACGTCATCGGCCGACGCGCCCGCCATGTCGTAGGCCGTGTTCATCGCCCGGAACGCGCCCTCGGGCCGCAAGACGTCGCGACCCTCCTTGCGCAGAGGATCGGTCGCCTGACCGTAGCCCGCGATCTCGACGCAGTCGGCCCTGGCGACACCGAGGCGTGCGAGGCCCTCGTCGGTGGCCAGGATCATGGCCGCGTAACCGTCGGTGATCTGCGAGCAGTCGTACGTCTTGAGCGGCAGCCCCTCGACGATGTACCGGTTGCGCCCCTCGGGAGTGGCCGCCTCGTCCAGCGAAACCTGGATCTTGTGCATCTGCGCGTAGGGGTTGTGGTTGCCGTTGGCGTACTCCTGTGCAGCCACGTGGGCGAAGTCTCGTTCGGTGGCGCCGTGGGTCTCCATGTAGACCTGCATCACCTCGGCAAACAGGTGCGGAAAGACGTAGACCTTGCCTTCACGTTCGTCGGGGTGCGAGAAGTAGCCCAGCACCTTGCCGATCATCGCGCCGTCCATCTTGCCCTCGTCGTTGCGCATCTTCTCGTAGCCGACCGCGACGCCCACCTCACCGATCCCGAGCTGCAGCTTCTGGATCACGCTCACCACCGCCTGACCGCCCGAGGCACAGGCGTTCTCCACCGCCTCGATCGGTTTGGCTCCCAGCCCCGGCGTCATCGCCACGAGGCCGGCCAGCAGGCCCTGTTCGTTGAGCGAGAAGTTGCAGGTCGCACCGATCGAACCGACGTCGATCGCCGTCGGCTCTGCGCCGATCTCACTGCACACATCGCTGATCGCGTTGTCGACGATCGCCGGCACCGTCATGTCGAACAGCTTGCCGAACTTCGACTGGTGATATGCAGCTATGTAGATCTTCTTCACGTTACCTCCATGCTTTTATCTCGCGTCCGCGTCCGCGTCCGAGTCCGCCCACGGGGGCGTGTTTCCGTCACTCACTTTCCGTCCTCAACAGCTCAACGAGTTCCCCCTTCACTACCTTTCCGTACGGCGTCCGGGGCAGCTCGGGAAGGGCCACGAACCGTTTCGGAATCTTGTAGCGCGCGAGCCGCCCGGCCAGGAACGATGCCAGCTCCTCCGGCTTCACCGCCGCACCGTCGGTCACGACCACGAACGCCACGCCGACCTCGCCCCACTTCGAATCTGGGGCCCCGATCACCGCCGCGTCCTGCAGCGACGAATGCTGCAGCAGCTGGTTCTCGATCTCGGCCGGATACACGTTGACGCCGCCCGAGATGAACATGTCCTTGGCGCGGCCCGCGATCGAGTAGAAGCCGTCCGCGTCACGGACCGCCATGTCGCCGGTGTGGAACCACCCCTTCTTGTCGATCGCCTCGGCGGTCGCCTGCGGCTGGTTCCAGTATCCCGCGCAGACGTGCGGCCCGCGGAACCACAGCTCGCCGACCTCCCCCGCCGGTGCCTCATGTCCACTTTCATCGACCACCCTCGCCTCGGTGAACAGCAGCGGCTTGCCGATCGAACCCGCCTTGGTCCACGCCTCCTCGTCGGTCATGGAGAAGCAGTTGACCCCGACCTCGGTGAGCCCGTAGCCCTGCCGCAGCACCACCCCCCGGTTCCGGTACACCTCGATCAGATGCTTGGGCAGCGGCGCGCCGCCGGAAATGAACCAACGGGCGTGCGAGAGGTCGACCTTGCCGAACTCGGGCGCGTCGGCGAGCATCTTCCAGATCGTCGGCACACCGAGCACGACGGTGCAGCGCTCCTCCGCGATCGTCCGCCAGACCTCGCCCGCGTCGAACGAGCCGTGCAGCACGATCGTCCCCCCCGCGAGGATGATCGGCGTCAGAAAGGCGCCCAGACCACCGGCGTGGTACAGCGGCGTGAACACCGGGCTCACGTCGTTCTCGGTCAGCTGCCAGCAGAGCACCGTGTTGTACGCGTTCCAGGCCACCATGCGGTGGGGAACGATCACCCCCTTCGGCCTGCCCGTGGTGCCCGACGTGTACAGCAGGCAGTAGGGATCCTCGGGCCGACAGCGGCGGTAGACCGAGCTGCCCGCACCTCGGGTCAGCACCAGGTCGTCGTAGGTGGAGTCGTCCGGCAGCGGCTCGTCGAACGCGATCCAGTGCTCCACGTCCACCCGCGGCCGCAGTAGGCGCGCCGCGGACCGGTACTCACCGCTGTACATCACCGCCCGCAGGCCGCAGTCGCGGATGATGTACTCGAGCTCCGGAACCGCCAGCTTGGTGTTGAGCGGCACCAGCACGATGCAGCTCTTGGCCGCGGCGAAGAACGCATCCAGGAACTCGACCCGGTTGTCGGCGAGCACACCGATCCGGTCGCCGGGCCGCACCCCGAGACCGTAGAGCCACATGCGGGCGCAGCCGATGGCTCGACGATCGAGCTCCCGGTAGGTGAACCTGCGGCCGGTGGCGAGCTCGACGAGGGCCGTGCGATCGGGTGACAGGGCGCTGCGCTCGCCGAGGAGGTCTCCGTGAATCATCCCGCCTCCTCGGCCTCTTCCGCGCCCGGCTCGGGAGCGGGTAACGGAGGCGGCTGCGCCATTACTTTCTGGAACACCTCGAGGAAGCGATCCGGACACTCGCGCTGGGGCAGATGACCGCACCCTTTCACGACCGACAGCCGCACCGCCGGCAATCCTTCGATCATCCGGTTCGCATACGCGAGGGTAAGAAGCTGGTCCGCATCACCCCACACCAGGTCGACCGGCACCGTCACCTCGCCGAGCCGACCGTCGAGCAGGTACGGCCCCATGTCGGCGGCGGTCTCGGCAATGCGCGCCGCCGGGCCGGTCCGCGCGTGCCGCATGACGTCGTCCAGCACGAACCCGGGCGGCATGGGAGTGTTCGGCCCGAGCAGGCCGCGCATGGTCTCGCGTGCCTCGTCTCGGTTCGACGGAAACAGGTTCACTTTCGGTTCAGGCTCGAGCAGCGGACCGCCGTTCACCGCCACGATTCGTGCGACACGGTCGGGGTGCTCCCTAGCGTACAGGAATGACACCCAGGCCCCGAGCGAGTTGCCCACCAGGACAGGCCGCTCTCCCTCGCAGCGGGAATCCACCACCGCCTCGAGCCCGGCCAGCACCTGGTCGACGCCGAGCGGCCCCTTGCGGGGTGCGCTCTCCCAGTGGCCGGGAAGGTCCGGGATCAACAGTCGATACTGCTCCACCAGCGGTCGCACCGCCCGCGCCCATGCGCCCGCCTGGTCGCCGGCGCCGTGCAGCAGCACTATGGCCGGCCCGGTGCCGCCCTCCCACACCGTCAGTCCACCCTCCGGGGTTTCCACCTGGCTGGCCGTGAGGCCGGCCTGACCCAGGGCGATCCGGCTCACCCAGGCGTCCACCTTGAGCGGCCGTCGCCACATCAGCCAGCCGCCGACTAGCATCGGGAGCACGATGACCAGCAGGCCGAAGAATATTGCCAGCTTCAACCACAGAGCCGAGCGCCCGGCCATGCCACCCCCTCACTCCATTCGAGACTGCAGTACCCGCCACGCGCCCCACGCGCGAGCGACGTCGATACGACTCCCGTAGTGAATATCACGGCCGATTCGCACTTGGCAATTCTGATCTCGGAGCTCAAGATCACGCCAACCGGAAGGCCGCACCCGCCTGGTTGTAGCCGACACCGGACCCCACGAACACCACCAGATCTCCCGACTTCACCTTGCCCTGCTCGATGGCGTCGTCGAACGCGATCGGCACGCACGCCGAGCCGGTGTAGCCCCACTTTTCCATGACCGTGTGGGCGCGCTCCATGGGCAGGCCGAGGTCGGCCATCACCAGCTCGATCGACGGCTTGCGGACCTGGGTGAAGATCGCGAGATCGATGTCCTCCACCTCGAAGCCGCCATTGGCTGCCAGCCGACGGACCAGTCGTGGCCAACCCTCGTGGTTGATCTCCGGCGGGTAACGCTCGACCATGCGCACCTGGGTGCGACCCTCCCGCACCGCCTGCTCGGTCGCCGGCTCGTAGGTGCCGCCGGCGTAGATCCCCCAGTACTTGTGGTACTCGCCACCCGCCTGGCTCGCCGACGACACGAAGCCCGGCTCAGCGGCCGGCCCGAGCACCGCGGCGCCCGCGGCGTCACCGTAGAAGAAGATCATCGGGTCGTCCGGCGCGGCCAGCTTGTGCATCAGGTACACGCCGACCACCAGCACCGTCTCGAGGCTCGGGTTGGTGGCGATCAGCCCGGCAGCGATCGCCAGGCCGGTGGGGAACGACGCGCACGCGCAGCCGACGTCGAAGGTGCCCGCGTTGACCGCACCGAGCTTGTGCTGCAGCACCACCGAGGTGGCCGGCGTCGTGTAGTCCGGCGAGTCGGTTCCGAGGATAATCAGGTCGGCCTCCTCCGGTGTCCTGCCCGCTTTTTCCAGCGCCTGGCGCGCCGCGGGCAGCGCCAGGTCCGAGGTCGCCCAGTCGTCCGGCGCCCACCACCGGGTGGTGATCGCCGACGACTCCTCCATCTTGTCGACGAAGTCCGGAATGTGCGCGAAGCGCTCCCGGAGCTCGTCGTTGTGGACTTCGATCTCCGGAATGTACCGCCCGGTGGATTTGATCGTCGCGTATCGAGTCATTCAACCTCCCGTGCAATTCGCTTCGCGAATTGCGGTGGATCCTCATCCGCCATGAAATGGCAACGCACTGCGAATCCCTCCAACCCGGAAGCGAGCTTCCCTCATCCCCTCACTCCCTCATCCCCAGGCGCCGCAGGCGCCGGCCACCCCCTCATACCTCCACTCCCTCAGGTCCCGATCACCAACCCACCATCGACACTCAACGTGATCCCGGTGATCCAACTCGCCGCGTCCGACGCCAGCCACAGGTAGGCGTCGGCGATGTCGCGGGGCTCTCCGATCCTGCCGAGCGGGGTGTGCGCCACCATCGCATCGAGGATCTTGTCCGGCATCGACGCCAGAATCTCGGTCTTGACGAAGCCCGGCGCGACCGCGTTGACCCGGATCTTGTACCGGGCGAGCTCCCGCGACCAGGTCTTGGTCATGCCGATCAGGCCCGCCTTGGCGGCGACGTAGTTGGTCTGGCCGAAGTTGCCGTCGCGGCCCGCCACCGACGACGCGTTGAGCACGACTCCCCCGCCCCGCGCGATCATGTGGGGCACGGCCGCGCGCGTGCAGTTGAAGACGCCCCGGAGGTTGACCCCGATCACCGCGTCCCACTGCTCGTCGCTCATCGTCGACGCGACCTGGCCGTCCTTGTACTTGACCAGCTGGGCGTCGCGCAGGATGCCGGCGTTGTTTACCAGCACGTCGATGCCGCCCCAGCGCTCCACGATCTCCGCGACCGCCGCCTCGACCTCCTCAGCCTCGGCCACGTTCACGCGCTGGAACGAGCCGCTCCCGCCGGCGGCCTCGAGCTCGGAAATCACCTCGTCCGCGACGGAGTCGTTGACGTCCCACGCCGCCACCCGGCACCCCTCCTCGGCGAATCGCAGTGCGGTCGCGCGGCCGATGCCGGCCGCGGCGCCGGTCACGATGACCACCTTGTCTTTCAATCCCGTCTCGATCATTCGTGTCTCCTTGTTGCAGAAAACCCGGGCGCGCCCGAGGGCGCGCCGGCGGGTTGCCTGCGGTTCTTCGTCAGTCGAATCTAGAACGTGTACCTCACGCCGAGCTGGATCTCGCGCGGTGACAGGGTGGCCGAGTAGTTGCCGAAGTTCGGGTTGTCGACGTACGGCAGCGTCGGGTCCACCAGCGTTGGCCCGGCGAGGAACTCCGAGGTGTCGATCGAGTTGACGTCGTAGTTGGTGGTGTTGAACAGGTTGAACGCCTCGGCGATGAAGTCGATGCCGCCACTTCCCAGGGGCAGTGTCCAGGTCACCCGCAGGTTGAACTGCGAGAACGACGGCCCGTCCTCGGAGTTGCGCGGCACGCCCTCGGCCCTGTCGCCGAACTTCGCGTCACCGTTGAAGTTGTAGCCGAGGCGCCGGTTCCACGGCTGGCCCGAGCCGTAGCTGTACACCGGTGCGATCGTGAAGTTGAGCGGCAGCCGGAAGACCGCGCTGAGCACCGCGCGCCAGCGCTCGTCGGACCGGGCGCGCCCCCACTCGGCCTCGATGTCGGCGGGGTCGCTGGGGTAGTTGTTGAGGTACGGGCTGAAGTCATCGGCGATGTTCTTCTTGTCGCCGTAGGTGACGTTGAGGGCGATCAGGTGGCCTCCTTTGAGGGTGCCGTTGACGCTCGCCATGAGGGCCGTGTACTCGGAGCGCCCCTCGTTTGCGTACTTGTTGATCTCCGTGTAGAACGGGTTGGGCCGCCCCGGGTCGTCGTTTCCGTTCCAGTTCGTGTCGCGGATAGTGATCTCGTTGTCGCCTTCCCCGTAGACGCCCTCGACGTCCAGGTAGAGGCCGGTGTTGCCGAGCCGCTGGGTGAAGCCGAGGCTGGCCTGCAGCGCCTCCGGTGCCTCCATGCTGTCCTGCAGGAGCGTGATGTTCGGCGGCAGCAGCACGCCGGTATTCTCCGGATCTGTCACATCGAGCCAGAACTCGGGCGGGAGATTCAGGAAGAAGCCGTTCAGCCGGCTGAACACCACGCCGGTGGTGCCGTTCTGCTGCTGCTCCACAAGAGCGGGCACCAGCAGGTAGCGGCCTGTAAACAGGCCGACACCGCCACGCAGGATGCTCGTGCCCTTCCCGCTGATGTCCCAGCTGAAGCCGACCCGCGGCTGGATGTTGTCCGAGTCCGCACTCCGTGGACCCACCAGTGGAGAGTCCGCGAAATTCGGATTGTTGCCGTCGGTGTCGTAGTCGTAACGCACACCGAAGCTCAACGTGAGGTCGGGGCGCACCCGCCAGTCGTCCTGCGCGAACACGCCGTAGACCATCGTGTCGACCTCGAGGTCGGGCGAGCCGACGAAGTAGTCGTAGCGGAACGCCGACGCCGGTGAGTCGGTGAGATAGATCATGAACCCCTGCGGGAAGACGGGATAGTACCAGCTCTCCTTGATCGAGGAGATCGAGCCGCCGAACTTCAGATTGTGGGTGCTCTTGCCCGATCCCAGGAACAAGCTGAAGGTGTCGCTGAGCGACAGGTAGTCGCCCGTCATGTCCTGATCACCGACGATGTTGGCCCCCGTGATCAGCGTGTTGCCGAGCGAGTAGTACTCGGACACGAGGTTCGAGTTGGCTGGCTCCTCGAAGTACTTCTGGCCGAACTGGAAGCGGGCCTCGTTGACCTTGTTGTCGCCCGCGACCCAGTTGTGTCCCAGCACGAGGTTCCAGTTGTCGCGGTTCAACTGCATGCCGCTCGACTCGTCGGCGACGCCGCCGACGCGGAAGTTCTCCATCTCGAACTTCTCGTAGACCGCCTTGAACTGGAGGCTCTGGTCGACGCCGATGAGGTGGTTCAGGCTGGCGAGCCCGAGGATGCTCGACATCGGGCGGGGGGCATCACCGGCGAGGTCGGCAAACGCTCCCTGGGGGCGGAACAGCGCGATGTTGTCCTCGTCGATGTACTCGAACGACAGGAAATAGTGGGTCTTGTCACGCGCGATGGGTCCACCCAGAGTGAAGCCGAGCTGGTAGCGAGTGAAGTCCTGGGTGCCCTCCTCGAGCTCACCGGACTCGCGCAGCGAGTCGCCGCGGTAAAAACCGAAGACGCTGCCGCGGACGTCGTTGCCCCCCGACTTGGTGATGACCGACAGGGCACCGCCGGCAGAGCTCCCGATCTCGGTATCGAACCGGTTGTTGATGACCCTGAACTCGGCGATGGCATCCTGGCTGAACCGCGCGCGGGCGAGCCCGAGCGCCTGGTCGGTGTAGTCCACGCCGTCGACGATGATTGCGGTCTCGGACGAGTTGCCGGACGAACCGACCAGCGCCGAGTTGCCGATGAACCTGAAGCCGCCGCGCTCGCGCTGGACGCCGGGGGCGATGAACGCCAGATTCTGAAAATCGCGGTCGGCGACCGGTAGCTCCTGGATCTGCTCGGGCACGATATTGGTCGAGGTGTCCGACTTGTAGACGTCGACCATCGGCCGCTCCGAGGTGACGGTGATGGTCTCCGACACCTGGATGCGCATGTTGACCGTGAGCCGCTGGGACTGTCCGACGCGCAGCACGACCGGTTGCTCGGCGGGGGCAAAACCCTCCAAATCTGTCTTGACCTGGTAGGATCCAGCGGGCAGGGCCTTGAAATTGACCGCGCCGGCTGCGTTGGTGACGGCGACGCGCTGCATGCCGGTGTCTTCACTCACGACCTGAACAGTCACGCCCGGCATGGGCAGCCCCTGATCGTCGACGGTGTCGACCTCGATCGTTCCGGTCGACACCTGCGCCGCCGCGGGCAGCGCGACGGCGAGCATCGCGGCCAGCGCGAACCACTTCGTGAACCGCTTATCCTTCATGACGTCCTCCCCTCAATGTTGTGGATGTTGTCCCGCCGTCGCGGCCACCCCGACCGGACTCGGCTCGCCGGCCGATCGAGGCAGCACGCCGAGGCGGAGAATCTTGATGAACTCGGTCACCGCCTGGTGCTCGCTCATGCCGAAGTGCATCGCCACGCCGAAGCACTTCTCCACGGTGTAGAAGTAAAACAGCCAGCGGGTGGCGAACATCACCGCCACCAGCGGGTCGATATCCCCCAGCCGGCCCTCCACCTTCATGCGCTCAAAGTTGTCCGAATAGGCCGCGGCAAAGGCGTCCGCCATGCCCTCGTAGAAGGTCCGGATGTGCTGGCCACGGAACTCGATGACGTCGATGAAGATGAGCAGGATGTACGCGGCGTTCTGCTCGACGGAGCGTTTGATCTCGTCGGCCATCTCCTCGAGATCGTCCGGGAAGCCGGCGCGTTCGAACAGCTGCTGCAACGGTCCATCGGGGTCGCGCAGGCGCTTCCAGTAGTCGTCGATCAGCTGCTGGAAGATCGTCTCCTTGGAGCCGAAGTGGTGGTACAGGTTGCCGACCGAAAGGCCACTCTGTTGGGAGATCTGGCGCATCGAGGTGGCGCCGTAGCCCTGGGTCGAGAACAGCTCGAGCGCCGTCTCGAGGGCGCGCGCAACCGCAGCCTCCGATTTCGAGGCCTGCAGTCCGTTGCAGCGATTCGTCCGCACCATGTTAGAAACCGAACGTTCGTTTTTTAATATGGTGCCCTCTCGCCCAGTTGTCAAGCCACACGACGTAGGTCCGCGACGCCGTTTCTCGTCGCAGTTCTCCCCCTCCACCGTCGCTGGTCGCTCGTCGCTTGACCCCCGCCCGGGGCTTGCTGACGGCCTTCGGCC
>JBFELO010000140.1:0-11865 GCA_041552055.1 Candidatus Sulfomarinibacteraceae bacterium | reverse complement strand
CGAGATGAAGGGTGATCAGATTGACCTGCTCGGGCTCCAGCCCGAGCATCCGCCGGTAGCGGTAGGCAACGTAGCGGTGCGACGTGCCGTGAAAACCGTAGCGCCGGATCTTGTACCGTCGGTAGTACTGGTACGGAATCGCGTACAGAAACGAGCTCTCCGGCATGGTCGAGTGGAACGCGGTGTCGAACACCGCGACGTGGGGCACAGAACCTCCCAGCAGCTCGCTTGCGACCTGGATCCCCTTGAGGTTGGCCGGGTTGTGCAGCGGCGCCAGATCGATGCAGTCCTCGATGCCGGCGATCACCTCGTCGTCGATCCTGACCGAGCGCTGAAACCGCTCCCCACCGTGGACCACCCGGTGCCCGACCGCATGGACATCACCGACGCTCGCGATGTCTTCGATCTGGGACTCGGGCGACACGATCCAGCGCAGGATCCGATCGACCGCGGCGCGATGGTCGCGCACCGGCTCTGCGTGGCGCTGCTTCGGCTTCCCCTCGGCCTCGAAGGTGATCACCGCCTGAGAACCGATCCGCTCCACCACCCCACGCGCGAGCTTCCGATCCTCATCCGACGCGATCATGTCCTTGTCGGTCGCGATGATCTGGAACTTGACCGTCGACGAACCGCAGTTGAGCACCAGGATGTTCATGGTCCCTCCCCGCCATGCCCTGTTCGCGGGAGGCGTACCGCGAATCATAGCGCGTGTCGGTGCCAGGCACCCGCTTTGGAGTCGCGCCAGCGGTCTCCTCGCAACGATCGACCGAGTGCCCGACACCGAGCTCCGGTCCAGGCGAATTGCAGGCCGGAGACAGCGCGTCCTGCGGGGTGCCGTCCTCTCGCCTCGTGCGGGGTGCCGGGTACAGGATTTCGAGGTCCACGATCGCCGGGGGGATCGTGTGGCAACGGGGCCTCGAAATGCTGTACCGGGCTCCCTCGGGGAGCGCGCCGGGGAGAAGGCGCGTCGCAGCTACGCCGGCCCCACCGAACGAGAGGCCGCGAGCGCGCAGAGGGCTGCGCGCCTACGTCAAAACCGAGCGTCATCCTGAGCGAGCGACGGCCTGTAAGGCCGGAGGGAGCGAAGGATCCCCTCCGATCTCCGGAGCGAAGATGAGATTGGCACGACTCTCTTGCTTGAGGGGATCCTTCGCGTCGGCTCTCGCCTGAAGGCTCGCGCCTCGCTCAGGATGACATAACGGCGCGCTGGCCTCGGCAGCGCAGCCGGCATGTCACCCTGAGATGCGGAGCAGCGAAGGGTCTCCTCGGCGACGGACGGCTCTCGCAGGCCGGCATTACTCGATAGGCCAGCTGCCAGCGACCAGCAACGGGTGGGTGGGGGCAAGCCCTCAAGTCCCCACGCCCCCACGGCTTGGCCAGGCGGTCGCTCTGGCGACCGGCGCCGGTCGGGCGGTGGTCGACGACGATGACGATGGTGCTCCGGGTGGGCGGCGCCACCGATCCAGGTATCCTCTGAACATGTCGGCACAGCCTGCGTCGCCGGGAGGCCCGGCAGCCTCCCTTCGGAGCCCTGAGCTTCGGATCATCTCCGGCGTCACGCTGACCGCGGTCCTGGGCGTCGCCAGCCTGGCACCGGCACTGCCCAAGATCGCCTCCGCCCTCGACGTCTCGGCCGCGGACGTCGCCCTGCTGATCACCGTGTTCACCCTGCCGGGAGTGGTCCTGACCCCGGTGCTGGGCGTGCTCGCCGACCGCACCGGTCGGCGAAGGGTGCTTGTCCCGTCTCTGCTGCTGTTCGCCGTCGCCGGCGTTGCCTGCGCGTTCGCGCGATCGTTCCCTCTCCTGGTCGCACTCAGGTTTCTCCAGGGCATCGGCGCCTCTCCTCTGGGCTCTCTCAACGTGACCCTCATCGGCGACCTCTACGAGGGCCGGCAACGAACCGCCGCCATGGGCTACAACGCCAGCGTGCTCAGCGTCGGCACCGCGGTGTATCCGGCCATCGGGGGGGCGCTGGCCGCACTCGCCTGGTACGCCCCGTTCGCGTTGGCTATCATGGCGGCTCCAGCGGCCGCCGCAGTCGCGTTCCGCCTGCGCGTTCCCGAACCCATCCAGCACCACTCGCTCTCCCGCTATCTCGGTCAGGTATGGGCCGAGGTCCGTACACGCCGTGTGTTGGGTCTGTTCGTGGCGAGCACGGTGATCTTCATTCTGCTGTACGGCTCGTACGTCACTTTTCTGCCGTTCCTGATGGCGGACCGTCTGCGGGCGACACCGGTCACGATCGGGATCGTCATGTCGGGCGCCTCCGGCGTCACTGCCCTCACGTCGGCGCAACTGGGGCGGCTGTCAAGGCGGCTCCCCGAGCAGCGCATCGTCACGCTCGGCTTCATCGTCTTCGCGATCGGCCTGGCGGTCATCCCCGCGATGCCGGGAGTCCTGTGGATGGCGCTCCCCGCCTCCCTCCTGGGAGTCGCCATCGGGACGACGATCCCGGTCGTCCACACCATCCTCGCAGGGCTCGCTCCACCCGCGCGGAGGGCGGCCTTCATGTCGCTGAACGGCATGGTGTTGCGCCTCGGCCAGACGCTCGGACCGGTGGCCGCGGCCGCAGTGTACGGCTGGCTTGGCATCGACGCAGTTTTTCTGGTCGGTGCCGCACTCGCCCTGGTCATGGCAGGTGTCATGGCGTGGGCGGTGAGGTGATCCGCCGCATTCTCGGCCGGCAGAGTTGCCGCGTGTTAACTTGAGGTGATGGATGACTTCCTGGACGTCGCGCTGATCCTCGTGGGCGGGGCCGGAGGTCTCGCCTTCGCCTGGTTTGCCGTGACGTCCTTCATGGAGAAGGAACACCGAGCGGCCCGCATCTCCACCGCACTCGCAGTGGCGACAGCCGCGATCTGCTTTGGTGCGGCGGTCATCGGCGGGTCCGTCGCACGTGGAGTCGCCGTCGCAATCGCAGTCGTCCTCGCGCTCTTCCTCGCGGTCTGGCTGTGGCCGGTCGGGCGTTCGATTTCACCCGGAGGCCGACCCCGGCGCCGCGTCGACGAACGGGACATCATGTTCGCACGAGCGCGGCTCCGGCCCGGAACCGTCGAGTTCCTCTCGTACTATGCGATGCGGCCGGGGCACCGTGCCGGCGACGATCGCACCCGCGCCCTGCCGGGGCTGCTGTCACCGGACGCCGAGGAGTTCGAACCCGTGATGTTCGCGACTGCCGAGGCGTGTTTCGAGATCACCGAGCGGCTGCGGCTGATGGTTGACGGCAAGGTGACCGAACGGCGAGTCGAAAAACCGCCCGGCGAATGGACGGCTGTCGTCAAGGAGATGATGCGGTTCTTGGGCGCGGTCGATGTCGGGGTCGCTCCCCTCCGCCCGTACCACGTGTACAGCCACGTCGGTCGTGGAACCGGCGCCTGGGGTGAACCGGTCGACCTCGACCACGCCTGGGCCATCGCGTTCACCGTCGAGATGGATCATGGAGCGGTGGCGCACGCTCCGGGCGCCTCCACCGTGGCCGAGTCTGCCCGGCAGTACGTAGCCCTGTCACGGATCGGAGTCGAGGTCGCGTCCGCGATACGCCGCTGCGGCTATCCCGCGCGCGCCCACACCGACGGGAACTACCGGGTGATCGCGCCGCTGGTGGCGCGCGACGCCGGCCTCGGCGAGATCGGACGCATGGGAATCCTGATGACCCCGCGGCTGGGACCACGGGTTCGGCTCGGGGTGGTGACCACCGACCTGCCCCTGATCGCAGGCGCGCCCGGTGACGATTCCTCGGTGCTGGACTTCTGCTCCGCGTGCCGCAAGTGCGCTGACAATTGTCCCGTCGGCGCCATCCCGATCGGAGACCGCGAGCCGATCGACGACAACGGATTACGGTGGCGAATCGATCCCGACAGCTGCTTCCGGTATTGGGCCGTCGCCGGTACAGATTGCGCGGTGTGCATGCGGGTGTGCCCGTACTCGCACCCCGACTCGGCCGCCCACAACATGGTGCGATGGGCGATCCGTGGCTCGGGCGGCGCCCGCCGGGCCGTGCTTCGCGCAGACGACCTGTTCTACGGACGACGCCCCGCTCCGCGTTCCAGCTAACCTCAATCCTTCCTGGCAGATTGAATCAAGGGGAGGGCCCGTCTCCGTATCCGTACCAGTTCCTACGCCTAATGGGCAACCATGAAGATCGGGAACGGGAACGGGGACGGGAACGGGAGATACGGAACGGCCGACCAATCTCGGCGGGATTGCCCGTGTGCGGGCTAACCAGCAGTTCTCACCGGTGTTCGTCGCGCGGGCGCCGACGTGCCGTGCCCAGTGGGGTTTTCGACCCAAGGGGCGCGGAGGCGTACTTGACGGTACGTTGAAACCTCGCGCACCGCCCGGAAGGGCGGTCACGCCGGAGACGTGAGGACCTGGAGGGGCCAGCGTTGGCTGGAGCAAACCGAGGGGAGTATTCTCCGCTGGGTCAGGAGCATCGTTCGATCCCGATGGCGATACCGACGAATCTGGTCTGTATCGGAATCGCTTTTCGTTATCGGTATCGACCATCCCCGTCCGATCTAAGCGCCGGTGATTCGATCCCGATAGCGATACCGATAGCGTTACCGATGGTGCGTGTCGGTATCGGTTTTCGGTATCGGTATCGACCATCCCGTTCTTATCCGAGCGGCGGTTACCGGCCGCAGCAGGAGACTGGTGAGAAGTGCGGGCTAACGCCCACCCAGACCCGACGGGCACGCCACGCCGGTGCCGCCGAGACCGCAGTACCCCCCGGGGTTTTTGGCCAGGTACTGCTGGTGGTACTCCTCTGCGAAGAAGAAGTCCGGTGCGCGGAGGATTTCGGTGGTGATCGCCCCGTGCCCTGCAGCGGCGAGCGCCCGCTGATAGGCCTCGCGCGAGGCCTCGGCCGCATCTCGCTGGGCCTCCGAGTACCAGTAGACGCCGGAGCGGTACTGGGTTCCGACGTCCGCCCCCTGGCGCATGCCCTGAGTCGGATCGTGCCCCTCCCAGAACAGCGTCAGCAGCCCGTCATAGGACGTCGTCGACGGGTCGAAGACGACACGAACGACCTCATTGTGGCCAGTCAATCCGCTGCACACCTCACGGTACGTGGGGTTCGGCGTCAGGCCTCCGGCGTATCCGACCGCGGTGGTGATGACCCCCTCGGCGCTCCAGAAGCGCTTCTCGGCCCCCCAGAAGCAGCCCATCCCGAATAGCGCCATCTCGCCGCCCTCTGGATAGGGCGGAATCAGGGGGGCGTCGAGGACGAAATGGCACGCCGGCACCGGCATCTCTTCCGACCGACCCGAGAGAGCTTCTCCGGGACGGGGCAGGCGAAGCTTGGTCGAATTCCCGATCCACATACTCTCTGGAAAGCGCATCGCACCCGGGAAACATTTCCACGTCTCGATACGACGGGTCGTCACACCGCCGATTCTTCGGCGGTGTCCCGATTCGGTGCGGCCGTTCTGGCGACGATACCGTTTGCCGAGATGCGGCATACCACTGTAGACTGTGTCAAGAGGTGATTGATGGACCAACCGCTTCCCGCCAGACAGGACTTCGACACCGACGTGGCGATCATCGGCTCCGGATTCGGAGGCTCGGTGGCCGCCTTGAGACTGTCCGAGAAGGGCTACCGGGTGACCGTGCTCGAGAAGGGCAAACGGTGGCGACCAGAGGACTTTCCAACGACCAACTGGAATACGCGTAAAGCTTTCTGGTTTCCTTGGTTAGGTTGCTATGGCACGTGGTCGATGCACCTCCTTCGAGAGGTCCTGATACTGCACGGTGTCGGCGTTGGTGGAGGCAGCCTGCTGTACGCCAACACCCTGTTCGAGCCGCCTGAAACCGTGTGGGACGATCCGCAGTGGAAGGGTCTCGTGGACTGGCGATCCGTGATGCCCGAGCACTACGCCACCGCCCGCCGCATGCTCGGTGAGGCCACAAACCCCAGATTGGGCCCGGCCGATGAGGCTTTGCGCCGCGCCGCGGCGAAGCGCGGTCGCGAACACACCTTTCGCCCGACGCCGGTGAGCGTCTTCTTCGGCGAGCCCGACGTGGAGGTGCCTGACCCGTACTTCAACAGCGAAGGGCCGCCTCGCAGCGGCTGTACGTTCTGCGGCGCCTGCATGGTGGGGTGTCGAGTCGGCGCCAAGAACACCCTCGACAAGAACTACCTCTACCTGGCGGAGAGGGCCGGTGCATCGATCGTGCCCGAGACCAGGATCGAGCTGATCGAGCCGCTCCATGGCGGCGGATATCGGCTGCACTGGAAGCGCTCCACATCTCGGTTCTCTGCCGATCGGGGCGCCATTGACGCCGGGAAGGTCGTGATTTCCGCTGGCGTACTCGGCACCGTCCGCTTACTCATGGAGTGCAAGGAGCGCGGCGCCTTGCCCCACATCTCGGATCAGCTCGGCAATGTGGTGCGCACCAACTCCGAGGCCTTGCTCGGCGTCACCTCGCGCTCACGGACCGACCTGAGCGAGGGCATCGCCATCACGTCCAAGGTGGAAATGGACGATGTCACCCACATGGAACCGTGCCGCTTCCCACCGGGATCGGACGCCATGCTGGTGCTGGGCACGCTCCTGACCGACGGTGGCCCCGGCCTGCCCCGCCAGATCAGGTGGCTCGGCAACGTGCTGCGCCACCCGATCGAGTTCTTGCGTGCCTCCAAGCCGTGGGGTGTGGCGGAGCGATCCTCGGTGCTGCTCGTCATGCAGACCGTCGACACGCACACTCGTCTGGTACGGAAACGGCAGTGGTTGTGGCCGTTCACCCGGGCGCTGACCTCGCAGCCCGACCCTGACCAGCCCGGCATTCCGTCGTACATTCCGATCGCGAACGAGGTGGCGCGGGAGTTTGCGGCCGACCTCGACACAATCCCCCAGTCGAGCCTCAACGAGGTGCTGCTCGACACCTCCACGACCGCGCACATCCTGGGTGGTTGCGGCATCGGCGTCGGCCCCGAGAGCGGGGTCATCGACGCCGACGGCAAGGTCTACGGGTACGACAACCTCTATGTCATCGACGGCTCCATTATCGGCGCCAACCTCGGGGTGAACCCGTCGCTCACGATCACCGCCCTCGCCGAACACGTGTGCAGCAGGTTCCCCACCAAGGGCGAGGCCGATCGAAGGGTCCAAACCTCCGCGTCAGTTGAAGCGGAGCCAGTCGCGCCATAGACCACTGACGCCTGCGACGCGGGAAGGGAGCCCCGAGCCTCGAGCCCCGAGTCCCTTGCCGCGAACTCACGATCGCCCCAGTTCCAGACAACCTACCTTTCCCCCTCCTCTACAATGACCCCGTGGACACGCTGCTCCCACCTGATCGGGTATCCGAGCCCGAGGACCACACCCTCGCGAACGTCGAGGCCAAGGTCGTGCGCACCCTGTTTTCCAACGAGGAGAATGGCTGGAGCGCGGTGCGCTGCCGCTCCAAGCACGGCGTCGCGTTCACGGCGGTTGGCCCGCTGCTCGGGGTGCACAAGGACGACGAGCTCCGTCTGACCGGGCGATGGATCCGACATCCCAGATTCGGGGAGCAGCTCGAGGTCTCGACCTTCGTCCACGTCACGCCCTCCACCCTGAACGGCATTCGCCGATTCCTGGGATCCGGCCGGATCCGCGGCATCGGCCCCAAGATGGCCGAGCGCATCGTGAAGAAGTTCGGACTCGAGACCCTCGAGGTGATGGAACGAGATCCGGAGCGCCTGCTCGAGGTCAGCGGGATCGGCAAGAAGACCCTGGGACGAGTCAAGGAATCGTGGCTCAAGCACCGCGGCATCCAGCAGATCATGGTGTTCCTCACGGGCCACGGTGTGACACCCGGAATCGCGGTCAAGGTGTACAGCCGGTACGGACCGGCCGGCCTGGACGTGGTCCGGTCCAATCCCTACCGCCTTGCCGACGAGGTGATCGGCGTCGGCTTTCGGACCGCGGATCGGATCGGCCGCAAGCTCGGCGTTCCCGATGACGCTCCAGAGCGACTCGAGGCCGGGCTTCTGTTCGTTCTCAAGGAGTCTACAAGCGACGGACACGTGTTTCTCCCCAGGGACGAGGCGCTTGCCGCGGCGGCCGAGCTGCTGGCGGCAGAAACCGAACCTCTCGAAGCCGCCCTTGGGCGCCTTGAAGGGCGGGAGCGCGTGGTGATCCGACCACTGGGCAACGGCGAGCCGGCCGTGTTCCCCGCGCGCCTCGAGCTCGCCGAATCCACAGTGGCCGAGGGTCTGAGGGAAACCATCGAGGCCGCTCACAAGGGACCGAAGATCGACGTCCAGCGAGCGATCGCCTGGCATCAGAATCAAGCGAGGATCGAGCTCGCGCCGCGCCAACGCGACGCCCTCGCGGCAGCACTCGTCGATCCGATCGTGGTCATCACCGGTGGGCCCGGCACTGGAAAGACCACCCTGATCCAGGGAGTGATCGAGATCCTGCGCGAGAAGGACCAGCGCGTGTTGCTCGCTGCGCCTACGGGCCGTGCCGCCAAGCGGCTCACGGAGACCACCGGCGCCGACGCCCGCACGATCCACCGACTGCTCGAGTTCAACCCCCGGACCAACAGCTTCAACCGCAACCGAGCGGACCAACTCGAAGCAGACGTGGTGGTCCTCGACGAGGTCTCCATGCTCGACGTGGAGCTCGCCGCCCACCTGATCCGGGCGATCCCTGCAGCCTGCCGGCTGGTCTTGGTCGGAGACGCCGACCAGCTGCCCTCCGTCGGACCGGGGAACGTGTTGGCCGACCTGATCGCCTCCGGTGCGGTCCGCGTCGTCCGACTCGTCGACATCTTTCGCCAGGCCGACCGGTCGCTAATCGTGGAGAACGCGCATCGCATCAACCACGGCAGGATGCCCATCGCAGGCACCAACGACGAGCTCTGCGACTTCTACTTCGTCCCACGCGACGATCCTGCGGAAGCCGCCGATCTGGCGATCGAGTTCATCACCCGCCGAATTCCACGTCGCTTCCGCCTCGACCCGGTGGACGACATCCAGCTGCTCAGCCCGATGCACCGCGGGGAGCTCGGTGTCACCAACCTCAACGAGCGCCTCCAGGGCCTGCTCGCACCGGCCGGCCCCGAGCTGGTCGTCGGCTCGAGGTGCTTCCGCCTCGGCGACAAGGTAATGCAGACCCGCAACAATTACGAGCTCGACATCTACAACGGAGACATTGGCCGCGTCACCGCGGTGAACACCGAGGCTCGGGAACTGGTCGTTTCCTTCGACGGCCGGCCCGTGACCCTCGAAACCGAGAATCTCGACGACCTGGTTCCGGCGTACGCCTGCACCATCCACAAGTCGCAGGGAAGCGAGTACCCCGCGGTGGTGATCGTGCTCCACCACCAGCACTACGTCATGCTGCAGCGCAACCTGCTCTACACCGCGGTCACCCGCGGTCGGCGATTGGTCGTCATCGTCGGTTCACGCCGCGCGCTGGGCCGCGCGGTCCACAACGCCACCGTGCGGGAGCGGTACACGATGCTCGCAGAGAGGTTGCGTGAAGCCAGCCCCAAGCCGTCTCCGAAGTAGGAACGTGGACCAGATGCTGGATATTGGACCCCCTTCCTCCCTCCCGGAGTTCAGAGTTCAGGGTTCGGGGTTGGAACCCCCGGCCCACTGGGGATGAGCGGATAACGGGATATGGAGGTACCGTCCCCACCCGCGAGGGACACTCGTCATCGTCATCGTCCCTCCCCCACTCGACCGTCGCTCGTCGCTGGACCGCCCACCCACCCGGAGAACGCTCGTCATACTCATCGACATCACTGGGCTCCCCCGTAGGCCGTGTTTCACCCTCCCCCGGGACCCGCGCTCCGACACGGTTTACCCATTTCGCCGGACGATTCCGTGACCCATGTCTCCGGACAGTGCCCCAGTGCCCCAGGGCTCATAGCTCATAGCCCACGGCTCATTGCTCATAGCCCTCCACGCCGTTGGGGCGTGCCCGTCGTCCCTATTCCGAAGTCTGCGTTCCACTGGTAGCATCACTCCATGGGCGACCATGACCTGATCACCTCGTCGACGCGGCGTTTCCTCAAGTTAGGGGGGCTCGCGGGCCGGGTGGGCGCGTCCGTCGCCGGTGATCAGGTGCTGAACCTGGTTCGCTCCGCGCCTGCCAAGCACATCAGGCAAACCGAGAATCTCGTTCGCAACGCGACCCGAATCGTGGAGACCCTCGGCGAGATGAAGGGCGCGGCCATGAAGGTGGGCCAGATGTTGAGCCTGCACGAAGGGCTGCTGCCCCCCGAGGTGGCCGCCGTGCTGACGGCCCTGCAAAAGGAGGCGCCCCGTGTTCCTCCCGAGGTCATGGAGTTCGAGATTCGTGGGGCGCTGCCGAACTTCGACGATCTCTTCAATTCTCTCGACTTCGAAGCTTTTGCCGCAGCCTCGATCGGTCAGGTCCACCGCGGCACGCTGCGCGATGGGCGCGACGTTGCGGTCAAGATCCAGTACCCGTTGATCGACGAGATCGTCAAGGCCGATCTCAAGAACCTGAAGCGCCTGTTCCAGAGCCTGTTCGCCCTGGTCTTCGAGATCGACTTCGAGCCCTTCTGGCACGAGCTGCGCGACCGGCTGCTCGAGGAGCTGGACTACACCCACGAGGCGGCCAATATCGAACGCATGACCGAGCTCCACTCCGAGGTGCCGGACATCGTCATTCCGGGAGTAGTCGACGAGGCGACCACCCACAACGTACTGACGATGGAGTTTTTGGAGGGCATCCCTCCTGCCGACGCCTGCTCGGACCGTTCCGCCACCGATCTCAGAGATCGATGGGGCACCGTGATGTACGAGTTCCTGATTCGGGGACTCCTCTACCACCGATTCCTCCATGCCGACCCGAACCTGGCCAACTTCTCGTTCCTCGAGGACGGTCGAGTCATCGTGTATGACTTTGGCTGTGTGAAGCGGGTGCCGCTCGATCTGGCACGCGGTGTGGCCAGGGTGATGGTCGCCGCGACCGAGAGCGATACGGAGGGCATCCCGGACATCCTGCGGGGCATGGGGATCTTCAAGGGAGAGGGCACGCCCCTTCCCAGAGAGCTCACCGATCCCTACCTCGAGATGTTGACGCCGATCGTGCGCGGTGATCCCCCGTACACCTTTGGTGAGGATCCCGAGCTCTACCACCGCATCTTCGAGCTCGGGCTGACCAACTGGTCGCACTCCACCGACCTCAGCTTTCCCGAGGACATGATCTTCATCGACCGGGCGTACGCCGGCCACTTCGGCAACCTGTGCAAGCTCGGGGCCACCGGACCCTGGCGGGACATCGTGCTGCGGTACGCGGGGGAGATTCTCGGGGAGACGGAGCCATAAGCTATATGCTATAAGCTTGTAAGCTCCCCCACCCGCCCGATGCTGGATGCTGGATGCTGGACTTGTCACGGCGTAGCCGTAGGCGAAGCCGGATCCCCCACCCAACCGTCGCTGGTCGCTGGGCCTTCGTCCGCTACCGTTTCCGATCAACGGATGCAAGTGATGGAGCCTCTCGTTCGCTGAGGCCGACAGAGATTCGAGGCGCCCTCTCCCCGGCGACCTCCCCGCGGTTGCCACCTGCAACAATCTTGGGATTGAACGGAATCGATGATTTGTAGAGACAAGGGCCCAAGATTGTTGAAGATGGCACGCCCGCACAACGCGCTGTGATCGGTGCACCATTCGCATCGACTCTCCGACTCCTGAGTCGGCCTCTCTCAAACGCGCTCCCCGTGGGTGCCCCCTTAGACAATGTTGGGACCCAACGAGCCACGCCATCCCAGTGACGGTCCCCCAACATTGTCAAAGACGGCACCCCGCAGAAGGCGCTGTCGTCGGCCTGCCGTTCGCGTCGTCGGTGTCGCTCCCGAGCCAGTCTCTTCTCAGCCCCTCAGCCCCAGCCCGGCACTCATGCATGAGTG
>JBFELO010000139.1:0-11868 GCA_041552055.1 Candidatus Sulfomarinibacteraceae bacterium | reverse complement strand
TCCGGAGCAAGGAGCACCACCCGCCCGCCCGATGAAGACTTCTGTCATCCTGAGTGAGGAGCGAGCCTTCAGGCGAGCGACGTGCGAAGGATCCCCTCAAGCAAGAGCGCCGCCGCGATGTCCTGGGCCGCCCGCCCGGATGCGAGATCCCCCGCCCGCCCGCGTCCGCGTCCGCGTCCGCGGCCGGTGCTTCCCCCCACCCGGCCGTCACTCGTCCCGCGTCGCTGGTCACTCGACCATCCACCCACACCGTCTTTGACTTCATTCCCGTTTCCTGTTCTTCCCCCGCGAAACCCATTCCGGCCGCGGCATCCGGTCATGCCGCAGACAATTTCCCCGATCTCTTGTTCACGTTTCTCAGGGCTCCGTCGTTATTCCTTGAGAAGACGCCGTTCACGAAGGTGTAGACTGACGCGGTCGGGAACTTTTCCGCACCTGTTTCGTAGTTGGTGGTGAACCGGATGTGTAAGGAGGTTGCGCCGTGAAACTCGCACGAACGCTCGCTCTCCTGGTGGGAGCCTTCGCTCTGCTGACGACCCCGACGTGGTCACAGACGATCGACGTCAGCGCTCTGCCGGCCCCGGTCCCCGGGGCACCATCGACGACGGGCGGAATCCTGCCCCTCGACCTGGCGGACGCCTATCAGCTGGCATTGGCGCGTAATCTCGACCTGGTTGTCGGTCGCTACAACATCGCCGTGGCGAACTCGTCCATACACGCCAACTCCGGGATCTTCGATCCCAACTTGCTGTTCGGAGTCGACGGCGACTTCACCCGGTCACCGTCGGCCTCCGAGCTCGAGGGCTCGCTGGTCCAGGAGTCGCGCAACACCCGTTTCGGACTCACCCTCGACGCGCTCCTTCCGAGCAGCACCTACCTGCGGCTGGACACCGGCATGACTCGCGGTGCGACAAACTCGCAGTTCTTCTTCATCGACCCGCGGTACAACGCAGACGTCTCGTTCTCACTCCGGCAGCCGCTGCTGCGGGACTTCGGTTCTCTGGTCACGCGACAGGGAATCGTCGTCGCCCAAAACGTACGTGACCGCACCGCCGAGACCTTCGAGATCGGGGTCGTGGCAGTCCTGCAACAGGTGGAGGAGTCATACTGGAACCTGGTGGCCTCGCGTCGCGCGGTGGAGGTGAGCGAGCAATCACTGGAACTCGCCCAGCGGCTACTCGGCGAAACCGACGAGCGCGTCAAGGTGGGCACTTCGGCTCCCATCGACCTCGTGCAGTCCGAAACCGGCGTCGCCACTCGCCGACAGGACCTCATCGCGGCCGGCAACCTGGCCGCCAATGCCGAGGACGCACTCAAGGCGGTGCTCGGTTTCGACGCGCCCGAGGAGTGGCTCACCGAGATCGAGACCACCGAGGCCTACGAGTTCGCGCCCATGGACATCGACCTCGCGCAAGCGATCGACACTGCACTGGCCCGGCGACCCGAGGTCCGGCGGAAACTGCTCGAGCTGGAGCAGCTCGAATACGACGTCAGGGTGGCGCGCAACCGGGTGCTCCCATCCCTCGACCTCGAGGCCTCGTACGGCTGGGGCGGCATCGGGGGCGACGCGAGAATCGATGAAGATGACGATGGCACCACCGACATCGTCATCCCGGGCGGCGCCGGAGATGCGTGGGACCAGGTCTTCGACTTCGACTTCCCCCACTGGCGGCTCGGCGTCCAGTTCGGCATACCGATCGGCAACAACGAGGCGCAGGGGCTGTTGGCGCAGCGCCGGTACGAGCAGCAACGAAGCACGATCGAACTCAACGCGATCAGACAGCAGATCATTCAAGAGGTACGGGTGGCGGTGCGCGCGCTCGAGGACGGCAAGGCCCTGGTGGAGGCGTCGCTCGCGGCCCGTGATCTGTCGGAGCGCAACCTCGAGGCCGAAGAGACCAAGTTCGACAACGGACTCTCGACCAACTACCAGGTGTTGGAGATCCAGGAGGACCTCGCCCAGGCCCAGCTCGCGCTGATCCGCGCGTACCTGGACTACCGCAAGGCCAACATCGGCTACCGTGTCGCGACCGGCACCCTGCTCGACTTCCTGAGCGTCGACATCGTGGATCCCGGATCACCGGACGTCCCGCACGACTACTGGAAGAACGTCGAATGGCTCCAGTTCGACGACCTCGGCGGAGCCTCCAGCAAGGTAACCGATCCCGTACCGGCACCTTAGAGAGTCAGGCAATCAGTCAGAACCCGGGGCGGGGGACGATCCCCCGCGCGCGGACCGTAGCTGGTGGTTCGTCGCTGGTCGCTGGACCGCCGGCCCACCCGGAGCAAGGAGCAAGGAACAGGGAGCACCTCCCGCCCGGACTATGGGCTCTGCGCTTTGAGCGATGCGCTCCCCCACCCGCCCGCAGAGACCCGCTGTCATCCTGAGTGAGGAGCGAGCCTCCAGGCGAGCGACGAGTCGAAGGATCCCCCGAAGCAAGAGCACCGCTCCGATCTCATCGTCGCTCCGGAGATCGGAGGGGATCCTTCGTCGTCCGGCCGTGCGTGTTGCCCGTCTGAAACTCGAGGCGCCCTCTCCCCAATGCGCTCCCCGCGGGAGCCCGGCATGACGTTTCGAGGTTTCCGGGCCACACGATGATTTCTGCGTTGGTGGGACTCGAAACGTCAAGCCCGGCACGCCCGCACGAGGCGCTGTCTTCGGTCTGCTTTTCGCGTCGACTGCCCGACACCCGAGGCACTGCCGACTCCACGGTCGCTGGTCGCTCCACCGCCCTACCGCCGTCTGGCGTACGGGATGCAGAACACGTTGGAGCAGTGGGCCACCTTGAGGTCGTCGTTGGTGGCGTCGTAGTAGCTGATCACGGGGAGACCATCGCCGCCGACCGCAGTCGATGGGTACGATCCGACACTCCCCCCGTTGTCTACGGTGTACGAGGTCGCCGTGGTGCACGCCAGGTTCGAGCAGTGCGCCACTTTGAGGGCCGAGCCGCCGCTGTCGTAGTAGCTGATGACGGGCAGACCGTCGGCGCCGATCGTGATCGACGAGTACCGCCCGACGTTGCCTGCGTTGTCGACCGTGGTAATGATCGCCGCGGTGCACGCAACGTCCGAGCAGTGTGCCGCCTTGAGAGCGGAGTTGAAACTGTCCCTGTAGCTGATCACGGGCAGGCCGTCGAGACCGATCGTGATCGATGTGTCCTCCCCAACATCGTTCGCGCTGTCGACGGTGGTGACCGTCGCCGCGCTGCACGCCACGTCCGAGCAGTGTGCCACCTTGAGATCCTCGTTCGTGCTGTCGTAGTAGCTGATCACCGGGAGGCCGTCGCCGCCAACCTTGATCGACGTGTACAGCCCGACATCGTCCACACTGTCGACGATGTTCGTGGTCGCCGAGGTGCACGCCAGGTTCGAACAGTGCGCCACCTTGAGATCCTTGTTGGTCCAGTCGTGGTGGCTGATTACGGGCAAGCCGTCGGCGCCCACCGTGATCGAGGGCGTGTAGCCGACCACCCCTGCGCTCTCGACAGTGGTGACGGTCGCCGAGGTGCACGCCGAGTTCGAGCAGTGCGCCACCTTGAGGTTGCCGCTGGTGAAGTTGGTGTAGGCGATCACGGGAAGGCCGTCGGAACCCACCGTGATCGAGGGGCGCACCCCGACGTCGCCGCCACTGTCCACCGTCACGACACTGGCCAACGAGCACGCCAGATTCAAGCAGTGCGCCACCTTGAGGTCGCCGTTGGTGTTGTCGTGGTAGCTGATCACGGGCAGGCCGTCGGCACCCACCGCGATCGAGGTGTAAACCCCGACGTCTCCACCGCTGTCCAAGACGGTGACCGCGTGCAACCTCCATCCGCTGCCGGGCAGGACGGATATCGTGTCGTCGTCGCCATCGGCGAGGTCGGCGGGAACGTTCGTCAGGTTGTCCCAGTGGGCCGCACCACCACCGCCCGAGGTGCTCAGCTCGGCCTCCGTAAAGTACCTTCCGTCGTGGTCGTCCAATACCGCGTGCATACCCAGCTCAGGGTCGTTCGCGAACTCGTTTCCGTGAATTCCATCCAGGGTGTCGGCATTGACGGCGCTGGCCGTGGTCAGCGCGACCACGCCGTCCACCCGCAGCGTCATCCCGCCGCCCATCGAATTTTCGATGTTGAACGTCTGCGGAGTGCCCCATCTACGATCGATCCCGGACTGGCTGAGCTTCGCGTCCACAAGGAGATCGGCGCTACCGTCCAGCACCAGGTCCGGCCCGCCGGCGGCGCCGGCAGCACCGACCCCGGCTCCCTCGGCGGAGTTGCTGATCCCCACCACACCGTACGTCTCGCCGGTCGTGTCCGACAGGCTGCCCCTGATCGCGGTTTTGGCCGAAGGCACCGACTCGAGGCCTTGCAGCACAACGGCTGGGCGCCTGCCGGCCGCCGATCCTTCCGTGCCGGGCACCTCACGTTTGCCGATCTCCAAATCGATCGCGGCCACTTGCGCTCGGCCGTGGCCAACGTACCGCCGGAGCACGCTCAACGCCTCCTCCAGTTCGCTCGCCGGAGACGTCGCCGAGATCGTGAAGAATCTCCTGTACGACCACTCGCCGGTCTCGACCACCTCGCCCCGCTCCTCGCGGAACACAGCCCGCACGAACCAGACGTAGCTCTCCCCCGGTTTCAGGCAATGTTCGAGGTTCGGAGTCCAGGAGGTCGCTGATCCAGGAACCTCGATGTACAGCACCTGCTCGGCCCATTCCGGGTCGACCTCGCTCGGTTCCATCCACTCGGGAAGCCGATAACAGACCAGCCGGTAGTGCTCGGCCCCTGGCACGACACCCCAGCTGAACGACGGACAGCGCCCCTCGATCTCGGCGATGTGATCTACGGCTCCGGGCGAGACGCCATCTGGCGCCTGTGCGGAGGTCCCTGACGCCACAGCAACAGTGACGACCAGGACCCCGACAATCGCGAACCGAGATTCAACACTCATCATCCGCCACCTCCCAAGCCGAACAGCACCGGCGTCGCAGAGAAAAGAGAATTCGCCGCCCTTCGGACCATCTCGGTCTCCCTACCACGGTCTGGCGTACGGAATGCAGAACACATTGCCACAGTGGGCCACCTTGAGGTCCTCGTTGGCCCAGTCCTGGTAACTGATCACGGGGAGACCGTCGGCTCCGATCGTGATCGAGGTGTGGATTCCAACGATTCCTCCAGTGTCAACGGTGGTGAGGGTGGCCGACGTGCACGCCACATCCGAGCAGTGCGCCAACTTGAGGGCGTTGTTTGAGGCGTCGTAGTAGCTCACCAGGGGTAGACCGTTGACGCCGACCGTGAGCGAGGTGTGCTCCCCGACATCACCCCCGCTGTCGACGGTGGCCGTGGTCGCCGAGGTGCACTCCAGGTTCGAGCAGTGCGCCACCTTGAGATCGCGGTTGGTCCAGTCCTGGTAGCTGACGACAGGCAGGCCGTCGGCTCCGACCGTGATCGAGGTGTACTCCCCGACATAGCCGCCGCTGTCGATCGTGGTTGTGGTCGCCGAGGTGCACGCCAGGTCCGAGCAGTGCGTCACCTTGAGGCCAAGGCTGGTCTGGGCGAAGTGACTGATGACAGGCAAACCGTCGGCGCCCACCGTGATCGAGGTGTCGTTCCCGACATCATCCACGCCGTCGACCGTGGTGGTGATTGCCGAGCTACACGCCAGGTCCGAGCAGTGCGCCACCTTGAGGTCGGTGTTGGTATCGTCGCGGTAGCTGATGACGGGAAGACCGTCGGTGCCCACCGTGATCGAGGTGTCGTATCCAACGTCTCCCACGTTGTCGACAATGTGTATCGTCGCTGCGCTGCACTCCAGGTTCGAGCAGTGCGCTACCTTGAGGTCACCGTCTTGGAATATGTAGTCGTAGTAGCTGATTACCGGCAGGCCGTCGGCACCTACTGTGATCGACGTGGAATATCCAACATTGTCACCACTGTCGACTGTGTGTTTTGTCGCCGAGGTGCACGCCACGTCCGAGCAGTGTGCCACCTTGAGGGCGCCGTTGGTCACGTCGTGGTAGCTAATGATCGGTAGGCCGTCGGCGCCTATCGTGATGGAAGTGTGGGACCCGAGATTATCCGCGCTGTCGATCGTTGTGGCCACGTGCAGCCCCCATCCGCTCCCAGGGAAGATCGGCACCGTGTCGTCGTCGCCGTCTGCCAGGTCGGCGGGGACGCTCGTCAGGTTGTCCCAGTGGATCGCCCCACCACCACCCGAGGTGCTCAGTTCGGACTCCGTGAAGTACCTTCCGTCGTGATCGGCCGACGCCGCGTGCGCGGCCAGCTCCGCGTCGGTGGCGAAGTCTACCGAGTCAAACCCGTCCAGGGTCTCGGCATCGATCGGGCTCGCAACGGTCAACACGTCGAAGCCTTCCACCTGCAGAGTCATCCCGCCGCCCATCGAGTTCTTGAAGTTGAACGTCCGCGGGTCGTCCCACGCTCGATCGATCCCCGACTGGCTGAGCTTCGTGTCCGGGACAAGGTCGGCGCTGCCGTCCAGCACCAGGTCCGGCCCACCGGCCGTATTCGCGGCTCCTAGCCCCGCACCATCAGTTGACGCGCTGACTCCCACGACCCCGTACGTCTCGCCCGTCGTGTCCGACAGGCTGCCCCTGATCGCGGTCGCGGCCGAGGGCACGGATTTCTGGATTGGCAGCGCTGTGGCCGGGCGCCAGCCGGGTGGCGATCGTTCTGGTCCTGCCCCCTCGATATCGCGGATCTCCGGATCGATTCCGATGCCTCCCGACCGGCCCTCGCCGGTGCCCTCCGCAAACTTGCCCAGCGCCTCCTCCACATCGCCTTTCGACGGTATACCCGGGATCTCGAAAAACCTCCCGTGCGACCACTCGCTGGCCTCGACCACCTCACCCCGTTCTTCCCGGAACACCGCACGCACGAACCAGACGTAGCTTGCCCCCGGCTTGAAGCACAGCGAGAGATTCGGCGTCCAGGACGTCGCTGCCCCCGGCACCTCGGTATGGAGCACCTGCTCGGCCCGTGACAGATCGGCCTCGCCCGGCTCCATACCCTCGGGCAGTCCATAACAGACCAGTTGGTAGCGCTCGGCCCCAGGCACGACGCCCCAGCTGAAGGACGGGCATCGTCCTTCGATCGCGGCGACGTGATCGACGGCCCCAGGGGAGACACCATCAGGAATCTCGGCGTCGGCCGCGAACGCAACAGCGACCGGTATGACTATGACCCAGACAATCGCGAACCGAGATCCGATACTCACCATCTGCCACCTCCCGATCCGGACACCACCGGTGTCGCACAGAACAGAGACTTCGCCGCTCTTCGGGTCATCTCGAACCCCCTACCGCGGTCTGGCGTACGGAATGCAGAACACGTTGGCACAGTGAGCCACCTTGAGATCCAAGTTGGTGCTATCCCTGTAGCTGATGATGGGTAGGCCGTCGGCTCCGACCGTGATCGAGGTGTACTCCCCGATCCACTCCTCGCTGTCCACAGTGGTCACGGTGACGGCGCTACACTCGAGATTCGAGCAGTGCGCCACCTTGAGGTCCTTGAAGGAGCTTTCGTAGTAGCTGATGATGGGCAAGCTGTCGGCGCCGATCGTGATCGAGGTGTCAATCCCGGCCACCCCTTCGCTGTCGACGGTACTCGTGGTTGCCGAGGCGCACTCCAGGTTCGAGCAGTGCGCCACCTTGAGGGCGGTGTTGGTCAAATCGTAATAGCTGACCACGGCCAGTCCGTCGGAGCCCACCGCGATCGAGGTGTACCGCCCGACGTCTCCCCCACCGTCGATCGTGGTTGTGGTCGCCGTGCTGCACACCAGGTCCGAGCAGTGCGCCACCCTGAGGTCGTTATTTGAGATGTCGTGGTAGCTCATGATGGGCAGGCCGTCGGAGCCAACTGCGATCGAGGTTGAGTGCCCAACAAGGTCAACGTGATCGACGGTGGCGACGTTGGCAGAGCTGCAATCCAGGTTTGAGCAGTGCGCCATCTTGAGGTCTAGGTTGGTGTAGTCGTAGTAGCTGATCACGGGCAGCCCGTCGGCGCCCACTGTGATCGACGTGTACTCCCCGACCGACTCTGTACCGTCGACGATGTGTATGGTCGCGTCAGTGCACGCCACGTCCGAGCAGTGCGCCACCTTGAGGTCTTTGTTTGTGTAGTCGTGGTAGCTGATCACCGGCAGCCCGTCGGCGCCCACTGTGATCGATGTGTACCGCCCGAGGTCTGCCCCGCCCCCGCTGTCGACGGTGTATGTGGTCGCCGAGGTGCACTCCAGGTCCGAACAGTGCGCCACCTTGAGGCTGTCGTTGGTGTGGTCGTAGTAGCTGATCACGGGCAGTCCGTCGGCACCAACCGTGATCGATGTGGAGACTCCGACGCCACCCTCGCTGTCGATGGTCGTCACCGCGTGCAACCCCCAGCTGGTTCCGGGCAGGATCGGCAGGGTGTCGTCGTCGCCGTCGGCGAGGTCGACGGGGACGCTCGTCAGGTTGTCCCAGTGGACCGCTCCACCGCCGCCCGAGGTGCTGAGCTCGGACTCCGTGAAGTACCTCCCGTCATGGTCGGCCGACGTCGCGTGCACGGCCAGCTCTGCGTCGGTGGCGAGGTCTACCGAGTCGAACCCGTCCAGGGTCTCGGCATCGATCGTGGCCGCGGTGGTCAACACGTCGACGCCGTCGAGCTGCAGCGTCATGCCGCCGCCGCCCGAGTTCTCGATGTTGAAGGTCTGTGGGTCGGCCGACCGTCGGTCGATCCAGGACTGACTGAGTCCGGTGTCCGTTAGGCCGTCGGCGCTGCCGTCCAGCACCAGGTCCGGCCCTCCTTCGGCACCGGCAGCACCGACCCCTGCCCCCTCGGCCGAGTTGCTGATCCCCACAACGCCGTAGGTCTCGCCCGTGGTATCCGACAGGCTGCCCCTGATCGCGGTCTTCGCCGAGGGTACGGACTTCGCGTCGTGCCACAAGGGGTCTGATCGTTGACGGGCCGCCGGTGGGTCCGTGCCGGTCACGTCGGCTTCGTCGGTCTCGGGGTCGATCGCGGCTGCTGCCCCTCGGCCGTCGCCGGCGTACCGCCTGAGCACTCTCAACGCATCTTCTAACTCACCTGCCGAAGGCGTCGTCGAGATCTCGAAGAACCTCCCGTACGACCACTCACTCGCCTCGACCACCTCGCCGTGCTCCTCCCGGAACACCGCCCGCACGAACCAGACGTAACTCTCCCCCACAGCGAGGCACTGCGCGAGGTCCGGGGTCCAGGCCGCCGCGGCACCCGGCACCTCGGTGTAGAGCACCTGTTCGGTCTCTCCCAGATCGACCTCGCTCGGCTCCACACCCTCGGGCAAGCGATAGCAGACCAGCTCGTAGTGCTCGGCCCCCGGCACGACCCCCCAGCTGAAGAATGGACACCGCCCCTCGATCGCGGCGACGTGATCGACGGCCCCGGGTGAGACGCCATCAGGAACCTGGGCGTGGGCTCCGGATGCAACAACGATAATGATTACCAGAATCCCCGAGACAGCTAACCGCGACGCGACAGTCATGATGTACCGCCCTCCGCGCCAGGCACTTCCGGTGCCGCACAGAACAACCGACCTGCTGCTCAATCTGATGTATCTACATTCTGCCCCTGTCGCGCAGTCCATGTCAATCTCGAGACGCGGACGTGACGAGGTTGTCGGGGCAGTTTCGCCCGGCGCCCTCATGTCATCCTGAGCCAGGAGCGAGCCTTCGGGCGAGCGACGACGCGAAGGATCCCCTCAAGCAAGAGCGTCGTCCCGATCTCATCGTCGCTCCGGAGATCGGTGGGGATCCTTCGCTCGCTGCGGCCCTGCGGGCCGTCGCTCGCTCAGGACTCGGCCCGTTCTTCGCGGCGTTCCTCGCAGGTCGGCACGATGGGCAGCTTCCTGAGGACCTGCATGAACGGATCCACCTGCGCGTCGGCTTCCCGAACATCCGGCAGCACAGTGCGGTTCCCGGTGAACTCGACCCGACGCATTTCGCCGTTCACGCGCACCGGTACCGGCATCGGGAACTCGACCCCGCCGGTGTTCCGCCATTCGAATTGAAGTCCGGCGTCGGATTCAGTCACCTCGAGCACCGGCAGCGGGCCGCGCCGTGCGTAGACCTCGAAGAACCACGCCAGGTCCTGGCCCGCCTCGTCACTCGCTAGGTTCATGAAGTCATCGGTCGAACGCAGGCGAGCCGGTATCGGCGGCGACAGCTCCTCGGGATGAGCCGTGTCATAGACGAGTCGCCTGATCGAGCGCCACAGCGCCTCCTCCCCGATCAGGTAGCGCAACGAATGCACCAGCCACATTCCCTTCGAGTAGATGTCGCCGCCAGGCCCGGTACCGCCCGGATCATCGAAGTACAGCTGGTCTGCGGAGAGCTCCTCACGTGGGGCGATCGGATTGCAGGCCTTGATCTGTCGATACGCAGAGTACATGCGCGCATAGAACGCGGCGTCGCCCATGACCTCGCGCGTGTACTCCGGCTGCATGAACGCGCCGAGACCCTCGTGGAGCCACATGTCCGAAACCGTTGCATGGGTCATGACGTTGCCGAACCACTCGTGCGACAGCTCGTGATGGAACAACCAGTCGAAGCCATAGGCGTCGCGCCTGAACTCGTTGCCGTACGCGTTGATCGTCTGGTGCTCCATACCCAGGTGCGGCGTCTCCACGACGCCGAGCTTCTCCTCCCCCCATGGGTAGGGTCCGACCTTTCGCTCGAAGAACTCGATGGTCGCGGCGAACTCCCGGTCGAACAGGTCGCGCGCCTGCTGCTCGTGATCCTCGATTGCCCAGAACTGCACGGGAATCTCCGTGCCGTTCGAGGACGAGTAGGTATCCTCGATCAGCACGAACGGCCCGACGTTCAGGGCCACGCCGTAGGTGTTGGTCGGCACCTCGGTGCGCCAGTGGAATGTGCTGCGGCCGTTCCCCTGTTCGACTACGTCTATGAGCACGCCGTTTGACGCGGCCGTCAGATCATCTGGCACGGTGAAGTGCAGATCCATGCTCGCCGGCTCACCGGTCGGATGATCCTTGCACGGCCACCAGATGTCGCAGCCCTCGCCCTGCATCGCGGTGGCGATCCAGGGCTTGCCCGATGGCGTCTCGCTCCAGACAAAGCCTCCGGCCCACGGAGCCGCTTCCGCTTCGAGCGGCCGCCCGTGATAGTGGACGGTCACCTCGTGGCTCTCACCCGGCGGCACGGGCGAGCGCAGCGTCACGTAGAGCTTCGCCTCGTCGCGCGTGTACTCGAGTGGGCCAGCCTCGTCTTCGATGCGATCTATCGTGAAGAGTCCGTCGAAGTCGAGCTCGAGGGTCGACATCTCCTGCACGGCCCTGAATCGAATCACGGCCGATCCGGCGATCGACTTCTCCTCCACCTGGACGTCGTTGCGGAGCGTGTAGTGCTCGACATCGTATGCTTTGAGGCCCTCGGAAAGCGGTCTGCCCGAGTCCGTCGTGACGTCGCTTCGAGTGACGTCCTCGACGGCGCAGGAGGTGACGGCAAGCACGATGGCCAGGGGCAGAATTCGCATCGCGCCGTTTCTCCGCCTCGAGGCTCTCTCTTTTCCGAATGGCACGCAGGCTTTCAACGGTATGTGGGTGCGAGCCTGTGCGATATGCAGTGCATGGGTGCCCATAACTTCCACCTCGTCCCGCGCGTACTGGATTCTAAGGCAGACGGGCACCTTTCCGCTCAGGAGGAGGGAACTGACGATGCACCGAATGAACTCGCGAATCGGGTGGCCCGCGGTTGCCCTACTGATTTTCCTGGCCGCTCCCGGCCTCGTCTGCGCGGCAGACGACGGCGACGACGTGAGCATGACCGTGGCCAGGTCGTACACGATCAAGTCGACGACCCTCGGTGAGGAGCGGCAGGTGCTCGTGAACCTGCCCGGC
>JBFELO010000138.1:0-11913 GCA_041552055.1 Candidatus Sulfomarinibacteraceae bacterium | reverse complement strand
GAGGTCCCGTTCCCCGGGAGTCGGCGGGCGTGCCGAGCATCCAGGCCACCAGCACCGTGGTCACGACGAGCCACACCAGCACCGGGAATCCGCCGGCTCCCGACGCTCCGTCCCTGCCCATCCAGGAGGTGGCGAGCACGGCGCCGACCGTCGACCCGCCCTTCGGTCCCGTGGTCATGCTGTAGACCCACGGGAGGCACAGCGCTCCTGTCAGCATCGCGGTCACGGCAGCCTCGGAGATCACGCGGTATTGCGATCCTTGACCGTGCCGATTCGCCGACGCCCGCTTGCCTGACGCGGCCTTCGAGCGAACCGCTGAACCCGACTTGGTCGGTTCTGCCGCCTTCCCCTCCCCGGCGATCAGCCAGCCTCGAGCCAGCACCACCAGCACAGCCGTCGAGAACCAGAAGTACAGCCGGGTCGTGGTGACGGCGATGCCTACCTGCACCTCGACCGTGTGCGCCACGAGGGTCGCGAGCAACGCGACCACAAGCGCATCGACCGTGGATGCACGGCTCGGAGCGGTACCCTGTCGCGAGCGGAGCAGCGACTGGAGGGTCACGAAGAGGGCGAGGCCGAGGACGAGACCGAGCGAGAGACCGACGCCGGAAAGCGTCAGCTCGCCGCTCGCCAACCACGGTGCCGCCGCTCCCACGGCCGACGCGCCCAGGAACACCAGCCAGAACCGTGCCGTCTCGCGGCGAGGGTCGATCATCTCCAGTTTTCGCAACCCGCCGCCGATCGCCGTGCCCAGGACACCAAGCCAGATGATCACGCCGAGTATGCCCTGCATCACCACCAGATCGAACGCCTCGTTGTGGGCGCGGTCGGGGGTCGCGCCCCGATCCTCGAGCTGGCCGAGGCGCGGCGAGACGAACCGGTTCACGGCAATGGCAAAGGTCTCGGGGCCATTCCCGATCACCGGACGAAGGCCGTGGAATGGATCACCCTTCCCGTCTGGAAAGATCAGGGGCTCATCCGACGCCAACAGGTCGGCCACTCCCCGCCAGATGAACAGCCTCACCTGGATGGTGCGGGATTCGGGGTCGAGGACGCTCACCAACCGGCCGATGTGACGAGATTCTCGGAACCTCGAGAGGGGCGAGCTTCCCGCGTTGAGCGCGATCAGCAGCAGCACCCCGAGCAGCGCCGCCGCGGCGGTCGCCGGCACCGCCCACCTGATGACTCGCGAGCGTCGAGTGTCGACCGCAGGATCGGCGACGGATCGGCGCGCCAACAGAAGTACGAGCAGGACGAAGACGTAGCCTCCTGCCAGGAGGCCGAGAAAGGGGCCGCGGCTCTTCGTCAACACCAGGGTCACGAGTTGAAGGGCCACCGCTGTCGCGAGCACGGTCACACGCAACACGGGAATCCATGCGTGTTCTCCGGATCTCGGGGCATTGCCCTCGGACGCGGCACGCAGCATGGTCAGGTGCCGGCCCAGCTCGACGACCGTCACGAAGACGACCATCAGGAGATAGCCGCCCAGGAAGATCGAGTTGCCGAGCGACGAGTGAACGCGCGTCCCGTGCCGTGTGGTCTCCACCGGGTCCATTCCGAACGCCTGGAAGAGCGCGTAGACCGAAACCGCCGCGCTGGCTGTGACCACCACCGACGTGACGCGTCGCCACTGTGCCGCGGTCCGGAGGTGTGCAGCCGCCAGCCCGAACACGGCCAGGTAGGCGAGCTGGGTCCAGGCACCCTGTGCGCGGGCGTACGAACCGAGCCAGCTCAGCCGCGGGTCGATGGAGAGCATCGATCCCACCACGAGCGAGACGCCGAGCATCAACACCAGCGGGAGGGTGGGCGCCTCCCGGCACGCCCGCGGAACGCTCCGACCGGCACCTGTCTTCTCATCACAGGGAGTCTCTTCAGCGAGGCCCGCGGGGCGGAACGGCCGGCCGCCGCACGCCACCTTCCACGCCCAGGCCCCGACCATGACCACCCCGAGCGAACGCAGCAGAGCCACCTTGTCGGGCTCGTAGGACCGGCTGCTGTAGATGTTGAAGAAGAGCGGCACCAGGCCCAGTGCGAGCAACCAGCCGGCCTCGATGATCCCCTCGCTGATCGCTTCGATGCGGGGCGTGGCGCGAGGCGTGGTCATCTGGCATCTCTCCCGGAGTCGCTCAGGGCGCTCAAAGCAGTGTAGCAACCGAGGTGCTGTCCCGCCGGTTCTGGCGGGGTCACCTCCGATACCTCCTCTCCTGTCGCCCGAGCACGAGGCCCCATCTGTCATTCTGAATGAGCGCAGCGAATGAAGGATCTGGGCGGGGGCAAAGCCGCAGCCTCTGTATCCCCCCAACCAGACCCCTCGACTCGCCCGGCACTCTGATGCTCGAGTGCCGGCCTCGCTCACCATGACACGACGTGGGCATGTGACCGGGAGGAGCACAGTGACTGCGACGCCGGGAGAGAGCAACGGCCCGAGGCGTCAAACCGGGCCCGGTGGCGGGCGCTACAGGTCCTCGCCCTCAGCCCGCGAGCGGCGATGGATCGATGTAGATCCGATAATCCCTGATCTTGCCGTCGCGGAGCCTGAAGGTATTCGCGAACGGGAGGGTGACCCGCGGCTTGCCGTTACGGCTGTAGGTCACGTAACCCTCGACGACCGCGCGATCTGGTGCGACCTCGTGGACATCCGCGATGCGGTGCTCGAGCCCGGCGAACATGTCGAAGAACGCCGCGACAACGTCGCGGATCGCCGTACGGCCTTCGACCGCGGGCTGGCTGCCGTAGCTGAACACGGCGTCCTCGGTCAGGTGTCCCACGAACGCCTCGGCGTCCTTGGTGTCGATCGCTCGAAAAAGGGAAGCAAACTGGCTCATCCTTCGCCTCCTCGAGAGGGAAAACACCGAAAGCCGCGCACGATTTCCTCGCGCGCATTCGAACACGGGCCGGGGCCTCTCCGACAGGCGATCGGTACACCGTGAGGTGCGTCGTACCGAGCGGTCAGAAGAAGCGCGACACGTCGATGCCGCGCAAGGCGGCTATTCCTTCCGCAGTGTCTCCATTGGGTTGACGTGGGCGGCCCGCCACGCCGGCAGGACGCACGCGACGAGGGCGATGCTGCCCAAGAAAGCCGCCGCGCCCAGGAAGACAGCGGGGTCGAGCGGATCGGTTTCGAACAGGAGCTCCCGCACCACCCGAGTGCCCACGACCGACATGAAGATCCCGACCAGCAGGCCGGCGCCGACCATCCGGCTGCCCCGCGCCAGGACCGAAGACATCAGCTGTGGCATCGGGGCCCCGAGCGCGACTCGAGTCCCGAACTCGCCCATTCGCTGATTGACGTGAAACGCGAGCACTCCATAGAGACCGATCGATGTCAGCAGGAGGGCGATTCCCGCCAGGACTCCCAGGGAGGTCGTCACGGTCCTTTGTGCGGACAGGTTGGACCCGATGATCGAGGTCATGGACCTCGGATCCGCGAAGACCACATCGCGATCCATGTCGTGGAGGATTCCTCGAACCGAGTCCACGACGAGGAGTGGGTCGCCGCTCGTTCTCACCACCAGCCACTGAAAGGTCGAGCTCATCTGAGCCGACGCCATGTACATGGCCCAGTAGAAGTCCGAACGAACGCCATCCAGCCTGGCGTCTCCGACGATGCCCACGATTTCGTACACATCGTCGGTCCACCCGAGCTTCACCATCCGACCGACGGCGTCCTGTCCGGGGAAGAGGCCGTCGGCGACGGCCTCGCTGATGACCAGGACCTTGGCCGCCTCGGGACCATCGGTGGTCGCGATGTCGCGGCCCCTGAGAAGTGGGATGCTCATGGTCTCGAAGTAACCTGGTGTCGTCCACCGCGCCAGCGCCAACTCCGCTTCGCCGGACGCCGGCCGCGGCTCATCGGCGTGCCAGATCGGCCAGTCCGTCATGGGAGAGGCGATCGGCAGCTTGCTGATGGTGGAGGCTCGCATGACTCCTGGCAACGTCTCGACACGTTCAACGAGGGTGGTGAAGAACGCGCTGCGTTCCTCCGCGGATTCGTACACCGCGGCGCGCATGCCGACCTTGCCTGCCAGCAAGTTCTGCGGTTCGAATCCAAGATCGGCCGTCGTCAGGCGGACCATCGTCTGGATCAGCAGGCCTGACCCGACGAGCAGCACGACCGAGATCGCCACCTGCGCCACGACCAGCAGGATTCGCGCCCGGCTCGCCCTGCTGCCTCCGGACACCCTCGAGCCAGCCCTGAGTTCCTCCCAAGGGTTGTACGAGGTCGCCCGCAGGGCGGGGATCACCCCCACCGCCGCCCCCGCCAGGACCGACATCAGCAATGTGAACAGCAGCACCGTGGCATCGAGAGACGGTTCCGGCAACCCCGGGCGACCAAGCGGCAGCAGCTGCAGCAGGAGCTTCTGAAAGAGCATCGCCACGGCGATGCCGGCGAGCCCCGCTACCAGGGTCATGAAAACACTCTCGGTTACGAGCTGTCGAAGCAAACGTTTTCGAGGTGCCCCCAACGCGGATCGCATGGCCATCTCCTGCATCCGCCGCTGACCGCGCGCAAGGAGCAGCCCTGCGACGTTGCCGCAGGCAATGAGCAGCACCAGAGCGGTCGTCGTCATCAGCAGGTAGAGGCTCGTTCGAGCATCTCCCACCATGTACCGCTGCAGGTTGTAGAGCAAGACTCCCTTGCCCTTGTTGGTGTCGGGGTACCGTTGCTCGAGCGCCGCGGCGATGCTGTCGACCTCGCCCTGCGCCTGGGCGAGAGAGACTCCCGGTTTGAGCCGACCCACCAGACGGAGGCTGTGCGAGTCGCGCTGGGGATCCAGGAAGTAATCGCCTCGCTCCACTGGGATCCACAGGTCGACGTCGGCCATGAATCGGAATCCGGCCGGGGTGACCCCGACGATCGTGCGCGGCTCGCCGTTGAGGAAGAGCTTCCTGCCCACGACGTCCTGATGCCCGCCGAACCTGCTCTGCCACAAACGGTGGCTGATCAGCGCCGATTCGCTGCCGCCCTCCAGCTCCTCCTCGCGCAGGAAGTTGCGTCCGACGATCGGATCCACGCCGAGGACCGGAAGCAGGTTCCAGGTCGCCAGCATGATACCCACGACCTCGGGCGCCGCCTCACCCGTGACGGTGACCTCGCCCGCGACCCACGCGGCAAGGCCGTCGAACGACGTCGCGGAATCACTGATATCGAAGTAGTCGAGCCTCGACACGGGCCCCACGGGAACTCCGCCGCGGGCCTTGTCCCCGGCCACCAGCCGATCTGGATCGGGAAACGGGATGTCGCGAATCAGTGCCGCATTCACCGTGCTGAACAGCGCCGTGTTGGCGCCGATACCGAGGGCAAGCGTGAGCACGACCACGACTGTGAAACCGGGCGCGGTTCGCATCATCCGCACCGCGTGCCGGATGTCACGCAGGAGAGAGTCAATGGCGGCTCCGTGCCTGGTCTCACGAACCGCTGCCTTCACCTGCTCGGCGCCACCGAGTTCCATCAACGCCTCGCGCCGGGCTTCGCTCGGGTCCGAACCGTTCCTGACCTTCTCGTCTATCAGGAGTTCGAGGTAGCTCTGCAGCTCTTCATCGAGCTGCCTGTCGAGCGCTTCCGTCCGTGTCAGGGCCCGAATCGAGCTTTTCATCAGCGGCAAGATCGGCATCGCTCTTCTCCTCAGCTCGCCTCGAGCACCCGTCCGATGGCGGCCACCAGGTGGTGCCAACCCTCCCGCTCTTCCCCGAGTCGGGACGTTCCGGCGGCGGTCAGCTCGTAGTACTTGGCGCGGCGGTTATTCTCCGAATCTCCCCAGGACCCCACGATCCATCCTTCCTGCTCCATTCGGTGCAGCGCAGGAAACAGCGACCCTGGCTTCACCTGAAAGACGCCATCGGTGATTTGCGTGATGCGCCGGGATATGCCCAGCCCGTGCATCGGACCCAGCGACAGGGTTTTGAGAATGATCATGTCCAGGGTGCCCCTCAGGATCTCCTTGCGGCTCTCGACCATCCTGCCTCCATTCAGCGTCATTCTCGTATCGACAATCTATACGAGAATCCAAGACCACGGTTTCAGTGCAACGCTCGAGAACGGATCACACCTCGGCCGCAACTGTGATTCCTCGATCAGCCGTTCGCCCGGGCGGATCTGGATGCAGCACATCAATCTGCAAGGGATCCGATCAAACAGGTCAACGTAGGGCCCCGGTCACATTTGGACCGGAGGGGGGCGCACGGCGCCCTTGCGAACAGAGGTTTTCGGAACCAAATTGAGGAATGAGACGCGATATCTCTAAGGAAAGGAGGTGCCGCCATGGCACTACGGATAGGAGACGAGGCGCCGGACTTCAAGGCCCAGACCACGAACGGACCCATAGACTTCTACGAGTGGATGGGCGACGAATGGGTCTTCCTGTTTTCCCATCCGGCGGACTTCACGCCGGTGTGCACGACAGAAATCGGTCAAGTCGCCAGGATGAAGGAGGAATTCGATCGGCGAGGGGTGAAGGTCCTCGGGCTGAGCGTCGACAGCCTCGACGACCACAAGAGGTGGGTTTCGGACATCGAGGAAACCCAGCGCGTGAAGCTGAACTTCCCGGTGATCGCGGATTCGAAGCGTCTGGTGGCGGACACGTACGGCATGATTCAGCTGAACGGTGATCTCATGGCCGCAGGCCGATCCGCGTTCGTGATCGACTCCGACAAGAAGATTCGACTGATCATCACCTACCCGGAGACCACGGGTCGAAACTTCCACGAGATTCTCCGGGCGATCGATTCCCTGATGCTCACCGACAAATACGGCGTCGCGACGCCGGCGAACTGGGTGAGCGGCCAGGAGGTCATCATCCTGCCGTCACTTTCGGATCAGGAGATCAGGGACCGTTTCCCGAAGGGTTGGACCGAGCACACTCACTACCTTCGGATGGTCGACGATCCTCGGAATTGACCGACACGCCGGGCAGCCGGTCGGTCCACCGGCTGCCCGCTCCTCGCGGTCGCGGCTCTCCCACCCGGGCGGCGAGGTTCTCGGCTCGCCTCGACTCAGGGCTTGAGACGCCTGGTGTAGGTGTTGCCGGTGTCGCCGGCGCGTCGCAGCGTGACCTGCGTGACCGCGCCGTCCTCTTTGCGCCCGAACACGATCTCCAGGCTCTCGCTCGCAAGGACGAAGAGATCCGGCTCGTCGGTCGGCGTCATGTCAAACGGCGGGTACTGGTTGACCTGGCCGATCGCCTTCCCGTCTTCGCGCGTGACCGTGAAGGTGTTCGCCGGCGCGGCATCGAGGCTGTACACGCCGACCAGCTCGCCGATCTCCTCAGGGGCCACGGTGCCGAGGCTGCGGCGCACCGGATACCCGGGCCAGCCGTACTCGTGGGCGATGGCCGCGATCAGCTCCTGGTTCACCCAGCGCCCACCGTCCGAGTTCGACATCACCACCGCTCCCTTGCCCACGTTCGGGTAAAAGACGAGGTGGGCGACGAATCCGACCATGCCGCCGCCGTGCCGTGCACGCAGGTTGGATCCCTCCCCGGTCAGTTGGATTCCGAGGCCTTCGTTGTCGGCCTGACGCGTCAGGAACTCTTCGGAGAGCTCGGCGGTGACCAGCCGCTCGCTCTCGCCACGCCGCGCATGCAGGACCTCCACCACCAGCCGCGCGAGATCTGACGGCGTGCTCCACAGGCCGCCGGTCGCGGCCGGCGCGATCTCGGCCTTGCCCTCCACCGGCACCGGCTCGCGTGGCGAACCCTCGACCGGCCGGCTTCTCGTGTGTCCCGACGCAGCGGCGGCGAGCAGTGCCGGCTCGAGCGGCTCGGCAAACGTGCTGTGGTGCATGCCCAGTGGAACGAACATCCGCTGGACCGCAAGCTCGTGCAGGCCGAGGTTCGACGTATCCTCGAGCACCAGCTGGAGCACGCAGTAGCCGGAGTTGGAGTAGGCGCGCCGCGAGCCCGGCTCGAACTCGACCGTCACCACGGGCCAGTCGTACGGTTCACCCAGGAGCAGCTCCGCCATGCCCGGCACCGAGGCGGCGCTCCGCGGAATCAGATAGCCGAACGGCGTGAATCCGGCCTGGTGACTCACCACGTGACGCAGGGTCACGGGCACTTCCCGCGTGAACTCGTTGTCGGGCACACGCCACGATCGCAAGACATCGTTCACCGGTCGATCGAGCTCGAGCGTGCCGTCGCCCACCAGTGCCAGCGCCAACAGAGCGGACACCGGCTTGCTGATCGACCCCGCCTGGAACATCGTCTCGGTCGTGACCGGATCGTCCTTGCCGGCCACGATGACGCCCCAGGCACCGGCCGCCGCCAACCGACCGTCGTCGATGACAGCGGCGCTGACCGCCGGCACCGCGAACCTTCGCATGCGCTCCTCGATGCTCCAGCGCTCGACCTCCTGGCCCTCGATGACGAGTGGCTGCTGGAGGCCGGCGGCGACGCGGGCGAGTCGAACCGCGCCATCACCTTCATCGGTGTCGACTCTCGCGCCCTGCCCACCACCGCAGGCCGTACCCACTGTCAGGCTTGCCCACAGGACGATCGGCGTCGCGACGGTGCGGCGAATCACCCTCATGACTTCCCCTCCCCGTCTCACATCACCGTACAAGTTACTAATTTATGAGTACGAGTTTTTTAGTCTGTCAACGTAGCGTTCGACGTCCCGGCCGCAGGTTCAGCAGGAGCTGCCGGGCCGGTTTTCCCGACTGGTCGTGTACCCCTGCGCGCACAGGGTGCCGCGTTAGTCGAGACCGGTTCTCCGATCCTCGCGCAGGATGCGGCGACTGACGGCGCCGGACGCCGATAGAAATGCGGCCCACGCCTCGTGGGCCGCCTCGATCGTGCTACTTGATTTGTCCGCGGATCTCGCCGGGCGGATACGCGGCAGTGTGGACATTCACGTAGGCTCCGCCGGCGCGGATGACGTCGACCAGGTCTTCGAGGGTCATCGGCATCATGGAGACTATGTCAGCATCGGTAATGACGCCCTCGGCAAGCACGCCGTCAAACCTGCCCGGGATCGGCTCCGGTGGTGGGCCTGCTGGGTAGAGCCACACCGCGACGGGACCGTTCTCGTCCGCGGCACCGAGGTGGATGTGGGCCATGAACACATCCTCGATATTGGCGACGATGAGCTTGTAGTGAAGCTCCGCGCCGTCAGCCCTGAGCTTGAAGATCGCCTGGCCCTGCGCCTGGGTGTCGACCGGCGCCGGCACCTGGTTGCCTCCGTTCAGGTGTGCGGCAAAGTTCTTCTTTTCGCCGGCCCGTAGGTCTCCTGCCACCAGCAGTGCCGCTCCGACCAACAACACCACGACCGCGTTCCTCAACCCGTGAAACGTGCGAGACATATCGACCTCCCTATTGTTTCGGAACCGTGTCGCGGTATTTGTTCCCACCAACGATGAATGCACGATCCCGATATTTAAAGTTGCCTAATTCAACAAATGAGAGTCAATTTCATTCCTCTCGACTCTGTTCCACCGACTCCCTTCTCTCGCCCATGGACCGGCTCTCGGGGGTCGTTGATGTGCGTCGGTCCCCGTCGCATTGACACACGGCGTCGATGATCCGCTGGCGCGGCACCACGTGCTACGCTCGGCTCGTGGGTACGAATCCTCGCTTCCCCGGGAGCCCGTCCGGATGAGCGCATTTCCTGGACGACCCCGATTGCCGTGTCTGCTGTGTGTCGCCCTGCTCGTGTTCGTCGTGCCGGCGACCGCGGCACAGGACATCGAGACCTTCGTCACCGCCGACGACGGCATCCTTCTCGCCACCGACGTGTATCTCTCCTTCGGAGATGGCCCGTGGCCCGTGGTGCTGATCCGCACGCCGTACGACAAGGGTGGACTCCGGCTGATGGGAGAGGCGCTCGCCGTCCTCGGCTTCGCCAGCGTCATCCAGGACACCCGCGGACGCTTCGAATCAGAAGGTACGGATACCGTGTTCCGTAACGACGGTGACGATGGACGGACGACCCTTGACTGGATCGCCGAGCAGGAGTGGTGCGACGGCAGCATCGGCACTCTCGGCGGTTCGGCATTCGCGATCACAGGGTACCTGCTCGCTCCGGACGCGCATCCGGCCCTCACGTCGATGCTCGCGGTCGTCGCGACCCCGGACCTGTACCATCACGCCTTCCTCCAGGGTGGCGCACTTCGCCAGGCGCTCGCACAGAACTGGCTCGCGGATCAGGGGTCGTCGGAGATGTACCACGAGATCCGCCGCCATCGCCTGAAGGACGACTGGTGGAACCCGGCCGAGGTGCTCCAACATGCCGACCGCGTCAACGCGGCGGGCCTGCACGTCGGCGGCTGGTACGACATCTTCTCCCAGGGCACCCTCGACGCGTTCAGCACCTTGCAGCACCAGGGCGGTCCCGGCGCGCGGGGCCGTCAATACCTGATCATGGGTCCCTGGTCGCACAACTCGCTTGGCAGCAGAGAGGTAGGCGAGGTCAGCTTTCCGGCCAATGCCCTGCTCGACCCGCTCGACACCATCGTGCCGTGGCTCAACCACACGTTGCGCGGCTGGCCCAACGAGGTGACGAACTGGCCCGTAGTGCTCGTCTACCTGATGGGAGGACAGGAAGAAGGTGCGCCTGGCAACGAGTGGGTCGAGCTCGCGGATTGGCCGCCGCCGGCGCACCGTCGCCGCCTCTATCTTGCCGACGATGGACGCCTGTCCATGAAGCTCCCGACCTCGGGTGAGCGGGAGCTCGTCATCGATCCCGAGGACCCGGTCCCGACCCTGGGCGGCAACAACCTGTTCGCGGATCTCGTGGTCGGCGGGAGGAGCATGGGCGACGGGCCGCACGACCAGCGAGCGATCGAGGAACGGCCGGACGTGCTCTCGTTCACGACGCGGCCGCTTCCCGGTCCGGTCACCGTGATGGGCCGCGTGTCCGCCACGCTGTGGATGCGGCCCGACACGCCGGATCTGGACCTTGCCGTTCGGCTCACCGACGTCACCCCGGACGGACGGTCGATGCTCGTACTCGACGGGATCCAGCGTGCCCGCATGCGCTGCGGTGACGACGGCGAATGCCTACTGGTACCCGGCGAACCGACCGAGGTGACGGTGGATCTGTGGTCCACGGCCATGGTCTTCAACACCGGACACAGGATCAGGATCGACGTTTCCGGCAGTAACTCCCCTCGCTTCGAGGTCAACCCAAACAACGGAGAACCATTCGAGGACGCGCGGCCGTCCGTCGTGGCCAAACCGGAGATCTTGTTCGGCCCCGACCATCCGTCTCGCGTCGACCTCCCAATCCTCGTACCGGCCATCCGCCGCGCCGCGCAGAGGTTCCATCCGTCGCTCGCACACGCCGGCTTCTCGACCATGGTCGGTCTGGAGCCCGCCACGCCACGGGGCGACGTTGGACAAGCGCTTCGAGAGCTGGTCCAGTCCAACATGAATCGGCCATGGGGGCGTGCAAAGAAGTACCCCACAGACCTCGGAGGTCGGCGCGGCTCGAGGTAGGGTGCGGCTCGCCGCACCCCCGTGCCATCGGCGGCCGACTCACCTCTTCTGAGCATCGCCTTCGCACCTCACGCGCCCCGATCGACGGAGCCACCCGCGGGGCTGTCAGAGGAGCGATCCGTCGAGTCCTTCGCAGCGTCGACGATCCACCGTGCGCACACCCGATGAGCGATGCGTCTGGCACGAAACTCCTCCCCTCCCACTCCGTATGGACACCGTGAATCATGCGATCGTCGCTTGTTCGGATTAGTTCCTGATATGGCTGGAGACACCGCGCCGCGCGCGGTAAAGGAGGGGTGATGAAGACGAGACTCTGGTTGATCGTCGTCGTTTCGATACTGGTTGCGGCTTCATGGGCCGGAGCCGAGGACATCGCCGGACTGCCCCTGCACATGCAGAAGCTCGACCCGGGGGTCATCCGACTGTGGCTGGGCGACCACATCTCGTCGACCTCGATCATGGCCTTCGCCACCGAGAAAGG
>JBFELO010000137.1:0-11930 GCA_041552055.1 Candidatus Sulfomarinibacteraceae bacterium | reverse complement strand
TGGTCACCGCATCCTGAGCTTCAGGCTCCTCTTCGACGACTTCGGCCCCATCATCAGCCGCAGCCGCCGCTCCCGCCGCGACCTCGGCCTCCGGCTCCTCTTCCTCCGCGGTGGTCACCGCATCCTGAGCTTCAGGCTCCTCTTCGACGACTTCGGCCCCATCATCAGCCGCAGCCGCCGCTCCCGCCGCGACCTCGGCCTCCGGCTCCTCTTCCTCCGTCGGGGTTACCGCATCCCGAGCTTCAGGCCCCTCCTCCTCAACAGCTTCGACTCGCTCCTCTTCTCCCACCGCGCCCGCATCGGTTTCTGCCTCAGCGTCTGCGCCCGTGGCTGCCTCCGCCGCTTCTTGATTCGCCTCCTCGACTTCCTCGGCCTCCTCTTCCACGAGGCCTCCGGCCCTCAGAGCTGCTGCCATTGCGGTCTCACTCGCTGTGGCAGCGGTCGCCTCCCCCGCTGCCTCTGCACTTTCGATGTCGTCTTCGGACAGGCCATGCATCGAGAGGCCAATGCGGTTCTCATTCCAGTCGATCCTGAGGATCCGGCACGCAACCCTCTGTCCGGACACGAACATCTCTGCCAGCGACAGCCCGGTTTCGCGGTCGATCTCGGAAATGTGGCATAGACCTTCCACACCGGGTTCGAGTTCCACGAATACACCGAAATCCGTGATATTGGTGACCGTCCCGTGCGCCACATCTCCGACACCGTGGGAGTTGGCGTACTCCTCCCATTCGTTCGGCAACAACTCTTTCATCGACAGCGATATGCGCTGATTCAGGACGTCGATCGAGGTAATCACAGCCTCGACCTCGTCGCCCTTCTGGACGACCTCGGAGGGATGGTTAATGCGCCGTGTCCACGACATGTCCGATATGTGCACCAGCCCATCGACCCCCGGCGTGATCTCCAGAAACGCGCCGAAGTCAGTCAGGTTGCGCACGACTCCCTTGATGCGGCTCCCGACGTGGTGAGACTCTGCGACCTGCTCCCACGGGTTCGGCTCGATGGCACGAAGAGACAGCGACAGTCGCCGCTTCTCCGGATCCACCTCCGAAACGACGACCTCGACTTCCTGCTCCACATCGACCACGGAGCGAGGGTTCTTGATCTTCTTCGTCCATGACATCTCGCTGACATGGATCAGGCCTTCGACCCCCTCTTCGAGTCCCACAAACGCGCCGTAGTCGACGATACTGACGATCTTCCCGGTGACGCGCTTGCCCACGGGATACTTCTCGGGCACCAAGACCCACGGGTCCTCGAACCGCTGTTTGTAACCCAGGGACACGCGCTCCCGATCGCGGTCGAACCTCAGGATGACGACCTCGACCTCGTCACCCACCTGGAAGTACTCGCTCGGATGTCCGACACGGCCCCAGGAAATGTCGGTGATGTGCAGCAGGCCGTCCAATCCGCCGAGGTCGACGAACACGCCATAGTCGGTGATGTTCTTCACGACGCCGGAGGCCAGCTTGCCCTCTTCGAGCTCCGCCATGGTCGCGGCCTTCACCTGGCCCTGCTCGTCCTCGAGGACCGCCTTTCGAGACAACACCACGTTGGACCGCCGCCGATCGAACGCGATCACCTTGGCCTCGACCTCGGCGTCGATGTAGTCCTCGAGCCGCCTGTTGGGTCGGAGATCGACCAACGAACCCGGGAGAAATGCGCGAATCCCGATATCGACCGAGAGGCCACCCTTCACGCGTTCCAGGACCTTTCCTGTCACCGGGCTTCCGCTGCGGTAGGCCTCCTCGATGTCCCGCCACGTCTTGAGCTTGCTCGCCCGGTCCCGCGACAGTCGCAGCTGACCTTCCGCCTCGTCCAGGCGTTCAATGAAGACCTCGACGGTGTCGTTGACCGCCACGCTCACCTCACCGGAGTCCGGGTCGGTAAACTCGGCTATCGGCACGCTGCCTTCGGACTTGAAGCCGATGTCTATGAGCACGTCCTCGGCGGTCAGCGCGACCACCGTGCCGTGCACCACCTCGCCTTCTTTGAGGCTGTGCATGGATGTTTTCATCAGCTCTTCCATCGAGAGCTGATCTGACTCTTCTCCATTGCCCCTTTCGTCGTTCATCCCAGGGTCGATGTTCAAGACCGAATCCTCCTCGTGAGACACACCACCGTCGGCGCTAGCTCGCGTCGTTCCGTGACCTTACGGTGTTCTGGCCGTTGCTGTCAAGCACGGCAGCGCCCGCACGCTCGAGCTCGTCAAGCAGTCGAGCGATGACCTCCTCCGGAGCCAGTCCATCGGTGTCCACGACCACTGCCCCCGGCGCGACTTGGAGTGGCGAGTCCCTGCGTGACGAATCTTGCAGGTCTCTTTGGTGCAGCTGCTGTTGAACATCTTGAATGGAGGCTGAAGGGTCAACGCGTGTGACTTCGCGGTGGCGACGACGCGCTCGTTCTCCCGGGGTGGCTGTCAGAAAAACCTTCAGTCGTGCATCCGGGAAGACCACGCTCCCAATGTCCCGTCCTTCGACGACGCCGCCGTTCCGCGCTCCGATTCGACGCTGCATTCTCACCAGTTCTCTCCGGACGACCGGCAACGCGGACACGGCTGACGCCATCGCCGAGCACTCCGGAGTCCGGATCTCCTCGCTCACGTCTTCTCCGTCAATCAACACCAGGGTGCCGCCCTCCCCTACCGAGACATCGATCGGATGGTCGAGCAGGAGTTGCCGCACGCGCTCGATCTCCGCGTCGCTCAGCGGCGGCTCGATGCCCGCTCGCAGCGCCAGCAGGGCGACCGCGCGATACATCGCACCAGTATCGAGGTGTGGCACGCCGAGCCTGTCGGCCAGCATCGCGGCGATCGTCGACTTGCCGGCGCCCGCCGGTCCATCGATCGCGATCACCGGCGGAGTGTCGGGGGGACAGTGGGAGCCAGGCGCCAAGGTTTGTGATCTCCTCCCTCCACGAGACAGACTTGACATTCTAAGCCAAACCCATCGCGCGTCCAAAACCTGGCGACGGCAACAGGTTTGGCGTATGGTCACGGGGTGTCCCGCCACCACCGCGCCGCGCTGATCGATTCCGAGCGGACCCGTCTCGATCTGCCGCTGTACGGCAGCCTGAGCGTCGCCGTGGGGTACCCGAACACCTATCGCGTGGCGATGTCTTCTCTCTCCTTTCAGTGGGTCGTCGAGATCACCGCACGGCAGGAGGACACGGCGGTCGAGCGGTGCTTTTCCGACCCTGATCTCGCCGGTCACAGCCTGGAGACCGGCCGTCCACTGGCGGAATTCGACGTTCTCGCGTGGAGTTGCTCGTTCGAACTCGACGCGGCCAACCTCTTGAGAACTCTCGACGCCGCAGGGATTCCACGTCATCGCGATGATCGCGGGTCCCGATTCCCGTTGGTCGTCGTCGGCGGAGCCGTGGCGTCGATCAACCCTCTACCGCTGGCGCCCGCCGTCGACGTGTTCGTCCTCGGCGCGGCCGAGCGTCTCTGGCCGCGGCTGCTGGCAATGACGCGTGAGTGCGATCGGGGCCAACTGCTCGAGGAACTCTCCGGGCTGGATGGTTACTTCGTTCCACGCCACCACCTCGACGGCGACGGGCGCCCGTTGCGCCGCTTGCGCCGGCTCGAAAAACGGGACGCCCACATGGCGTCTTCCGACTCGATTCCGTATTCGCACACCGTCACACCCCTGACCGAGTACCGAAATCGTGGCCTGGTCGAAATGTCACGGGGCTGCCCGGAAAAGTGTCGCTACTGCTGGGTCAGCTACAACTATGGACGTCTCCGATGCTATCCCGCTGCAGGTATCGTCGAGCGGGTGCACGCGTTGCGCGCGGTGACCGATCGGGTGGGATTCGTCGCAACGGCCGTCGGCGACCACCCACAATTGGCCGAGATCCTGGCGGAGTGCAGCGCGGCAGGGCTCAACGTCTCCCTGTCGTCGTTGCGGATTCCGGCCATGGTCGAGGGCGTTTTGCGGCCACTCGCCGCATCGGGGGCGCGTTCGGTGACCATCGCGCCCGAATCCGGTACCGACGCGCTGCGTCATACACTTGGGAAGCCGATTTCGAATGCCCGGATTCTCGAGGCCGTGGATACGGCCCAACGCTGTGGAATCCCCGATCTGAAAATGTACTTCATCGTGGGTCTCCCGGACGAGCAAGACGACGACCTGCTGGGAATCTGTGATCTACTCCGCCGGACCGCAGAAATCGTGCGGGAGAGGGGCCGCGAGCGTGGTCGCGTGGGCAACGTTCATGCTGGTTTCAGCATCCTCGTACCGAAGCCCTACACACCATTCCAGAACGAACCGATGCTGTCCGCGGAACAGGCGAAGCGCCGATTGGATCTGCTCTGGAAGGGGCTGCGCGAAACCGACAACGTGAGACTCGCCCGTCCGTCCCACCGCGAGGCGATGTGGCAGGGATTCCTGAGCCGCGGAGACTGTCGTGCCTTTCACGCGCTCGGAAGAGTCGCCTCCGGCCAACCTCTCAGCGGGGTCATGAAGGCCCATCGTGCGGAGATCGAGGCCGCGACACTGTCGCCGATCGAACACGACCCGTCGTGGCGTTTCATTTCATCGGCCCCGACTACGGGCTAGGGCTCCGCCCTCGTTATGAATCAGGGGACCCACCGTCTCCGAATCCTCGGACAACTTTCAGGGGTGTATCGGGCACGGAAACGAACACGGATCCGGGTATTCCCGGAATCAGCCGCCCTCGGCCGGCGACCCTGTTCCCTCGCCTTCAGCGGTCGATGGCCTGCCTCGCGCAGCGGGTCGCCGGACACGGTCATGGAGCGGCGACAGGCCAACCTGGATGTCGATCACCGGCTTGGCCGGATCGGAGGTGTAGAGCCGCAGAAGGCCCCGCACGACACCCTCGACCTTCGAAGCATCGACGAGGTTGTTGAGTTGAACCCGAATCGTGTGGAACCGGCGATCGGAGGCGGTGAGCGCAGTCGCGGAGAACAACTCGGGATGCGAGACCTCCATCTTTGTGACCTCGAAGGGCTTCCGAGCGGCATGGGTCACACGCAGGGTCACCGGCTGCATCTCGGTCGCCTCTTCCGGGATCCACAGGTTGACGCGTTGTGGGCGCACATCGAACAGCGGCTGCACCCACACCGAGACCGGGATTTCTAGTTGCGGCGCGTTCGGGTGGTTCGTCTCCACCGTCACCCGTCCAGTCCAGCGGATCGACTCCCCGTGCGGCGCCATCTCTGCTTCGAGCCACACATCACCGGGCACCGCCCGACTCCCCCCTGCCAGGGTGGTCGGCTCGCTCACGGGAACGCCAACGATCTTCAGGTCGACCGGATACTCCCCGCCATCATGCGCTGCTCTCGTGACCTCGAGCCTTTCACCGTCGGGCCGGTGCAGCAAAACCCTCGCGGATCCCCCTTGCCCCTCGACGGCGTTCAGATGCAAGCGCAACCTCGGTGTGGCGATGATCGATGCCACTGCCTCGAAGTTGACGACCAGCCGGATCACCTCATGCCCCGGAGCATCGGTGTGCACCGAGACGCTCTTGGACACCTTGCCGTGCTGAACCACCGTGGTCTCAATCCTGGCCGTCAGCGTTCCCGACCCACCTGCCGGGATGACCGAGTCGAACTCGGCCACCGCGCATCCTCAGGAGGGCTTCGCTCGGAGGATCGTGACGTCCCGATCTCCGTCGTTGTGGAACACGAACGTTCCGACGGCGGCCGTGCCTGCCCTCACCTCCCCGAGGTCGAGCTGCGGAGTGTCGATCCTTAATCCGGCGTCACCGGTCGCCGTCCCCGGCAGAAACCCCGACAAACACATGGCCGTCATGGCCAGCCACGTTCGACCTCGGGTCATGGACACCTCCTGACAATCCACCGGGTGGTGTATTCGAAGGGGCCTAAGCTGCGCTCGGCGTGCCCTCGTCCAGTGCATTGTACACGCTGGCTGCGACTCGTTTTTGCGGGCGGGGAGTCATTTACCGGCTCGTTACAGCGTCCTGTCGGCGATGATCTCCCCCTTGACACCGACCACTCGGCAGCGCACGGGAACCGACCGCCGCGCCTGCTCTGCCGCCTGTTGCGCGAGGCGCACGAGACCGCTGCAGCACGGCACCTCCATGACCAGCACGTCGAGAGATCTGATCTCCGCGTCGTCGATCATGGCGACCAGCTTCTGGAGGTAGATCTCCTGATGGCTGTCCAGCTTCGGACACGCAATCGCGAGCCCGTGACCGTTGAGGAATTCGCCGTGGAAGCCGCCCACGGCGTAGGCCACGCAATCTGCAGCTAACAGCACGTCGGCGTCCTGAAAGAACGGCGCCGTGGGTGGCACGAGGTGGAGCTGGATCGGCCACTGCCGAAGGTGAGACTGACCGGGTGCGGTCGGGGCAATCGAAGCCGACGGCTCAGCCTCCCAGGCTCGTGCCTGCGCGCCCGGACAGGACGCTGACGCGTGAAGGCCACCGGCCATCGGAAGCGCAGGCCCGACCGCGGCTCCACTGTCGGAGCCCTTCTGTCGTGCCAGGTGTTGCGCGACCGCCCCTTCGTCGAACTCCTCGGCTTCCCGGCGAATGATCGAGATGGCGCCCTGCGGGCACTCCCCGAGGCACGCGCCGAAACCGTCGCAGTAGACGTCGCTGACGAGGCGTGCCTTGCCGTCGATGATGGCGAGAGCACCCTCCGCGCAAGCCGTAACGCAATCTCCGCAACCGTCACAGAGCTCCTCGTCGATCTCGATGACCTCTCGTACGGCCATGACCTACTCCTTCCCCGCGTCACGCAGCATCGTCAGTAGCATCTTCGTGTCAACGACGGCCCTGAGCGCGTGGGGGACGTCGGCAGGCATGAGAACGACCTCGCCTGGTCGCGCGTGCACGCCGTTGCCCCCGATGGTCAACTCGAGCTCGCCATCCAGGACCTGAACCAGAGCATCGAACGGAGCGCTGTGCTCGGACAACTCCTGTCCGGCCGCAAACGCGAACAGGGTCAGGCTCCCCCCCGAAGCTCGAGCGAGCACACGGCTCACCGTTGCCGCTTCCGCCACCTCGACGAGATCGACGATCGCGACCGCGCGAGCCGGATCGAGTCCATCAGGGTTGCTGTTTCGTTTCACATCGGACTCCTTTTTGAGCCGGGCTCTTCCCGACACCGGTGACATCTTCCGTTCTCGAGGCTGGGGTTTCCTTGACCGTGGTCAATCTCGGTCAGAGTCAATGCGCAGCGACTCAGGGGGCGACATGGATCCCGTCATCAACCGTCGGTGGCCGGCCTGGATTCCGCGCCGGATACACGGCCTGCGCCGGAAGCACCGCCACCGAAGCTCCGGCCTGCCGTTCGCGCCAGGTCTGGACCACCTCCGCAGGGTTCTCCACCGGGTGGAACCCGAGTCGCCTGGCGTCGTCCGTATTCAGCCGCGAAACGAGGTGCACCCGATATCTCGAGGTCTTCTCCACGATGCGAAGCGTCGTGTGGCCGTACTGGACCCACCGTCGTTCAAGCCTGTGAAGGATGGCTGCCGGCCGTGGATCTGCCACGAACGGATCCATGTCGGGAGAGCCGTGACCTCCCCCGAGGTCAGCGAAGAACAGCAACTCGCCGTCCGGCTCGACGAACCGGCACGCCGCGTCGAGTGCCTTGTGCGCCTGGATCAGCGTGGCGTCGGAAGGGTCGCCGCCGGCCGACGCGACCGCCAATACGGATCGCGGACCTGACGGCACCTCGTACCACTCGCGCACCCGCGCCACTGCCGCGTCGAACGCCGATCGCCAGTCACCGCCGATCGCCTGCGCGATTCGACCATCGTTGCCGGGGACGAGGCACACCGAAAACCCCGGGGGGTGCAGGTCCACCGCGGCCGCGATCTCCTCGGCTACCGGATTCCCGGTCAGGATTCCGGGCTCGCAGGCCGGATGACGCCGCATCGCGCCAGTTGCGTCGGGCTGCAGAACCCGAGAGTGGTTGTCCTGAATCTCGTCGTAGCCCGCGACTCCCGGGAAGACCAATTTGCCGCCGCCGCCGAAGCCAGCGAAGTAGTGATGGCGAACCGCGCCGACCATCACCACGAGTGCGGCTTCGACGACCGCACGGTTCAACCGAACTTGGAGCCCCGTCGCGAGCTCGCCGACCGAGACCAGATCGGTGACCTCACGACTCTGGTGCTGAATCGCTCTCACTCCCGGCGGTAGGGGGCCGAGGAGGGCCTCGAGGGCCGCCGTGGTCATCGGGGGATGAGTCCCTGCGGCCACCACCACGGTGATCGAGGAGGCGGGAACGCCCGCCGTCAGCACGCGGTCGAGCACGACGGGCAACACCTGTCGGAGCGCGGTGAACCGGGTCCCGTCCGGCACCAGGATCGCCGCCGACGGACAGCCGGCTGCCCGCTCCGCCAACGACGGGCCGAGGGCGGGGACATCTACCGCTCGGGCAACGAGCGCGCTACAATCCTCTCGTCCTCGCGGAGCGGAGGGAGTCACGGAACGAACTCGAAATCCGCGCATATCCACCGCGCAGGTGTCTTTCCCGACTGGAAGTTTGACAATCACCCCGTCACGATACCATCCTGTACGCAGAGAGAGACGGACAGGTGGAAATGAGCCTCGACCCCGGCCAGAGAAAAGCCCTGTTGCGCCTCGCCCGCGATGCGATCGGCGCGAGGCTCGAGGATCGGCCCCAGCCCCGTCCGACGACCGACGAGGGCACCCTCGGCGAGCCCAGGGGCGCCTTCGTCACGTTGACGATCAACGGCATCCTCCGAGGTTGCATCGGGCACGTCGAGCCTGTCGAGCCGCTGTGGAGGAGCGTTCGCTCGAACGCCGTTGCCGCAGCGTTTCGTGATCCCCGTTTCAACCCGGTGGCGCCCGACGAGTTCGATCGGATCAGAATCGAGATCTCGGTTCTGTCGCCGCTCGCGCGACTTCACGATCCCCAATCGATCATCGTCGGAGTTCACGGACTGATGATCGAACGGGGGCCGGCGCGGGGCCTGCTGCTCCCCCAGGTCGCACATGACCACCGATGGGATCGTCAGACCTTCGTCGAACACACGTGTCGCAAGGCAGGCCTCGACCCCGGTTGCTGGCAGGACCCGGATGCGATCATGCACACATTCACGGTCGAGAGCTTCGCCGAGGAGTGAAGGCCGTTGGGCGGCGCGGATCGCTCTCGTCCTGGGATCCGGGACATCGTGGTGGGTCGGGACGAGCCAACGCCCAGATTACAGCGTCGCCTTCCCGATCCCAAGCACGTCTCGCTCGTAGGATTCCACCGAGTCGAACGTCCTGAAGGGTTGACCACGGGCCGAGTCCGGGTCTGGCAGCGGTACGGCACCGGTCGCCGTCAGCAGCCCCTCCAGCAACTCTCGAAACGCCTGTAACGAGTCGTCGGCACCGGCGACCAACCTGCGAGGGTCGAAGTCGGTGCTGGACAGTCGGATGACTCGCAGCTGACCGCGTTCGCTCCACGGCGGGTCCAACATCAGATCGACGAGGAGGAACGGCCGACGATCGTGAGGCCGTACTCCACCGACGCCGACTGCCTGGATCAGACTCAACGCCATCCTGCGGGTTGCCCCCCGCACATCGATGGTCAACGCCCGGTCCTCGATGCGGAGCGGCACCGCTCGCATGACCTGCAGGGTGTGATCCACCTCGACCACCCCCGTACTCGGTGCCTCGTCGTCCGGTGTCGATTCGTCAGGGCCGCCCGCCGGCTCTTGGGACTGCACCGGGGGCAGAGCGCCGGCGAGCGTCGCCAGTTCGCTCCGGACCTCGGGCGTCAACTCGGGATGGGCCAGCGCCGCATCGAGGAGCACCCCCGCCGAGGGCGCATGAGACGCGACCGCGACCTTTGCCAGGCGGGTCATCACTGCGCTCGCCGTGTCCGATTCCAGTGACTCGGCGGCCAGACTGACGGTCTCGACGACCTCCTCACGACGACCGTTGTTGAAGAGAATCTCCGCGACCCTGGCTGCCAGCGGCGGGTCGACCTGGAGGTCGGGCACTCCAGCGAGCAGCTCATGCCAGTGGTTGAGGACCAGACTCGGATCCTCGTCACGCACCGCCTGGCGCATCAGCCGTACGAGGAACGGAGCAGCCGAGGGTGCGCGACCGTGCGCCATCGCCAGGTTCCACAGCGCCAGTGCCGCGTCGACGTTGTTGGGGTGGGATCTCAACTCGGCGTTGAGCAGGTCGAACGCCTCCCCGATCCGGCCTTCTTTCCCCGCCTCCATCGCGCGGTCGACGGCGGTGTTGTCCACCAGCGTGATCTTCGACTCGATGGCCTCGTGAACGAATCGTTCTTCGACGCGGTAGTGCCGTATGGCACCGGCCACCGCCAGACCGAACCCGAAGCCCCAGACGTGCGCCCAGTGGGCCACTCCACCGCCGCCCGAAGCCGGAGCCACCACATCCCACGCCTGGGCAAAAAACAACTCGCGCAGGAACCACAGCGGCAACATCAGCCACGCCGGGGCCGTGAAGGTGCCGCGGAACACCACGAAGAACCAGTAGAAGAAACGGATGTTCGTCTTCCAGTACCGGATCAGGAACGCGCCCATGACTCCGGCCACCGAACCCGAGGCACCAATCAATGGTCCGTCCATATGCGGGTAGTGGACGGCGTACATCAGCGCCGCGATCACACCTGCGAGCAGGTAGAAGGACGCAAACAGCGGTCGACCCCAAACATCTTCGATGAACGGCCCGGCCAGAAACAGGAAGAACAGGTTGCCGAACAGGTGCCAGAATCCGCCGTGCAGGAACTGGTAGGTCACCAGGGTGTGAAGCTTCATGTCCGCGGGAACCAGCCCCCAGCGGTAGAACGGGTGGTCCCGCATCTCGGCCAGGGCTCCCATGAACTCGTCGATCAGCCGCTCCAGCTCCTCCTTCTCCTCGGCCAGATGGCGCGGATTCTCGGGAGGGTCCCCCCCCATCTGTCGCATCGCCGCCAGGATCGACTGAAACTCCTCGATCTCATTCTCCGAGACGTTTCGATCGCGGAGGAGGTCGAAGAACCTCGGGTCGAGCTCGAGGTGCGGATGTTCGACGAGGTACTCGAAGATCCGCCCGAGACCTTCAATGGCCTCGTCCTCGCCGTGTCCGCTCACCGTGAACTGGGTCCCGATGAACACGAGTACGCACAGCCCCATGATCGTGAAGGTCACCCAGGGGAGGCGTCGAACGGTGGTGTGCTCGTGGCCGTAAGGAATGATCATGGCAGGCCCCGTCGTCATGTGTATTATATCTGGACAATGCCTGTGTCCGCGGTGATTCTGGTCGAACCGGCCGTGCCGGGAAACCTCGGCGCGGCGATCCGTGTGGCCGCCAATTTCGGCGTTTCCCGCATCGAACTTGTACGTCCGCTCGTCGAGCTCGACGACCCCGAGATCCTGCGCTGGGCGTGTGGCGGCCTCGAGCGCCTGGAGATTCGCCGCTGGCAGTCGCTGTCGGAGGCGGCGTCCGAATATCGGACTCTCGTCGCCTCGGCCTCGGGCCGGGGTCGCGAGAATCAACCTCTGGTTGGACCACGGGAGGCCCTGTCGGAACTCGAGCGGCGCGGTCTCACCGAAACCGCTCTCGTGTTCGGCAACGAGACCAGTGGCCTGCGACGCGACGACCTCGATCGCTGCGACCTCGTCGTCCGGGTCCCAACCGTCGCCGGATTCCCGGTCCTGAACCTCACGCAGTCAATCGCGATCGTGCTCGGCTACCTGTCGATCGAGGCCGATCCTGACGCTGTCGAGGGCCCGGTCCCGGCATCGTCGGACCGTATCGAAGACCTCATGCAACACCTGCACGAGGCGCTCTCGGCAATCGGGTTTCTCGATCCGCTGAGCCCGCATCGTACCCTGCGCAAGCTCCGCCGCCTGTTCGGTCGCGCCGGCATCACCGACAACGAGGTCGCGATCCTCCGCGGCATCTGCCGCCAGATGGTCGCGATCGGCTGCATCCGCGATTGCATGATGCAACCCTGCAGTTCACTC
>JBFELO010000136.1:0-11954 GCA_041552055.1 Candidatus Sulfomarinibacteraceae bacterium | reverse complement strand
GCGTTCGTGTTCTACGGCGCGGCGCTGATCATGAGCCCGCGTCTTCTGCGGACGCACGACCGGCGGGCGAGCGCGCCGGATTCGCCGGCCGCCAGAGAAGAGCTCGATTCCGGTCGCACCCCGCCCTGATCGATCCTCTTCCGGCTCGCCGGCTTGTGTGGAACGGCGTCCACGGGTGATTGTGCCTTGACGTGACGCCCTCCTGGGCGCACAATTGTCATCGTCAGTTCGCCTAGGGGTGGCCCGACGGCCTGAGATCAAACCCTGGAACCTGATCCGGATCATACCGGCGTAGGGAACGGCACCAGCGACCCCCGAGCAGTTCTGGACCACAGAAGATCTCGATCCGTTGTCACCCCTTGGCGGGGGGAGGTCGAGGATGTCAGTGACTCGCGCGGTAGATCTCCGCGGCCGCCGACGTCGAGGCCGTCTCGGGGTCACGGTCATGTCGGTCCTCGTGTGTTGGTTGATCGCGGTCGCCGCGATCGCCGGTGTGAACCCGCCGAGTTTCTCGGTCAACGGCACAGTGACCGATCGCACCGGCGCGCCTGTGGAGGGGGCGGAGATCGCGGTCGACGGTGTGGCCGTCGCAGTGACCGGCGCGGACGGAAAGTTCGATCTGGACCTTGCCGCCGGCAGGCGGGTGATCGAGGCGCGCCATCCGGCGTTTCGGCCTGCTCGTCAAGAATTGACGGTCGAAGGAGCTCTGCCCGGGCTCCGAATCGAGCTGTCACCAACCATGTCGGTGTCCGAGTCCATCACGGTCACCGCAATTCGTGCGGGTGAGGAGTCCCCGGTGACGAAGACGAACCTCGGCCGCCGTCAGATCGAGGATCTGAGCTACGGCCAGGATGTTCCGGAGCTGCTGCAGTACACGCCGTCCGTGACGTGGTATTCGGACTCCGGGATCGGCGCCAACTACTCCTACCTGAGCATGCGCGGAATCCAGCAGACCCGGATCAACATGACCTTCGACGGCGCGCCGCTCAACGATCCGGCGGAGCACGCGGTCTACTTCAACAACTTTCACGACTTCACGAGTGTCGTCGACAGCATCCAGATCCAGCGAGGCGTCGGGACCTCCACCGTGGGATCGCCGTCGTTCGGAGGTTCGGTCAACTTCGCCAGCGTTCCGTTGTCCCAATCCAGTCAGGCAGAGGCGCGGCTCGGTTTCGGCTCCTACGACACGCTGCGTGCCTCCGCGGCCTACCAGACAGGCACGATCGCTGACGCCTTCGCCGTCGGAGGACGGGTTTCCTACGCCCGCACCGATGGCTACCGGGAGAACTCGGGGACCGAACACCTGACGCTGTTCCTGAACGGAGAGTGGCGCGGGCAGAAATCGACGTTGAGGTTCGTGTCGTTCTCTGGGGACGAGAAGACCCAGCTCGCGTTTCTCGCGGTCGATCCCGACACCTTGCGGGAGAACCCGCGGTACAACCCCCTCGACGAGCAGGAGCGCGACGACTTCGGTCAGGACTTCGCCCAGCTCCAGTACACCCGTGCGGTGGGCGACGACACCGTGCTGATCGCCTCGATCTACTACAACGGGGCCGCCGGATGGTTCCGGCTGTGGGACGACGCGGTGGCGAAGGACGACCTGCTCGACTTCGGCATCGACCAGTACTTCATCGGTTCCACGGTGAGCGCGAGCACGAGTACCGATCGAATGTCCGCGACCGTCGGCGCTCACTACAACGATTTTCGCGGCGATCACACACTCCACGTGGACGACCTCCGGATCTATCGGAACACCGGCTTCAAGAAGACCGCCAACGTATTTGGAAAGATCGAGTACCGGCTCGGCGAGTGGCTGCTCTTCGGTGATGCCCAGCTGCGGTGGGCCGAGTTCGAGTACGACGGAGACCTCGATCTCGGTTCGGTCGACTGGACCTTCTTCGATCCGAAGGTCGGTGTGCGGCGGTTCGTCTCGCCTCGGCTCAGCTGCTACGCCTCGATCGGCAGGGCGCAGCGTGAGCCGACGCGCCTGGACATGCTTGCGGGTGAGGACAACGCCACCGTGCCCCACGATCTGGAAGCCGTACAACCGGAGGAGGTAGTCGATTTCGAGCTGGGCGTGAACTACAACGCTCCGAAGCTCGCGCTGCAGGCGAGCCTGTACGCGATGGAGTTCGACAATGAGGTCGCGCTCACCGGCGAGCTTTCCGATATTGGCCTGCCGCTGCGGCGCAACGTCGAGCAGTCGTTCCGCCGCGGCTTCGAGATCGACCTGCGCTGGCTGCTGGGTCGAAACTGGGCGGTCACCAACAGCTCGACGCTGAGCCGCAACCGCATCAGCGAGTGGACCCAGTACGTCGACGTCTTCGATGAGCAGTGGAATTGGATCGGAAGCGAGCCGATCCCGTCGTACGACGTTCCGCCGCTGCTCACGCCCGAGGTGATCATCAACCAGGGTGTCGAGTGGGCACCGGAGAACGTGAGCGTGTCGTTGACCGGGCGGTACGTCGGCTCGTCGTACCTCGACAACACCGGTGACGACGACCTGCGCGCGCCGGCGTACTTCAACCTCGATTTGCGGGCATCTCTGGACCTCGGCCGCTGGTTGTCCGCGGCCTTGCCGACGGTCACGCTGTACGTGACGAATTTGCTCGACACCGCGGACCAGTACCCCGGTGGCTACAGCTGGCAGTTCATCACCAGGAGCGAGAGCGGTGGGGAAACCCTCGACGGGATCCCGTACTACTACCCACTCGCCAACAGGAACTTCATCGTGACGCTGGACTTCAGTCTGTGAGGACGATCCCGGCGCCGATGTACCCTCGTCGGCGATGACTGCCCTCGAGCTCGTCGCCGTGGTCGTGACCGTGGCCGCCGTCTACCTGACGGTTCGTCAGATCATCTGGTGCTGGCCACTCGCGATGGTCAGCGTGACCCTGTACGCGGTCGTGTTCTACCGGGCCAGGCTGTACGCCGACATGGGCCTGCAGGGCATCTACTTCGCCCTCGCCGCGTACGGCTGGTGGGCGTGGCTGCACGGCGCCGAGGATCACGGCAAGCTGCGGGTCTCGCTTGCGGCGTGGCCGACCCGCTTCTCCTTGTTGCTGCTCGGTGCGGTTGCCGGATTTCTCCTCGGGCTCACGTTGCACCGGTTCACCGATGCCTCGCTGCCGTTCATGGACTCGACCCTGAGCTCGTTCAGCATCATCGCCCAGTGGATGCAGACCAGGAAACTGCTCGAGGCGTGGCTGGTGTGGCTGGCGGTGGACGTCTTCTACGTCGGGATGTTTCTCTACAAGGGACTCTTCCTGACGGCTGGGCTGTACGCCGTGTTCCTCTACCTCGCGGTGCTGGGCCTCGTGGCGTGGCGTCGGTCAATGGCAGACACCCGCGCGATCGACACTCCGCTCGAAGAGTGAGCCAGACACGACGGGTGCGAGATGTTCGTTTCGTGGTGTGGGTTGCTACAGACGGCCCGGACTCTCCGCCTTGTTGCCCTGGAACTCGCCACACCAGTCGTCGCCATTGCTGACCGGCCACGCGGCCATCATGTGGATGCTCTCGAACGCCTCGGGCGACGGAGCGTGACGACGGCACTCACCCTGGCCCGGGTTGGTGTCGAGGCGGTGCCAGTAGCGGCAGCACTCGCAGCGACCACGATCCTCAGAAGCATCCTCGCTCATCACCTCAGCCCTTCCAGCCTCGCGACATGCTATCTCAGAATGCCGTGGAATCAACGCGCCTGCCTACACTTGGACTTCACCAGCGGTCGATTGTGTTGTACGATGTGCGCTCCGCGCAAGGGCTTGCAGCCCTGCGCACGATCCATGACACTGAGTTCGAGTGACCCCATCGTCTAGCCAGGTCTAGGACACCGGCCTTTCACGCCGGCAACACGGGTTCAAATCCCGTTGGGGTCACCAGTCTTCGTTCTCAACCCCCGGGGTAGGGAACGAAGACTGCCACGGCGTAGCTGAAAGCGAAGCCGGGCGTACTCCAAACCGTCATGAGGGGTTGAGAACTCCGCCCTGGCCAGCCAAGCCACGGCGTAGCTCGTAGAGCGAGACCGGGCACCCTGTAACTCGGCCGGCGACCGATTTGAACGCGCCACGGCGTAGCCGCGAAGAAGCGAAGCCGGGCATTCACCCACCAACGTTCGTCTGCCACTGGAAACACGAATACGCAATCACGTCGCCAAAGGCGAAGCGCGGCAAAGCTGGAACCCGGCCAACCGCCAGCCGAATTCTGTCCCAGCTCGATCACGGAACGAACCACACCAGTAGCCCGATCACGGTGAAGAGCACGACGAAGGGCAGGAAAAAGTAACCCATGAGATCTCGTGCCTGAATCCTGACTCCGGCGCCCATCACCGGAAGGACGATCAGCAAGAAGAAGGGCTGCAGGAGGTTCGTGAGTGTTTCGCCGTAGGCCACGGACATCGCGACCCGCGCCACCTGACGGTTCAGTCCGCCCGCGCCGAGAGGCCCTGCGAGTTCGCGAACGGCTTCGACGAGGGGCGGGCCGAGCACGGCCCACTCGCCTCCGGCTGACGGGATGGCGAAGTTCACGGCTCCGCCGAGAGAGTAGGCGGCAAGCGGCAATGTCTCGAGATTCACGTGGGCCGCCATCCACGCGGCAAGTGCCTTGGCCAGGCCGGTGGATATCATGATGCCCATGGTCCCGGCGTAGAACGGGTACTGGAAGACGATCCCAGAGATATTCGAGCAGGCACGGCCCATGGCCACAACGTAGCGGATCGGTGTGCGGTGCAGCAGGAGACCGAGCATCAGGAACATGAAGATCATGATGTTGAGGTTAATGTCGAAGCCGTTCCTGGCGAAGTGGAGGACCACATAGAGGAGCCCCATGGTTAACATCACCGTCTGCAGAACGGCGCTCGTGTTGAACCGGTTGGAGGGAACTCGACCGGGAAGGCGCATGGAGTCAGCTTCCTCGGCGACCGTCGTCTGACGTGCGATTCCTCGGTCGCTGCGGAGCTCATCGAGATCAATGACCTCGCCCCTGGGCCGGATGAACCACATCAGCGCCGGGGATAGGACTAGGAAAACGGTTATGACCGCGAGGTTGAGTGGGCTTCCCAGGGTGTCGCTCACAGGGATGGTTGTTGGCAAAAGACCCTCCTCGACCAGGAAGTTGCCCGGTGTATTGAGGAGCAGGGGAATCGAGCTCGACAGTCCGAGCACCCACGTCAAATGCGACAGGTAGAGACACGCGACGAGGTAGGGATAGTTGAGGCCGCGAACCCGGCTCGCCAACTCGCGACCGAAAACTGCCGTCAGCACGAGCCAGCCCCAGCTGACGAGAACCAGCAGTCCGCCTACCAGCACGATCCCCACGTACACGAGTCCGGATTGGGAAAGCTTTCCGGCAAGTCTGTCGATGAGACGGGTCACCGGCGTCGATAGGGCTATGGCATAGCCTGTGACGAGGATCAGGACCATCTGCATGCCGAACTCGAGGAGCATCCAGAAGCCTTCGTACCACGCTGAAACGACGTCGGCTGGGCTCGCCCGCACCCTCGCCACGGCTGTCGATGCAGTCACGATCGTGAGCAAGATGGCGAAGACGAACGGGTCCGGTAGCCATCGTTTGAACGTCTCAGCCCAGAGATGTTCTATTCGAGCCAGCATCCGACACCTCTCGGTATCAGCGCGTGTGAGTGGCTCGGCGAGGATCGGCCACCGAACGGACTGCCCAAATCAAGCGCGTAGCTGGCTAACCGAAGGTCTGCGAAGAATCTTCCGACGCCGTTGTTGCGAGGCGCGCGGCGGGCCCGAGTCGAAATCCCACTACAGTCCGATTCCCGCCTGTGCCCGAGATTCGGCATCGACGATCAGAGAACTGACAGGTCGGGAACCGAGCGACATTGGGGTCGTTGTCAGGCGCCCCGTCAGATGCTGGGGCCTGGTCCATCGCGTACCAGCTCGGAGGTGCTGGGCACCGAATCTTGCGCCGGCTACCCCACGAGCTTGTAGCCGAGGCGGTGCACAGTGATCAGGAAGTGCGGATCCGAGGGGTCGTCCTCGATCTTTTTGCGCAGCTTGGCGATGTGGGTGTCCACGGTGCGGGTGAACGGGATGGTGTCGTAGCCCCACACGGCGTCGAGCAGCTGCTCTCGAGAGACGACCTCGCCCCGGTGGTCGATGAAGTAGCAGAGGAGCTGGAACTCGCGTGGCGACAGCTCGAAGGGCTCGTCACCCTTGCGCGCCTCGTGGCGGTCGAGATCGATGGTGACGTCGCCGAAGGTGTGGGTCCCTCGGCTGCCGCGAGAGCCGGCGTCAGGGCCGCACCGGCGGAGCACCGCCTCGACGCGGGCCATCAGCTCCATGAAGCTGAACGGTTTGGTCACGTAGTCGTCGGCGCCCAGCTTGAGGCCGAGGACCTTGTCGATCTCCTGGCCGCGGGCGGTCAGCATGATGATCGGCAGGCTGGAGCCCCCGGAACGCAGCCGCTTGCACACCTCGAGGCCGGTCATCTTGGGCAGCATGACGTCCAGGATCATCAGGTCCGGGGTGTCCTCGGTCGCCTGGCGCAGCCCGTCCTCGCCGTCGCGCGCCACCGCCACCTCGTACCCCTCGTACACGAACCCGTCGCGCAGGGCGACCGCCATGGCCTCGTCGTCCTCGACCACCAGCACTCGGGAGATATGCGAACCAGGGCCCATGTCAAGCTCCCTTCGCACCGGGGCCGGCCATCGGCAGGTGGATGGTGAAGGTGCTGCCCCGGCCGACCTCGCTGTCCACGGTCACGCGTCCGCCGTGGGCCTCGACGATGTGCTGCACCAGCGACAGCCCGAGCCCCGAGCCCTTGACGTCGTGCACCAACCCAGTGCTGACGCGGTGGAAGCGCTCGAAAATCCGCTTCTGCTCGTCGCGCGGAATGCCGATGCCCTGGTCGGTGACCGAGATCAGGATCTCGCCGTCGCGTCCCTCGAGGCCGACCTCGATCCGCTGACCGCCGTCGGAGTACTTGACGGCGTTGTCGAGCAGGTTGGCGACCGCCCGGTCGATGGCGTTGGCGTCGACTTCGATCTCCGGGAGCGGCTCCTCGGGTCCGCGGTAGGAGACCTCGATCCCGCTGTCGCGGAGCCGGACGCCGAAGGTGGCCAGGGTGCCCGTGAGGACCTCCTCGAGATCCTCCGGTTCGAAGGTGTACACCTTGCGTCCCGACTCGATGCGCGAGAAGTCGAGGATATTGTTGATGAGCTGGGTGAGTCGCCGGCTCTCGGTCTCGATGTAGCCGCCGTACTCGCGCACCTTGTCCTGGTCGGTCACGCGCCCCCGGCGCATGAACTCGCCGAACACCCTGATCGAGGACAGCGGGGTGCGGAGCTCGTGCGAGACGTTGGACACGAACTCGTTCTTCATGGCGCTCAGCCGCATCTCGCGCAACGCCGTGCGCAGGGTGAACACGATCCCGGCGATCAGGGCTGCGGCGAGCAGCGCCGACAGGGTCATGTTGTAGACGAAGTTGGTGCGAGCCAACTTCTGGGGCTCGGTGAACTTGCCCTGGAGACTGACGGTCCAGTCGGTGAAGACGAAGCTGAAGTGGCGCCGGACGCCGTCGTTATGAGGATTCATGAACGGCGCGGACGGCAGGACCTGGCGCCCGCGACCATCGCGAACGCACACGACCAGTCCGTCCCGTTCTTCGAGCTCCGGCAGCGCCATGGCGATCGCTTTCGGCAGCAACTCGTCCTCGAAGAACTGCTGGTCGACGATCAGCCCGGCGAGACCCACGAACTTGGATTCGTCGTCGGTGATCGGGTTGAAGATGATCCTGTTCCAGGGATCGTGCTGGTCGACCGCCAGCGAGGCCGTTTCGACTGCGACGTCCTTGGTGCGGTACCAGTGCCACGGGGACGAGGCCGCCCACACGGCAAGGGAGTCGTCCGACCAGTCCGGCGTCCCCATGGTGTGGTCTTCGGGGTTGTAGAACCGAATCGTGGTCTTCTTCTTCTCCGTGAAGTCCACTATGAAGAGGTGCTTGGCGCCGGAGATCGGCTTCTTCTTGAAAAGGTACCCGGCCTTCTCGACCTTGCCCTCGGTGAAGATGTACGTCGGCAGGTTGAGCGCACGCTCGGCAACGGTGGTGTAGTAGTACTCCACCTCTTTGGCGATGGCGTCCAGGTAGTTCTCCAGGGTCGCCTTCCTGGCGATCGCGGAGTTGTGCTCGAGGTCGGTCAGCCACCAGTACTGCAGGCCGAGCAGGATCGACAGCGGCAGCAGGACCGCAGCCACTCCGGCCCACAGGCTCCACTTCCTGCCGAGAACGTTGTGCTCGATGGCGCGCAGTTCGCTCGAGCTGAATTCGTGGTCGGGCAGGGAATTGTTCGGCATGCCGCTCCTATCTTCCAGCATCGCCCCGGATCGCGGGGCCTTCACGGGAAATATAAGACGGTTCGGTCCACCTGGCTTCCCCATTTTGCAACTTCTTCACATCATTGACAGGGTTTTACCCCACCTTCAGGACATTCACATACCGGGGTCTCATCTTGGCCTCATGAGAAAACGGGTGAGGCACCGATCGGTGGACCGTGGGAACTGCGGCGAGCGGTCAACGGTCGGTGCCTCGCGATGTCGACAAACGGGGCCGTACGACGGCCCGACAACCGAAGGAGGTCGAGACATGAAGGCATGGGCGACGATCTGTGTGGTGATCCTCATGGTTGCGGTCGCGATTCCGACCGTGGCCGGTGACAAGCACAACTGCTCGGCGAGTGCCGAAGACTGTCTGCGAAAGATGCAGGACAAGATGGAGGCCAAGGCGTGGCTCGGGATCGAGACCGGCGAAACCGACTCGGGTTTCTGGGCAGTCAAGAAGGTGTACCTGGACAGCCCAGCCGAGAAAGCGGGTTTCAAGGCAGGCGACGTGTTGATCGCCCTCAACGGTGTCGAGATGTCGAAGAAGAACAAGGAAGCGTACAAGAAGACGGCGCACAAGCTTGTTCCCGGCTCGAAGGCCAACTACACGGTCAAGCGGGACGGCTCGAAGAAGCAACTCGAGGCTCAGCTCGGCTCGGTGCCGCGTGAGGTGATGGCGCAGTGGATCGGCGAGCACATGCTCGATCAGCACGCGCAGGTTCGGGTCGCGTCGAAGTGACCGAGAACACATGCGGGCCGGCAGCGGCCGGTCCGCATGCAACGTTTTGGGGTGCTCGAGCGTCTTGATATGTGAAAGGGGCAGGACATGACCGGATCCAGACTCGAACCGAACCGTGAGGTGCCGAGTGCCTACGGCGCCGGCGATACCTGGACACGGTTGCTGGTGCCGCTCCTCACCGCCGCGCTCGTGCTGGGCCTGGGGATGATACTCGTCAGCCTGACCTCTCGTGACGAGCCGTCGCCCGTCGACCCAGCCGCCCGCTCCGCGGTCTCGACGACCGTGCGCACGGCGGCGATGTAGCCCGTATTCGCGCCGCGAATCACTACAGGGTCGAAGCCAACGCGGAATTCAACGGTGCCAGTCGCTCGTTTTCGAGCGGATCGGCCCGTACCAGCTCGACGAGCCGATACAGCTCGATCGCGTCGAGCAGTGCTCTCTCGCCGGCGGTTTCCAGGTCCCACTGGGCCTGCTCGAGCAGCGTCACCCACTCGGTCAGACGGCACATCCGAGCCACGACGTGGCGAATGTGGGCGCTCGACCGTTCAGGTTCGGCCGCCACCAGCCGCACGATGAGAGCCGCGACGTTCCGATGAAGTTCGCGCGCGAATGTTGCCTCATCGGCGAGCTCCGGGTGGGTGATGGCGTCGATCTCGATTTCCAGTTGGCGCAGCCACGGACGGTGGAGATCTCGGGTGGCGAAGTCGCGCAATACCTGGGCGCACAGAGTGTTGTGGGTGCCTTCCCAGCTCTCCACGACGATGGCATCCCGGTACAGCCGAGGCAGCACGGAGAAGTCCTCGATCGTGCCGTTTCCTCCGAGCACCTCGATGGCGTCTCGCGCCACATCCGTAGCTGCCACCGCGGTCCAGTACTTGTTGACCATGACCGCGATCCGGCGTGCTCCGACCAGGTCGTCGTCACGGCCCGAGCTCTCGAGGCGATCGGTCATCGCCAGGATCCGAAATGTCGTGGCGAGGCCGGTCATCGTTCGAAGCTTCATCCGCGCGAGGATTTCCCGGACCGCAGGGTAGGTGAGGATGGGGTGGTCGAACGCGACACGTCTTGCGGCAAAGGTCTGCGCCTCGACGAAGGCACGGCGCATGATGCCGCACGCGGCCAGCGCGTTGTGCACCCGTGAGGTGTCGAGCACGATGCCGACCAGGTTCTTGAAGCCGTGGTCGAGCGAGCCGACGGCCTCTCCGATCGCCCCGTTGAACTCGATTTCGCCGGTCGCCAAGGACCGGGTGCCGAGCTTGTACTTGAGCCGGCGCAGGACGAACCCGTTGGGTCGGCCATCGATCGTCCGCGGGACCAGAAACAGTCCGAGACCCCTGGTGCCGGGCGGAGCGTCCTCGAGCCGTGCAGATACGACGAACAGGTCGGCATCCGCCACCGAGCAGAACCACTTCTCGCCGTGGATCCGGTACCAACCGGGTCGATCGGGTTCGGGGTTCGCGGTCACGGCGTTGAGACCCACATCGGACCCGCCCTGGACCTCGGTAACGAACTGGGCGGCGCGGAGCCACTCGTGAGGGTCGGTGCTGAGGAGCGACGGCAGCAGTCGTTCACGCTGCTCGTCGGTGCCCACCCTCTGGATCAGCTTGATCGCGCCAGCGGTGCACGCTACCGGACAGGCGTGCCCGGCGTCGCCGTTCTGGTCGAGCAGATAGGCAAGGGCGCCGCATACCATCTCGCTCCCCTGGACGCCGAGCTTCGCCAGCACACCGCTCGCCCAGAACACCTGCCCCACCTCGTGGTAAGCGGGGTGGAAGACCACCTCCTCCACCGCGCGGCCGTCGGCGTCGTGGCGCCGCACCACCGGTAGATTCTCGTCGCGGTTGTACTCCATCACCAGTCGGTCGAAGTCGACACCCGTTTCCTCGGCCAGCATGAACAGGCGAGGCTCCAGCTCGGGGTAGCGATCACCCAGATGACGGCGCAGCAATCGCTGGAAGAACGGGTCGGAATCGAAGAAGTTGGTTGCCGCTGTTTCTCGCCAGTCGTCGAGGTCCTGACGAGCGGATTCCGTGACGACGTGATCGGACATGGCAGACCTCCGGTCCGATTGTAGACCCTCGAGCCCGCGCGATCGGCCGTCTTTGGCCGCGTGTCGGTACGGGCTGTCAGTTCAGCTCGCTTTCGTCGATCTCGTCGAGGTCGGGATTGAGGTCCAGGTGGCGGTACACGTCCTCGTATACCATCAGGAAACGGTCCACCTGGGTCGCTGCCTCGAGGATCTGCTGCTTGCGTTGACTGTCGAGCTCCAGAATCTGGCATGCAAGCGCGATGATCTGGGTGTCGCTCACCTCTTCCATTTGCGCCGTGAGCATTTCGCGGGTGGTGGTGTCTGCGTCGATCAGGGTGGGCAGCAGAGTCCTCAGCTCGTGCCGGACCGGCCGGATGCCCGCGAGTTCCCGCACCGACTCTTCGGCCGGTGTGTAGCTCACCCGGACCTGCCGGTACATGGTGGCGAGGTGCAACTCCTCGTCGATTCGAAATCGCTCGAGTCCGAGCAGCCAGAGTAGAAATCGTCCGTCGGGCAGTTCCTGATGCTGGGCGATGAAGCCGACGCAGCCGATCGAGCGCACGGACGCGGCGCCTACGTCTTTGGTGTCGGTATCGGGTGTCGCTTCTACTATGCCGATGACACGGTGGGACCCCAGCGCGTCGCGAACCATGGAACGGTACCTCGGTTCGAAGATGTGCAGCGGAAGGACCTCGCCCGGGAGTAATACCGTCTTCGGTAGCGGGAAGATCGGAATCACGTCCGGGACGTCGATCGTACCGACAGGGTTGGCGCCGAGACCGTCGGTGTGGATATTGCCGTGCATGTCACGCTCCCTTCCATACTGTTCAACCCCGGCAGGAGG
>JBFELO010000135.1:0-12317 GCA_041552055.1 Candidatus Sulfomarinibacteraceae bacterium | reverse complement strand
GGTTGCCCGAGAGGGTTGGGGCTGCGACCATCATCCGGTCGATGGTGAAGCCCTGGAGGTCCTGGAGCCATAGAAGCGGGGCCAGTCCGGCTCGGTTGATGATCACTGTCGACGTCCCCCAGCGGGCGGGGTGATTGATCTCGGTCGTCGCGACGCGCCCACCGCGCGGTCCGCGAAACCGGATCGTCGCCGAAAGGTGGACCGGCTGCCCGTCCTCGAAGTCCATGTCCACGTCGTGGACAGAAAACCTCAGTCCTTGCGGCCCGCCCAGGGGTGCCTCGCGAATGACGCTCGTGAAGCCGGTGAACTCGTACTCCTCGACCACCCTCGCGGTACCGACGGAGCGGGTGTAGTAGATGGCGGCGCCGCCGATGCAAATGAGAAAAAAGCTGAGGTGGAAGAGCAGGAAGCCGAGAGGGGCGGAGCGGTGCTTGACGGACCACACGGCCGAATCAGCGACCGGCACCGACCGATAGCCGAAGCCCTTGAGCACGCCGAGCACGTGGCGACGGTCGACGTCTTCCGCCGCCTCGCCGTGGAGAGACCGTTCGCCGGCCGCCCACGTCTCGAGGGTTTCGACGCTTGGCGGCCGAAGACGGGTCCTCCTGATCGTGACCCCCGTTCTCTTGACCAGGACCGCGACGAGATGGACGAAAAACAGGCCCAGAAACCCGAGGAAGAGCGGGCTCACCGAAATGTGGCCGAGTCCCAGATCCGCGAGAACGAAAGTGATGATCGGGCTGGCGTCGGTGATTTCCTGGAATCGCTCCTCGCCGACCACCCGTTCCTGAGGGAGGGCGACGTTGAGGAAAAGAAGGAGCGCCAGCAGGCAGATCAAGAGCACCGTGGTCTTGAGCGAGGTGAGAGCGCCGACGACCTTCGATTGGCTCACGACCCGGTCGCCGCCTTCGGAGGCAGGCCGCCGGGGGAGATGGCCCAGCGATCGAGCCACCATCCTTGCGACTGCTTGCGCATGTGATAGGTGCCGGTGATGATCTGGGAGTGTGGAGGCTCGGCCTCGTCTCCGCCCTCGTCGAGCCAGAAGATCCGGTGGATCCAGTACTCCTTGGTCGTGACGGTGACCCGGTCGGGGCCCGCCGGAGAGGCATCGACGATCTCGAGGCCCTGGAGGCGCGGTTCCTGGCGCCGACGGTTGTGCCGAAGGTATTGGATGTCGGCCTGGAGGTCGCGAAGGATCTGCGGGGATACCGGGATCCTCTCGGCGAAGCGGGGATCGCCACCCGTGCCGTAGAAATGCTCCAGAAGAACAAGGATCTCACGGACGGCGTCCGTCGCTGCCACGAGGTCCCCATCCGAGATCTGGGGGGACTCGGCCACCTCGCCGAACCAGACCGACGAGAAATAGCCCCACTGCTGCGTGATGGCCAGTGCCATGAACGCGACCAGAGCTCCGAGGATGATCTTCAGCAGATTTCGCATCTCCCTCCCATTGCGGCTCCGAGGCCCATTCTAGTGCAGGGGCCTCCCCGAGAGCGGATACGGCGGCCGAGCTCCACTTTGTTAAGGTGGCACCTCGGAACCATGAAGGTCTCGGTCATCATCCCGGTCTTCAACGAGGAGGCTTCGATTACGGGCGTCCTCGACCAGGTGTTGGCCCTCGATCTTTCGCCCCATGCCATCGAGGTGATCGTGTCGAACGACGGCTCGTCCGACGGGACGGCTGGCAAGGTGGGCCCGTACGTCGAATGCGAAGATCGCGTCCGGATGGTGAGCTCGGATGTGAACGTCGGCAAGGGATCGGCCGTCAGGAGGGGCTTGGAATCGGCGACCGGCGACCTGGTCCTGATCCAGGATGCCGACACCGAGTACTCGCCGGCGGATTACCCCAAGCTCATCACACCGATCGTTGATGGAACTGCCGATGTGGTGTACGGCAGCCGATTCCTCGATCGACGGTGGCCCCGAGGCATGCGGCCGCAGAACTGGCTCGCCAACCGTGTCTTCACCGCCGCCGCCAATCTCCTCTTCGGCGGCTCCATCACCGACGAGGGCACGGGCTACAAGGTCTTCCGTCGGAAGGTGCTGGATTCCCTGCACGTCGAAGCGACCGGTTTCGAGTTCTGCGCGGAGGTCACCGGCAAGCTGCTGCGCCACCGCGTCGCGATCGCCGAGGTCCCGGTTGCCTACCGGGCGCGAAGCGGGCGGCGAAGCGGAGGGCCCGGGTTCATCGACGGGATTCGCGTTCTGTGGACCCTGGTGAGGATTCGATTCGCGCGGGTACCCGATGCTCGGCCACCCGTCAGTGGGGCATGAATTTCACCACCAATGGCCGCAGATATTCGTGGTGCCAGCCCTTGCCGACCGACATCGGGTACATCAGCAGGCTGACAATCAGCACTGCCGCGAGAAAGGCTCCCAGGGCGATTTTCTGTCGGCCGGTCCGGACGACATCGCCGGCCGCCAGCGCCACCAGCCCGAAGGCGAAGGGCGTCACCGCCAGCGACGAAAGGACCCAGACCGGGCGGGTGGTGAGGGCGAGCGGCAGGTAGCTGGCGAGGAACAGGACCAGCAGCATCATCGAGCCGCGGTCCTCGCGGCGGCGCGCCAGGGTGAAGATAGCCGCCGGCAGCACCAGCAGCCACACCAGTGGGTTGCCCATGGCGATGGTCACCATCGGAGTCCCACCGACCTCGACGAAGTTGCCGTAACCCATGAAGGGTTTGACGAACCACAGGGCGGCGGTGGTGTCGACCATGCTGTCCATCGGGTTGCCGGTGTGGGTCACCATCGACTCGACGAGGGCGCGCTGCATGAAGAGCCAGTCGCCAAGGCCGTAGCCCCTTGCGAACCACGGCAGAAAGGTCAGGAGATAGACGGACAGGGGGAGCACGGCGAAGCTGGCGACGGCGAGGGCGGTCAGCGACGGGGATCGGTTCTTCCCGGTCGCCTGCCACAGTGACAGCGCCCCGCACATGGCGAGCGGAAACAGGGCGTGGGCCTTTGACGCCAGCCCGAGCCCGAAGGCCGCGCCGGACAACGGCCACAGGACCGCGACCCACGATGTCTCGGTTCTGCGGGCACCCTCGACGAACAGCAGGACGCCGGCCAGGAAGAAGAAGGTCGTGTGGACCTCCTGGATCGCCTGGCGGCTGAAGGTGATGTGGACCGGGTCGAGGGCAAGGGAGAACCCCGCCAGAAGAGCCGCGAGGCGGCTCCGGGTCAGACTCGCGATCAGCAGCATCAGCAACGGGATCGTGATCGAGCCCAGCAGGAGGCTCGAAGCTCGGAGCCCGATGGCGCCGCTGCCGAAGAGCTGCATCGTCGCCCTCAGGGCGAGGCTCCGCCACTGGGGGTGGTCGACCATGATCGGCCCGAAGAGGCCGTGCTCGACGTAGTTGTCGGCGCCGACCGCCGCCAGCACTTCGTCGTAAATCGGCGGTTGCTGAGTGATGCCGTGCATGCGCAGGATGATGCCGCCCAGCGTGATCACGGCACACAGGACCCAGAACCGTCCGGGCGTCAGCGTGGCAGCTTCGAGTGGGGAATCCGTCATCGGGCAGCCTCGAATGCGGCGGCGAGATCTCGCAGCCGGTCCCTGCCGAGGTCCGACACGTCGGGGTTGTCCAGGGAATGGTTGAGAACCACGAGATCGGCCCGCAGACCCGAGGCGCGAAGGCTTTCGAGGGTCTCTCCGGTCTCCGCCCCGTCAAGGTAGGCGGCGTCGATGCCGAGGATGACGGGCTCGTCCGGAGCCGGAAGTTTCGCCTGCACCGTCCGGCGCGAGCCGAGCTCGTGGGTGACGATCGAGTCCGGCCGCAGGTCGATCCCGGGCGAACCGGCGGTGATGCCGCTCCTTCGGCGTTCGTACTCCTGCCGGGGCAGCACATGGATGATCTCTCGAGCGACGCCCGCCTGGACGATCACCCAGAGCACGTTCTTCGGATCCACACGTTCGGACGAGACCTCGACAAGGTCGATCGACGGGATGGGAAATCCGTTCAACCGCTCCGGCACCGCACCTTCTACGGGAACGAAGTGCAGGAATCGGCTGAGATAGACCACCACCTGTCCGTGCCGGCCGGAGCGAACGAGCGTTTGGTGCAAGCCGCCCGCCGTCTCGACGATCTCGACGGCTGGCAAGGAGTGGGCCGACGTCGGCGGTTCGCCGCGCACGCGGGCGGCGGTTCCGGTTTGCTGAACCAGTATCGTGACACCGAGCGTCGCCACGCCGATGAGAAAGACGGAGGCCCACCGGGTGGTGTCCAACCGTGAGATCACGGAGTGTCCTCCTTGACTGCCCTGGCGATGCCCGGTATCGCCAGGCCGATCAGAGAGAGAGCGAAACCCCAGACCATCTGCCGGCGGTAGTTACGGCGAGAGAAATCGATCTCCGACCACCGCTCGAGGCCCGCAAACCCGATGCGGTAGCCGCCTCCGATTTCGGCGAAGTGGCCGACCGAGAGCCGGCCCTCGCCGAGCGGCCGGCCGGCTTGCCGGACCGAGACGACGAGCATGGCGTGGCCTCTGAGACCCTCGTCAAGGCTGCTGAGATCGATCCCGCCCCAGACCGCGAGGTCTGCGTCCTCGATGGTGAACGCCTCCTCGAAGCTGAGGTAGGCGCCGCGGTCGTGGACCTGGGTCAAGAACGGCACGACCTCGTCGAAAACGGTGTCCTCACCGTGTAGGATCACGATCCTCGGCGCGAATCCCCAGGCGCCCTGGTAGAAGCGGAGGCTGGCGTAGGACGCGATCTGTCTGGAGCTGACGTCGGTCACGGTCACCTTGCCGTCAGGACCCCGGATCCGCAGTCGGCTTTCCGCGTAAATACCGCCCTCAGGTGTCGGCACGAGAGTCAGCTCCTCGAGCTGGAGGGTGAGGTCGAGCGACTCCAAATTCGACAGCGGTCCCGCCTCAAATGCCATCAGGTGGGTGCCGGCTTGGAGCGGCATCGCCTCCAGTTCCTTGAGCACGACGTAGCCCTGAAGGCTCCAAACCCAGTTTGCCATCCCGGAGCCGAAAGCGACGACCAGGCCTGCGAGCATCATGAGCTGGGGGACGGCGGTCATGGGGGGCGTTTTTCGCCGGCCGGCGAGGACCGCCACTCGAACGAGCTCGAAAATCCATCCCGCCAACGCCATCAGGACGAAAATCGATAGGACCCAGAACGGATGTTCGACGACGGCTTTGGTGAGGAGAAACCAGTCGACCAGGGCCATGGCGAGAAAGGCCCACAGGTACCAGCGGCGAAAAATCGGAACGAGAAAGTTCGGCATCGTCATGGCTCAACCGATCATAAACCCTCTACCGCTGATCGCCTCTGATCGAAAGGGCAAAAGTGGGCCCCCTCGGTCAGGAGGGGGCCCGGAGGCGTATGTACGGTGCCCGCGTCTTTCGTGGCAGACACCAGCGAAGTGACGGTCAGTAGCGCAACGGCCGGTCCAGCGGCTGGGTCCAGTCAACGCCGTTGGCGTGTTGGGTGCAGGAGCTCCAGTCGTCGCCGGCGGAGATCGTCCAGCAGGTGACCGAGGTGCCGGACCAGTCGTCGGGGTCGTAGGAACCGGTCTGGGTGTTGTTCTCGATGTAGAACCGCTGCGCACCGCCGTTCATGAAGCGATAGGCCTTGCGGATCGTGTTTTGGAACAGCGGGTCGGGGCCCCCGCTGCCGGGACGCTTGAACTCCTGCGTGGTGCCGTGCACCGTGCCCCAGTTCGGCGCACCGTGGCAGTTGAGGCACGCGATGCCGAAAATGCCGGCCGAACCGGTGACCCGGCCCGCCTTCCCGATGCCACCCACCGAATCCTTGTAGTCGGCCTGCGAGCCGGTGTGGCCCACGCCCATCCCGTGCAAGTCCCAGTTGTGGCACTTGTAGCAGATGTAGGACGGGTCTCCTGTGTCACCCTTGTTGGTGGGTAACGGGTTGCCTTCCACCGCCCGGGTCGCGGTGCCGTGGGAGTCCTTGAGCAGGTACTCGGAGTCGGAGCCATGGGCGTTGCCGGCCGCCGCGTTGGCGCCGTCCGAGGTGTGGCAGTCGGCGCAACCCATCACCGAGCTATCGTTCCAGATCGGCCGGCCCCACTCGTCGTTGCCGAATGGGTTCGGTCCACCCTGGTTCGGGCCGGTCAGATCGGTCTGCATGAGGGCACTCTCGCTCTCGCCGTCCAGGTGCTCCCAGATCGAGGTGCCGGTCGGCAGGTTCTCGTATGTCTTGTAGACGCTCGGCGCCATGCCGCGGATCGCGTGCCGCGCGAACACACCGTTCGGCGGGTCGGCCAGATTGTCGCCGTCGGCATCGGTGGGCGGTGTGGGGCTGGGTGTGGGGACCGAAAATAATGGAGGCGCGAGCACCTGGCTCTTGACGTCGACGACCTTCTGCGGACCCGGCGGGGTGGGCACCGGCGTCGCGAGCCCGGGCTGAATCGGCGGATCATAGCGTGTCATCTGGTCGTACTCGTTGGTGATGGCGCCGTCGGCGAATGGATTTTGGGCCTCGTTGCCCTGGCTCCACGCGGGGTGGGTTTCGCGGCTGTAGGTGGCGGTGGCGCCGTCGGCATCGTGGCAGGAGATGCAGAATCGGTCGAGCCCCTTGCCGGGTTGGAGGGTCGGTGGCCAGCCGTTGCCGATCTCCTGAGGCCCAGGGCCTGGCGTCGGCCAGGACCCGGCGTCGGCATCGAGACGGCCGGAGGTCTCCTCGCGCCACACCTGGTTGCTCGAGTTCCAGCTGCCCGGGTCGGTGCCTGCGCCGCCGGTGTCGTAGCGGATCTTGTCGACGTCGTAGCTGAAGACGTTGGTGGTGTCGTCGGCGTCGTAGAGGTCAATCACCTTGTTCAGGTGGTAGGCCGTGCCGGTCGGGATCGCTGTGCCCGTGTACGTGCCCTCGGCGTGACAGACGATGCAGTCGAGCGCTGACAGCGTGCCGCCCATGTTGGAGCCGGTGTTGCCGACGTGGTGGGAGCGGGGGTCGCCACCTGCGGTGGTGTTCGCGAAGTCGCCGGACGCGGTCACGGCGCGCCGCGTGTAGGTGCCGGCGCCGTAGGGGCCACCGGAGCCGTTGATGGCCTGGTCGTGACAGCCGGCGCTGAGGCAGTTGAGAGGTCCGCCGAGCGGCTTGCCGAAGGCGGTGTTGGCCTCGGGCCTGTCGTGCTCGTGGCAGTCGGCCGCGGCACAGCTGCCCTTGCTGTCGGGGTCGCCGAGCTTGTGGCTGTCCCCCTTGGTCTGGGTGAAGTGGAGGCTCGAGTCGGTGTGGCAGGTGTTGCAGAGCTTGGTCGAGGGCGGGCTGGCGATCGGCTCGCCGCGCTCGACATAGTCCTCGAGACCGGTGCGCTGAGTGAAGGTCACGGTCACCTGGGTGGTGGGGATGCCGTTGAGGCCGTTCGAGACCTGGGTCACCTGGTCGTGCAGCATGGCGATGTTGCTGCCAACGCCGTCGGTGTCGCGGTCGCCGTGCGGGTCGTGGCAGTCCCAGCAGAACTGGCCGCCGTCGTTGCCGCTGTGCTTGTCGCCGTAGTGGTAGGAGTTGACGATTTTCGTACCGTCGATCGAGGTGTACTGGTCGCCAACGACGCCGTCATCGACGTCGGGATCGACGCCGCCGCCGGAGTCGCCGTGGCAGGCCAGGCAAACGCCGGCGAAATCAGTGGCCGACGATGCTGCACCGACATTCCTGAGCCGGAAGATGTTGTTGCCGTTGTTGTGACCGACGGTGCCGGTGTGGCAGTAGAGGCACGGGTTGGGACCGCCGACGTGGAGGTTGGCCGCTGGGTTGTTGGTTCCCGGGTAGTTGCCGAACGGCTGGCCGTCACTCTGATCCGAAACCGTGCGGCCGTGGCCGCTGTCCCGCCACTGCCCGACGTTGATCGCCGCCTTGGTGCCGTCGTTGTAGGTCCAGCTGTCGGTGTCGGATCCGGCGCCATCGTGGCAGTCGAGGCAGACCAGCTTGGCGCCGCCCCACTGCTTGGAGGTATGGCAGGTCAGGCCGTTGAGGCCGTTGCAGGTCTTGGTGGCAGCGACGTAGTTGTCGGCGCCGGTCCCGCCGTTGGCGTCGTAGGCCGCCGCGATGGCGATCTGGCGATTCCCGTCCAAATGGTTGGCGGGCGTGGTGATGGTGTTGGCGGTCGTGGTGGTGTCGTTGTGGCAGTTGGCGCAGTCGGCCGCGGCACCGACGTGGGCCGGGTGGCTGTTGGAGTTATTCTGTACAGTGCCGCCGTTGGCGTAGCGCGGCTCGCCGGCGACGCCGCCGCCCTCGGTGCCGTGGCAGTACATGCAGACGTTGCTCGGGCTGTCGTTCCATGCCGGGTTGCGGTAGGTCGGTGTCGCCTGGCCCGAGGAGTGGCAGCCAATGTCGGCGCAGCTGCCCTCGCCGTCGTTGCCGGCGGTGAAGCCGGGGGAAGCTCCAACGGGAACGCTGGCGTGGAAGTCGACATCAGCTATCACGTTGACGTGATTCGAGTACAAATCGACCGCCGTGGGCGCGATGTCGGTCGTGGCCGCGCTCGACACCGTCACCGCGTGACACATCACGCAGCCGTAGGCGGTCTTGGTGGGCGAGTTGGCGTCGGTGTGGCCAAGGTGAGGTCCCGACAGGGTCGTGCCCGTGCCGCCGTCGTCGTGACACGAGGTGCAGGTCCCGGAGGACGTCCACGCGATCGAAGGCCCCGAGGTATAGCTGTTGTCGCCGTCCGAGTTGCGGTCCTGGCCCGAGGAGTGGCAGTAGGTGTTCGAGCAGTCCAGCGGCGGCGAACCGCCCGACTGGTCGTAGCTGCCGCCCGAGTTGTTGGGCCCGGAGGCGTCGAAGATCACCGTGCGCGTGCCGTCGACATGCTTTGTCTTGTCGACGGTCGCCGGGTTGATGACGTCGGGGGCGCTGCTGACTGTCGATGCATGACAGCGGACGCAGCCGAACTGGTAGGTCAAGGTGTTGGTGTGCGTCACGTGGGCGCTCGTCAGGGTCGAGTCGGCGCCGCCGTCGTCGTGGCACGAGATGCAGGTGAGCGACCCGGCCTGGTTCCAGGTCACGGTCTTGTAGTCGGTGGTGTCGACGGTCATCGTCCGCTGGGCGATCGAGTGGCAGTAGACGTTGGCGCACGATCCGTCGGACCACGACCAGTAATTGTTGTCCGGTCCCTGATCCGGGCCCTGTTCGGCCGCCGCGGTGTAGGCGCCGTTGTCGTTCTGGGTGTAGATGGAGGTGTTGAAGGAGACCTCGACGTCGTAGGGGTCGCCGGCCGTGCCGGCGCTGCCGTCGTTGATGTGGCCGCCGTCGTGGCAGGTGCGGCAGGCAAAGCCGTACTGGGTCGTGGTCGCGTGGGGGGCGGTGTTGGTGTAGCTCTCCGGGGTGCTGCCCACCTGGTCGTGGACCGAGTGCTTGCCAATCGTCGGCGGCGCGTTGTGGCACTCGTTGCAGGCCGGGGGTTTGAAGCCGCCCTGGTGACCGTGGCAGCCGACGCAGGATCTGCCCGAGTTGTCGATCTCGTGGCCGTGGTGGGCCGCGTTGCCGCTGGTGACGCTCTTGTTACGGTGGAAGTTGGTGCGGGTGTGGCAGACCTCGCAGATGCCGTCGTTGTAGGGCGCGTTCTCGGACAGCGAGCGGTCGCCGAGGAAGCCGAAGTTCGGGGACGGGTTGCCGGGTGTGTCGGTCTGGAAGGTCACCCCGGTCATGGTGCCGCTGTTGGGCGTCTCGATCGACTCGCGGATGAGGTGGATGTTGCGCGTATTGTGCGGCGTGTGGCAGGTCACGCACTCGATCGCCCAGTTGCCATAGGCGGTCGAGGTGTTCTTCGAGGAGTGGGTCTTGAGGTTGTGGCAGTCGACGCAGAGCTGCGAGCCGTGCGACCGCCGCAGCAGGAAGCCGTCGCCGGCCGCCTTTTCACCCGAGTTCTGGACCGTGACCGGCTGCGCCAGCACGGCGGTGTTGCCGGCGTCATCGACCACCTGGACGGTGATCACGTGGGCGCCGTTCGAAAGCGCGAGCCCGGTGCTTGTGGTGTCGAGGTCGAACTCGTAGACCCCGCAGCCGGTGCCGCAGGAGCCGTCATCAGCGGTGTCATAGTTGGCGTTCCGAAGCACCCCTGTGGCGCTTAGTGAGTCGTTGTCGACCTTCCACTGGACCGGGTCGACCGAGGCCAGCGGGCCCGCGTCGTAGACCTGGACCTTGACCTTGTCGACGCCGCCGATGACGGAGTTCCGGCTCGGAACCATGAACATCACGGTCGGCGCCGAAGAGTCGGGCCCGCAGGTGGTGTTGAATGCCCCGGAGTCCCAGGGGTTGTTGCCGGTGACGCCGTCGGTGTCGGTGTAGACGACGCGGATGTAGACGTTCTGGCCCTGCGGGAAGCCCGTCACCAGGCACTGGCGGGGCGACGGCCCGTCGAGTTTCTCGCACGCCGTGTTCGACACGCCGCCCAGGGTGGTGTCCCAGTACACCGTCGCGTAGCCGGGCGAGTTGCCGGGGCCGCTGTCGTCGCTGTACTCCGACGTCGCGGTAATCTGCGTGCACGAGCTCTCGACCGCGGTGTTGGTCCCGACCACCGTGCCCTTGGTCGACTGCGGCTGGTGGGGTCCGGTCTCGGCGCCGGTCGAGAAGTTGCCGCAGGTGTCCTGGACGAAGATCATGTAGTAGTAATTCTGGCCGTTGGTGAGGGGTGGCGACGGCCCATCGGTGAAGCTCGAGCCGGTGCCGACGTAGACCACCGGCAGGCCACCGATGGTGTCGGCGGTGGTGTAGTCGGTCTTGCCCTCGATGGGAGAGACCGAGATCGAGCCGGTGTCGCGGACGATGACCACCGGGTCGGGGCCGGGGTTGCTCCAGTTGAGGGTGATCTGCTGGTCGCCGGTCTGGATGGTGCCCCAGGAGAGATTGTTCGGCGACTCGTTGTCGATGTTGATGGTGGCGCTCAGGTTGTCGCTGTCGGTCACCGCAGCCGTCGTCGTCACATCACTGACCGTCCCGGTCACCGAGTAGGTCGCACCGGCAGGTGCCGGCATCGCTGCGTGCGTCCTGGGTGTGATCCAGACCTGGTAGGCGTCCACGTTTTGGTCGACGCTCTGGTCGGTGATGTCCACTGTCACGACGTCCGAGGTCGGGGTGGCGGAGCCGATCGGAGTTCCGCCCTTCTTGATCTCGACGGTGCCGACGCCGTTCCAGGTACCGCCCGCGAGAGTGACCTCGACGTGAGTGACGGTCTCGGTACCCGAATCCACCGTCAGGGTGAAGTGGTCGAGGAGAACCTCGCCGTTGTCCGGGCAGAGGTTGGAGACATCAGCACTGTTGTCGGTGCCCTCGCCGATGGTCACCGTGGCGCAGACGTTGGAACCCGGGTCGTAGTCGACCTCGGCCCAAACATCGGCCACCTCGAGCGTGCCGTTCCAGCCACCGTTTGCGATCGACTGGAAGGTCATGACGAGACCGTCGATGTCGGACCAGGTCCACGGCTGACCGTCCCACGGACGGGTGCTCATGGTGAACGGAGACGCGGGAAAGGTCGTCCAGGTGTTCTTCGGCGGCGACACCGGCGAACCGCTGAAGTAGTCGGAGGCCGGCGACCCTCCGTAGACTCCGAAGTCGACCTGCTCGTTGACCTGCCCGCTGCCGGTCATCTGGGCGCGGAACCACAGGGTCACGCTGTTGATGGCGCGGCAGTTGTAGCCGGCGTCCTCCGTCATGTCGACCCGCATGATCTGGGTCTCGGTCGCGACCGAGGCCAGGGTGCCGTCATCCTGGTCGCCGAGTGGGTTGGCTGGGGAGCCGGGCCACGTCCATTGTCCCGGATCGTCGGCCGCCAGCGTAGAACCCCGAATGGTGGCGGTGGCCGAACCCGGTGCGGTCGGTGTCAGACCGGCGGTCTCGGCGCCCGGGGTCGAGTAGTTGAAGCAGTCGTCGCGGACGAAGATCCGGTAGTAGTAGGTGGTGTCGTTGACCACCGTCGTGTCGGTGTGGGTGGAACCCGTGCCGGTATAGATCACGACGCTCGAGGCCCAGCCCGCAGGCGTCGTTCCGACATCACCCGAGTAGTCGGTGCCGTCGGTCGGTGAGTCGGGGACCGGCGTCGTGGTGTCGCGAATGATCAGCACCTGTGACGCACCTGGGTTGCTCCAGTTGAGGACTACCTGGCCGTTACCCGGTGTGTTGGTGTTCCACGAGGTGTCCGAAGGTGGTGTCGTGTCGACCGTGATGGTGTACGTCGTGTCGGTCGTCGTGTCGGTGAGATCGGTGACCTCGACGTAGTAGTCGGTGTTTGCCGTGATGCCATTGATCGTGCACGAGATCCCCACAACCGGCGGCGTGACTCCGGTGTCACTACTGCAGGGGGTGAAGCCGCCGCCGCTGTCGGTGTAGATCGTCCAGTTCAGCGGGTCGCCGT
>JBFELO010000134.1:0-12523 GCA_041552055.1 Candidatus Sulfomarinibacteraceae bacterium | reverse complement strand
GTGGGATTACAGGGTGTTCGTCAGATCGCTGATCGGGGGGGTGGCGGCGATGGCCGTGCCGTGCGCCGAGCTTGCGGGAGCCACGCGGAGCTATACCTTCAATGCGGCGGACCAGCTGGTCGAGGTCACCGAAGGCAGCACCGTCATTGCGGGTCACACCTACGACGGCGACGGCGAGCGCGTCACCCGATCGGCCGGGGGGCTCGAGATCATCTACGTCCGCGACCAAGAGGGTCGTGTGCTGGCGGAGTACGACGCCGCGAGCGGGGCGCTCGTCGCCGAGTACGTGTACGTCAACGGGCGCAAGGTGGTGCGGATCGCGGGCGACGGCTCCGAAACCTACTACCACGACGACCTCCTCGGGACGCCGGTGGCGATCACCGACGGCGTGGGCGCAGTCGTGTGGCGGGGGGAGACGCTGCCGTTCGGCGCCGAATTCGAAGCGACCGGCGAACGCGACGACAGCTATACATTTGCCGGTCACGAGTACGACGCCGAACTCGGGCTGCACTGGATGCATGCGCGTTCCTACGATGACGAGATCGGCCGCTTCATCAGCCCCGACCCGGCGCCCGGCGATCCCTCGTCGCCGCAGAGCTGGAACCGCTACGCCTACGTCGGCAACAACCCGCTGCGGTACGTGGATCCCGACGGGCAGTACAAGGAGGACGTCCACTACTACCTGACTCGCTACCTGGCGCTGGCCGCGGGCCACCCGACGGGCACAGCCAACAGGATGGCGCAGTGGAACCAAGGCGTTGACGTCGTTCTGCCGGCCGCTGCCCAAATCCCCTTCGGACTGCACTTCATGTCCACCGAGCAGGCTGTCACGTTCTTCGCGGTGCTCCCGGAGTGCCTGCAGGGGGCCGCGCTGCACAGCCTGCAGGACTAGTACTCGCACGAGGGGTACGGCCCCCCTCTCGGGCACGCGCTCGACACGCTGCGGGGCAACGACCCGGACGACACCTCGCGCGACGTGCAAAGGGCGCTGCAGATGGCGCTGCACACCTTCGCCCTGCTCGGCGGCGACCCGGAGGACTTCGACCGGGATTTCCTGGCCAAGGCGTTCGCGATTCCCGATCACGAGCGGAGGCGGGAGACATTCGATCGAGCGGGAGATCTGATCGAAGAGAGGATGACTGATGCTGCGTACATTCGAGCGAAAACCAGATAGCGGATCCCGAGAGATGCCGTCTTGTACGCAGCATGATCGGTACCGACTGACGCTTCCCTGGACCGCCGGATGATGAGAAGGTCCTTCAGAGCCGAGCGGGTCGTGATTGTCGTCCTGGCGGTCGTGCCGTCGAACTCGTGCGTGCCGTTTTCCTGTGCACCGTCGTGGGGCAACGTCATCACGGACTACACCGTCGTGCGACCGGATGGCAGCACGGCCTCCTTCGGCGGCAGGATCGACGACGCCGATGTGAAGAGGATCCTCGGGTTTCGCGGCTCGTTCGACCCGGCGGCGTGGATCATGCGTGACTTCCAGCCGCAGAGCGAATACTCGGCTGCTCAATTGGCGAGGAGGGGCGAGCCGTACGCACTGTGGGAATTCTCGGATGTGCTCGTCGACGATGATGGATTCTGTTTCGCCGTCGACGAGAACCGCCTCTGCTACGAAACGGATCTCATTGACGCGATCGACCTTTATCTGGCGTACCTCGTCCTGAAGGGCCCGGACGACGAGGTGATCTGGCGGACTAGAGTCCTATTCATGAGGATGCCAATCTTTCCGTACGTGGTCGACCACTACGCTTTGTACGTCGGCTGGCAGTCGCTGCTCAGCTCGCAGGTCGTGATCGTGGACATCCGGATCGGAAAGATCGTCGACCGCTGGCGGATCCCGGGTTGGAACGACTTCACGATGATGGCTCCCGTCGAGACCTACCCCTACTTCACCGACGGCCACATCGTGGTGCAGGGCTGCAAAGCGGTCTACCCGGAACCAAATTCCGACGATGAGTTCCGCTACGTGCCGCAGGAGATCTACGTCCTCAAGACCACGATCGGGAGCGGCGGCCGCTAGCCCGCACTTTTCACCAGTCTCCTGGTACGGCCGCTTACCGCCGTTCAGATCAGAACGGGATGGTCGATACCGATTCCGAAAACCGATTCCGATACCGACACGAGTCGTCGGTATCGCTATCGGGATCGAACGATGCACCTTAGCCGGCGGAGACTTCTCCCCTCGGGGTGCTCCGACCCACGGTGGCCCCTCCGGGGCCTCACGCTTACGGCGTGACCGACGCGAGAGACGGCGCGCTTTGGTCGCCCCGCGTGCTCGGGCGCGGCATCGCACGATCGAGAACCTGATTCCCAGGCATGAGTCGGTGGCGGTGAGGTTCGCCAATCCGTGTTGGTCTGTTGCATCGTAGGTCATTGAAAAGAAGCAGGTTGACGATCGTGCTCCCGGTGCCGTCCCGGCCTCCGGTTCTGGCACGGCTCGTGCTGATGCCGCCTGCAACGAGATCGCGCGCGACGCGATCCAGGGCAGGAGGTCGGCATGCGAGTCAGTCTGTGGAGAGGTCGGCGTGCGGGAGTGGTCGTGGTGGTCTCGACGGTGGTGGCGGCATGGGGTCACGGGGTGGCCCTTGCCGGGGACGACCCGGCGAACGACGTCGACGAGGTGCTCGCCTACATCCAGAAGCCGGAATCGGACGAGCGGTTCACCGACCGCGTCGATCCGTTCTCGGGGTACCTGCACATCAACATGGTGGACGTGCACCTGCCCGGTCGGGCCGGGCTCGACCTCGAGGTCCAACGCTACTACTCGAGCAACATCTGGCGCCGGGTGGACTACCCGGCCCTGTGGGACGTCAGCACGCACACGCCGTTCTACGACACCCAGGACAACCTGGGCAGCTCCGGCTGGCAGATGCACATGGGCAAGGTGATCAACCCCTTCGGGCTGGGAAGCCCGAGCCTGCTGCGCGACAACCCGGTCGTGGTCATGCCCGACGGATCGACCTCCAAGTTCTACACGAGGTCGGACGGGGCCGGGCTGATCTCCCGGCAGAGGTGGACCTACCGTCTGGTCGGCTCCGCGGTGTGGGAGGTGACGACGACCGACGGCACCAGGTACCGGTTCGAGATGGGCGCGGGCGCCGGGTACTACGACATGCACAACCGGCCGGTCGCCCAGTGCACCAGAGTCACCGATGTCAACGGCAACGTCATCGCCATCCAGTACAGCGCCGGTCGGCTGGTCCGGATCACAGACACCGTCGGCAGGACGGTGGACTTCGAGTACGTCAGCGGCTCCGGACCCGACCGCATCCGCTACGTCAGGGTGCGGCACGGCAGCGAGCTGCTGCAGACCTGGGAGTACCGCTACCAGCTGCAGTCGACGATCAACCAGCCGGCCTACGCCGGGTGGGCGATCAGGGAGGTGCACGCCCTGACCGAGGTGCGTCCGCCCGAGACCACAGTCGTCGGCGAGGGCGCCTGGAGATTCGATTACTACGGCACCGATCGGCAGAAGGGGTACGGGATGTTCTGTCTCCAGCGGGTGACCATGCCGGCGGGCGGCGAGATCTCCTACACCTACGACCCCACGTACTTCGACGTCGGCCTGCAGACCTGCCGGGTCCAATTCTGCACGGTGGCCCGGCGGGTCCAGGGTGGCAGGGGAGTGGTGACGGGAACGTGGACCTACAGCTACTCCAACTCCGGCACCGACAACGCGTACACCATCGTCAACGCCCCGGAGGGTCGCACCGAGCGGTACGAGTTCGCCGGGTGGGAGCCGTACGCGTCGACCACCTACGGCAACATCTGGCGGGTGGGCCTGCTGGAGAAGAGCACGGTCAGCGGTCCGCTGCAGACGGTGACCGAGGAGTACCAGTGGTCCGAGGGGGACACGCTGTCCTTCGACTATCTGCAGACGACGAACTGGGTCGGCTGCGGCAGCGAGCGCTGGCGCCAGGTGGTGAAATTCGTGGTTCCGTCACGGATCACGACTACGGTCACCAGGGGAAGTCGCAGCTACCAGACCCGCCAGGAGGACTTCGATCGGTACGGACACCCGAGGCGGGTGGTCGAGAGCGGAGACATCGGCCGGACCACGTCGCTGACCTACTTCTACAACACATTCAAAAACATCCTCGACCGCCGTGTCGCCTCCGAATCGTCCAGCCCCGGGGGCTCGTCCGCGTGGTCGTACGACTCGTACGGCAGGCGAACCCGGGAGACCATCAACTCGATCTCGAAGAGCTTCGCGTATGACGGCTCCGGCAGACTGATTCGAGAGACGGATGCGAACGGCAACAGCACCTCTTACGAGGACTACCGCTTTGCAGTTCCGGCACGAGTGCGCACGGCACTCTCCGGGGTCATCTACTACAGGGTCGTGCATCCACTCGGGCTGGTGACGTCCGAGACCGACGGGCGGGCCGGCTGCGCCACCTGCGAGCCCCGCACGAGGTTCGAGTACGACGATCTGGGGAGATTGACGAAGATCGATCCGCCGAACAGCGCGTCGGTCGCGGCCGACACGTTGATCTCCTACCGACCCGACGGGAGCAGGGTGACGGTGTCGCGGGGCAGCTATGACGTCCAAATTCTGTTCGACGGACTCGGACGCCTCACCAGGACGGAAAACGAGCTGCACCACATTCGTGAGGTCAGCTACGACGCACTGGGCTCCAAGGTCGAGGAGAGAGTCCGTTACGGATCACTGACCGGTGACACGACCTCCTTTGACGATCTCGGGAGACCGGTGCGCGTTACGAGGCCGGACGGACACGCCGTCACGTACGGCTACTCCGGCAGCACCACGACGGTGCGGGATGAACGCAACGAGACGACGGTGAGCACCTACCAGGCGTTCGGTGATCCGGACGACCGGCGGCTGGCCAGCGTGCGCGACTCCCTGGGCTCGACCACCAGATACCTCTACGACTCGAAGAACCTGTTGAGCTCGATCGATGCGCCCGGAACTGGGGGCGACCGCACGTTCAGCTACCACGACACTCATCTGCTGGCGACCGAGAATCACGCCGAGACGGGTACGACCCGGTACTGGTACGACGCCGCCGGTCGACGGACCCGACGGAGCAGGAACGGTGAGTCCACATCGTACGGTTACGACTCGATCGATCGGCTGATCCGGATCGACTACCCGACCGGGACCGCCGACGTGTCGTACGACTACGACAACGCTGGCAACCGCACCCGAGTGACGTCCTCCGACAGTGACCTCCGCTACGAGTACGACCGCAACGGCCGGCTGAACCTGGTGTCGCTGCTGGTGGGCAGTCGCACATTCGAAACTCGGTACGAGTACGACGCGCAGGACAACCTCGAGGAAATCCGGTATCCGAGCGGCAGGGAGGTGACCTACCAGCACAACAGCGGTGGCCAGGTCATTGGAGTGCCGGGAAAGGTGGTCAGCCTCAGCTACCACCCGGTGGGCGCGTTGCGGCGGATGACCTATGCCAACGGCCTGGCGACAGACTTCACCCTCGATGAACGTCACAGAATCGATGATCTCACCGTGGGCGGCGGGTCCGTGCTCGATCTCCGGTACGGCTACGATCCGGCCGGCAACGTTGCCTCGATCCTGGATGCCAGGAGCGCGACCACCCGTGCGATGGCTTACGACGGGCTGGAGCGGCTGACCGGTGCGGACGGACCGTGGGGCAGCATCACCTACGCCTACGACAGCCTCGGCAATCGAGCTCGAAAGACCGTCAACGGGGTGGCCACGACCTACTCCTACGACGGTGACAACCGTCTCGCAGGCTGGACGTCTACGGACGGAACCTCCGCTTCGTACGGCTACGATCCTCACGGTCGCCTGGCGACGCACTCGTGGACAGCGCCGTCTCCGACACCGACCGGAACCGTCACGCCCACCAACACGATCACCCCGACGGCGACCTCGACCCCGACCCGGACGCCGACACCCACACGTACAGCGACGCCGAGTCGTACGTCCACCCCGACCCGCACTCCGACCAGGACGCCGCCGTCCTCGGCCACTGCGACTCCGGTAATCACCTCGACGCCTACGATGACCCCGACTCGCACGGCGACGCCGACGAATGTCCCGACCAACACTCCGACGGCGACTCGCACTCCTCCTCTCGGACCCAACCTGGTGCCGAACCCGGGGTTCGATGAGGGGAAGACCGCGGCAACCGGCTGGTTCGAGTCACCCCACGGCGCATTCCAGGGTACGGCGGTCTGGCGCAACACGCTCGACGCCAGGAGTGGGAGCACGGGCTATACGATCAGCAACCTCGCGTGGGGCGAGCTGTCGACCGAGGTCAGATATCTGCAGCCAGGCCGCAGCTACCTGCTGAACCTGTGGATCCGTGGCGAAATCGATAGCCGGCAGAGTCGTGGTTCGGTCCAGGTTGGAGTGGAGCACCTGTGCGCGACCGAGTGGCATCCCGAACCGTACCTCTGCGGTGGGACGGCGCTGTTCATCGATGACGACCTCATCTCGACCGCCTGGGAACCCTTCGAGGGGGAGATCGAGGCACCCGGATTTCAGAGCTTCGTGGGGTTGAGAATCGTCCTCCGCGCTCACCTCATCTCCGGCTGGATCGCGTTCGACGACGTCGAGCTCACGGACCCGAACTCCCGCATGGTGGTCAACCTGATCCCCGACCCGGGATTCGAGGACGGTTGCGCCGACTGCGGCTGGAAGGTGACTGCCTCGGACGAATTCCCCGCGACCTCGCTGTGGCGCGGAACCTGGGGGTCGGCTGCCCCCCACAGTGGCGACCATGCCATCGTGATCAGCAACCACGCGTACGGGCGGCTCACCTCAGCCGAGATCGATGTGAATCCTGCTGCGCCGCACGACCTGTACGCCTGGGTGCGGGGGGAAGTCGACTCGGACGACAGCCGCAACGGTTTCCTGATCCGGGCGTCGTTTTACGCCTCTGACGGGACGTATCTCGGATACCAGAACTCCTACAGTGACTCGACCGGAACCTCTCCGACCACGACCTGGCAACGGCTTGGCGGTCGGATCACCACTCCAGCCGACGCGGCGCGATTGGTCATCACGCTGCTCAACTTCCACTCGTCGGGTTGGATCGCCTTCGATGACGTGGAGCTGGTGGAGGTGAGCCCCAACAACGGCTCGGCGGGCGGTGGCAACCTCGCTGCGAACCCCGGCTTCGAGGCCGGATCGGACAGCTGGACGGAGCGGGCGAGCGCTTCGTTCCCGGCGACCTCCTTCTGGCGCGGCTCGTGGGGGACGGCAGCACCACACGAAGGGGACTACGCATACGTGATCAGCAACCACGCCTTCGGGCGTCTCCTGTCGGATCACGTCGGGGTGGTCCCCAACGCGGAGTACGAGCTCTACGTGTGGGTGAGGGGGGCGGTGGACCCGGACGACAGCGCCAACGGACTGCTGGTCCGGGCGTTCTTTTATGACGGCGGCGGGCGATACATCGGCTATCGGAACGCCTATCACGACCCGTCCGGGGCGACACCGACGCCGGAGTGGTTGCGAGTCGGTGGCCGCATCTCGGCGCCACCCGACGCGGCGACGGCGAGAGTCGTGCTGTACGACTATCACTCGTGTGGTTGGATCGCGTTCGACGACGTGGAGCTGCGCAGGGTGCCAGAGTGAGTGGAGGTGCAGGCTAGGTGCCTCGAGGTGTCGACCCACGTTGCCCGGGAGGTGAGACCCCGAGCGCCTTCATCCTCCGGTACAGAGTGGAGAGCGGGAGCTCGAGCCGATCCGCGACCACCCTGAGGCTGCCCGGGCAGGCGTCGATCTCGCGCTGAATTATCCGCCGTTCCAACGACCGGAGGCGATGCCTGAGGTTGGCGTGACCGGTACGCGTGGTGGCGTGGACCACCTCTGGGCTCAGGTGTTCGAGACCGATTGGGTGGTCGTCCGGAGCGATCGCGGCGGCACGATGGACTTCGTTGCGGAGATGCCGGACGTTTCCGGGCCAGTCGTACGAGACGAGCGCGCTCATCGCCTCCTCGGTGATCTCACCGCAGGCGGACCCTGGCAGCGTTGCGGCGATCTCGGAGACGAAGTGGGCGGCCAGCTTGGGGATGTCATCCCTGCGGTCCCGCAACGGAGGCAAGTTGCACACCCAAGACGCGATGCGGTAGTAGAGGTCCTCCCGGAACAGCCCGGAACGCATGAGGTCGTCCACCTCCCGGTTGGTGGCGGCGATGAGGCGAACCGACACCGGCCGGGGCTTGGTGGATCCGACCCGGGAGATCAGACCGTCTTCGAGCGCGCGCAGGATTGTCGCCTGGGTCCGCGGCGCCATGTCGCCGATTTCATCCAGCAGCAGGGTTCCACCGCTGGCCTGTTCGAACCGGCCAGGGCGGGCGTCGACGCCGGTCGCGGCGCCGCGTTCGACGCCGAACAGCTCGGCCTCGACCAGATCGGGCGGGAGTCCGGCGCAGTTGACGGCGATGAACGGCCCGTGAGAGCGAGCGGAGCTGTCGTGGATGTGCCTGGCGAACAACTCCTTGCCGGTGCCGGATTCGCCACAGATCAGGACGCTGATCTCCGAGCGTGCGACCCGGACCGCCTCGTCGAACAGCCTGGCCATTTCCGGGGACGAGCCCACAACTCGAGCCGGTCGGGACGGTTCTCCGTTGCTACCGGTGACCAGATCGCACCGCCGAGACTCCGCGAGGGCGAGCAGGAGCGGAGCGAACCGGAGATAGGAGTGGGGCCTGGACGTGGTGTGTGCATCGCACACGAGGACGCGCACGACAAACCCCCCGAAGGATTGGCGCAGTTCGTCGGTATCGGCAGTAAGCGCGTTGCGGGATTCCCGGTCGCCGTACAGCACGACCTCGCGGTTGTCGGAGCGTCGGGCGATCACCACCTCGGCCGCCGGCATCTCCCTCTGCAGCGAACGTCCGATGCGTCCGGCAAGGCGGCGGGTGTCTCCACCCGAGAGAATGAGGTCGAGGTCCGAGAGCATCTGCGCCTCGAGCCAGCGCTCGCTCCATTGGCGCTCTTCCTGGTTGCGTCCGAGCCGATCGGTCGCAGGTATTGTCGAATCCTCCGGCTTCGTACTCCGTTGGTGGCCCAGCTTCGCCCCCGTCAGACGACGTCGCGCCCGCGGTTTTGGACGCGCCGTGATGTGCATCTACTCTCTCAAAGGATGCTTCCGATTCTGACGTGTCAAAGACCGTCCTGGGGTCGGCGGTCAAGGGGGTGAGGGTGTGACCGCCCAGCACTCATGCATGAGTTTCGGGCTGGGGTTGAGGGGGTGAGGGGATGTGGGAGTCGGGGAGAGGGCGCAACGGGTGTCAGATCATCGATGCGAATGAGAGGTCGACGACAGCGCCTCGTGCGGGCGTGCCGGGCATGACGTTTCGAGGCCCGTCAGGGTGGCGGACTTCGTGTGGCGCCGAATCCTCGAAACGTCATGCCGGGCTCCCGCGGGGAGCGCGCCGGGAGAAGACCGCATCGGGTGTCAGGCAGTCGCAGCGAACGGTAGGCCGCTGACAGCGCCTCGTGTGGGCTTGCCATCTTTTACATTGTTCGGGGCTTCGTGCGGTGATTGACACCTGCTGGTTCACACGAACAATGCAATAGGTGGCAACCTCGGGGAGCGCGTCGGGGAGAGGGCGCGCCAATGTGAGGGAGTCGCGAAAGGGCAGTCGTTTGGCGGTGTGGCGAACGAAGAAACGTGACGGGCGGCGCGCGCGCAGAGGGCTGCGCGCCTACGGGAATTGTGGAGACGTCAAGAGCTGGGGGGATCTGGTATCCGTGATCAGGAACCCTCCCCTGGGCGGGCGGGGGATCCGAGTGGGCGGGAGGTCCAGCGACAAGCGACCACCCACGGCTCGAGTGGGTGAGCGACGCCGGCGTTGCCTTCCGCTAACCCTGCGGCCTGATCAGCTCCTGGAACTCGGTGTTGTCCCACAGGGGTTCCAGGTTGGGATCGGTGTGGAGCCAGTAGCTGTTCATGTAGTAACCCTCGGAAAGCGCCAGCCTCAACAGGTCGACGGCCTGGTCCTCGTCGCCGAGATACGACGCGATGCAGGCCCGCCAGTAGGCGCGTTCGGCGCGTCCGAACTGCGAGTCGGGATCGGGGAGTTCGTTGGAGATGCGCAAAGCCTCGTCGCGGTTGCCGTCGTGGGCGGCAATCACTGAGAGGGCGCCGGCCACCTTGATCGGCCGGTAACCCCGCTCCTGCAGTTCGCGGAGGGGCACTCTCGCCTCGTCCCAGCGACCCGCAACCCGAAGAACCCTCGAGTACCAATCCAGGTCTTCAGACTCGTGCGCGCCGAGATCCACGCCGGCCGTGCGGTTCTGGTACCGCTGTGCGGCTCGAACGGCCAGATCCTCGGACTGCTGGCGATGGCCGTGAAACTTGAGCTCGCGCGCGGCCCAGGACATCACCTCGCCTGCCGTCATTCCCGAGTCCCTCAGCTGTACACGCGTGCATTCGTCCATGACGGTCCTGATGGCGTCGACCTGCCCCATCGCCGCGTGCGCGACTGCGATGTGGAAGAAGAAAGCGCCGACGTCCGGATACCTCTGGCGACCGACCTTCGCCCACCTCAGCTGCTCCTCGTACTCGCCGAGGGCGTGGTGCGCGTGTGCAACCACGTCGAGCCTGAACCAGGCGTCGGGGAATGGGGAATCGGGCTGATCCTTGGACAGGAGCGGAGCGAGCACCTCGACGACCTCTCGGTGACGGTTCACGTTGGCGAGGGCGGCCACGAGAGTGTCGCGGTGCGTGGTCACGTGCGGCGCGACCTCGACCGCCTGGCGCAGGAAGGCGAGGGCCTCCATCCGTCTGTGATTTGCCTTGGCCTTGAGCCAGCTGAGACCGAGCCGTTCGAAGAGCGTGAGATCGACGAAGCGCCCCTCGATGGAGGCAAGCTCTTCTCGTGCCTCGTCGAACGTGCCCTTGTTGGCGTACGCGAGGATGATCATGGCGCGCGGAGCGAGCCATTCAGGATCGAGCTCCGAGGCCTTCCTGTACGCCGAGATCGACTCATCGTAGTCGACGGAGTAGTTTTCTGCCCCTCGGTAAAACGCGACAAGGGCGTCCTGGGAAGAGGGGGGGCTCATCGTCCTGATGTCACTGTCTCTGTACCAGTGCCAGTTGACCGCCGCGACGACCCGCTCTGCGAGCACCGAGAGCGTCTCGGACGGATGAGCTCGGTCTCCGGTCACGGCCTGGAAGGCGTACACGAGCTCGCCGGATTCGTAGTCGCTGAGGCGCGCCTGGAACTGCAGGTCGTCACCCTCGAGGTAGTACGAGCCGGACACCATGACGTGCGGGCCCTTGGGTGTGAGAGGTTTGAAGTACGAGTCCTGCCCCTGGGCTGCTTCACCTTTTGGCGCGCCGCCGGGGGGGTAGGGCACGGCGTCCTTGGTGAGCACGCCATCCGACCGGCCGGTCTCGGAGAAGCGCTGGACGATCAGATCGACCGCCCGCTGCCCGAGGGTGTCGAGAGACGGATCACCCGTGCGGTTCTCCAGGGGCGCTACGGCGACCCACTCCAGTTCAACATCAAAGCTGTCCTCGGGCGGGGGCTGCTTCCACGGAGCCCACAGAGCGATGGCCGTCGCAACCGCGAGCAGGACGCCCGCGGCAACGGCGAACCACGGCAGCCACCACCTTGTCGTGCGGACGGTGGTCGTGGGCATTCTTCCCGTTGCCGTTGGCGTCGACGCCGACGAGACCGTCCTCAGGTTGTAGGCCAGGTCGCTGGCTGACTGGAAGCGGGATTGGGGCTTCTTTTCCAGGCACCGTCGCACGGTTCCTGCCAGCTCGGGGGGCAGCGCCGCTCCCGAGGTCGCGATGTCCGCCGGCTCCTCCTTGAGGATCGCGTTCATGGTCTCGACCGCGGTGTCGCGGGCGAACGCCCGCTGCCCCGACACCATCTCGTAGAGCACGCAGCCGAGGGAGAAGATGTCCGACCGGTGGTCCACGGTCCTGCCGCTCACCTGCTCGGGCGACATGTAGCCCACCGTGCCAAGCACCGTCCCAGGATCGGTGTGCCGAGTGAGGGTGGGGGCTTCCGTGCCACTCTCCTCGCCCTCGAGCGAGTCGTGCCGCGCCAGGCCGAAGTCGAGCACCTTGACTCGACCGTCGTTGGTGACAAACACATTCGATGGCTTCAGGTCACGGTGGACGATGCCCGCTTCATGGGCCGCGGCCAGCCCGTCAGCTATGGCCGCTCCGGTCTCGGTCGCCCTGCGCCAGCCGAGCGTGCCGCCCTCGAGCCGCTCGCGGAGCGTCTCGCCCTCCAGCAGCTCGGTAACCGAGTAGGTGATGTCCCCGTCGGTGCCGAAGTCCCAAATCTCGAGAATGTTTGGATGGGCCAGCTTGGCGACCGCCCTGGCCTCGCGCTTGAACCTCTCCAGACGATCCAGATTCTGCGCCACGGCCTCGGGGAGCACCTTGATAGCGACTTCTCGTTCCAGCTCGGTGTCCCTCGCCCGGTACACCTCGCCCATGCCCCCTGCGCCGAGGGGTCCGAGAATCTCGTAGCGCCCGAGACGGTCGCCTGCCGAGAGAGACATTGGCTGTCCAGACGTCTTTCTGGGTTCAAG
>JBFELO010000133.1:0-12638 GCA_041552055.1 Candidatus Sulfomarinibacteraceae bacterium | reverse complement strand
ATTTTTTCGCGGCGCTCAATTCGGCGGTGTTTACCGATGGCAGTTTCGTCTACATACCGGAAGGCGTGCGTTGCCCGATGGAACTGTCGACCTACTTCCGCATCAATGCGGCCGAGACCGGGCAGTTCGAGCGCACCCTGATCGTCGCCGAGGCAGGCAGCCAGGTGAGCTACCTGGAGGGCTGCACCGCCCCGATGCGGGACGACAACCAGCTCCACGCCGCGGTGGTGGAGCTCGTCGCCATGGAGGACGCCGAGATCAAGTACTCCACGGTCCAGAACTGGTACCCCGGCGACAAGGAAACCGGCGAGGGCGGCATCTTCAACTTCGTCACGAAACGCGGCAAGTGCGCGGGCGACAACTCGAAGATCTCTTGGACCCAGGTGGAGACCGGTTCGGCGATCACCTGGAAGTACCCCAGCGTGATCCTGAAGGGTGACAACTCGGTCGGTGAGTTTTACTCGGTCGCCCTGACCGCGGGCCATCAACAGGCCGATACCGGGACCAAGATGATCCACCTGGGCAAGAACACCCGCTCGACGATCATATCCAAGGGGATCTCCGCGGGCCGCGGGCAGAACACCTACCGCGGCCTCGTAAAGGTGGCAAAGCGGGCGCAGGGGGCGCGCAACTACTCGCAGTGCGACTCGATGTTGATCGGAGATCGGTGTGGCGCCCACACCTTCCCCTACATAGAGATCGCCAACTCCACCGCCCAGATGGAGCACGAGGCGTCCACCTCCAAGATCGGCGAGGACCAGATCTTCTACTGCAACCAGCGCGGCATCGACACCGAGGACGCGGTGTCGATGATCGTCAACGGCTTCTGCAAGGAGGTGTTCAAGGAACTCCCGATGGAGTTCGCGGTGGAGGCACAGAAGCTGTTGGGAGTGAGTTTGGAAGGAAGCGTGGGGTGATTCCCGTCTCCGTCTCCATTTCCGTATCCGAGAGTCAGTATCGGGCACGGAGACGGATACGAAGACGGGCACGGGAAAGAAATGGAGAAACAGACCGATGCTTGAGTTGAAGAATCTGCACGTTTCAATCGATGGCAACGAGATCCTCAAGGGGATCGACCTCGAGGTCGGCGCCGGCGAGGTACACGCCATCATGGGGCCCAACGGCTCGGGCAAGAGCACGCTCGCCCAGGTGCTCGCCGGCCGCGAGGAGTACGAGATCACCCAGGGCGAGATCCTCTACCGGGGCAGCGACCTGCTCGAGTTGGACGCGTCCCAGCGCGCCGGCGAAGGGATCTTCTTGGCCTTCCAGTACCCGGTGGAAATCCCGGGCATCAGCAACACCTATTTCCTTCGTACCGCTCTCAACTCGGTCCGATCCTACCGCGGCGAGCCGGAGATCGACGCGATGGACTTCCTCGAGCTGGTGAAGGAGCGCACGGAGCTGGTCAAGCTCGACGAGAATCTGCTCAAGCGACCCGTCAACGAAGGCTTCTCGGGGGGCGAGAAGAAACGCAACGAGATCTTCCAGATGGCAGTGCTGGAGCCGCGCCTCGCGATCCTCGACGAAACCGACTCCGGCCTCGACATCGACGCGCTCAAGATCGTCGCCGACGGCGTCAACTCGCTGCGGACGCCGGATCGGTCATTCGTGGTCATCACCCACTACCAGCGATTGCTCAACTACATCGTGCCCGACTTCGTGCACGTGCTGAAGGACGGCAAGATCATCCGCTCCGGGGGCCGCGAGCTGGCGCTGCATCTGGAGGACCAGGGCTACGAGTGGCTCGAGACCGCCCCCGACGCTCCCGCCGCTGCCGCCACCACCTGAGGAGACCGACATGGAAGCGACCGCCACCGCCCGCCACACCCTCCTCGCGCACGACCTTTTGCCGGGTAACGCCCGCGTTGAGCCAGGGTTTGTCGCCGATCTCCGGCGGCGCGCCAGGGCCCGCTTCGACGCGCTCGGGTTCCCGACCCCCAAGATGGAAGAGTGGCGCTTCACGAACGTCAAGAAGATCGCCGAGACTCCGCTCGTGCTCGCGACCCATCCCGCGGAACAGCCCACGATCGAGCCTTTCTGCGTGCCGGATGCCCACCGGATCGTGTTGGTGAACGGTCGGTTTTCTCCCGAGCTCTCTGCCACGGCGGAACTGCCGGCCGGAGCTGTGTTGACCAGTCTCGCCGACGCTCTGGAGTGGTCGCCCGAGCTGATCGAACCACATTTGGGCCGCCACGCCGACATCGATCGGCACGCGTTCACGGCACTCAACACGGCCCTGTTCCAGGACGGGGTGTTGCTGTGGCTGGCGTCCGGTGTCGCCGTCGATCGACCGATCCAGCTGCTGATGGTCACGACCGCCGATGAAGAGCCCACCGCCAATTTCCCACGCATCGCGATCCTCGCCGGACAGTCGAGCTCCGCAAACATTGTCGAGAGCTACGTCGGGTCGGCCGAGAAGACGCTGACCTGTCCGGTCACCGAGATCGTGCTGGACGCCAACGCGGCGCTCAGCCTCACCACCACCCACGAAGAGGATGCGGCGGCCAACCACGTGGCGAATCGGCAGGCACGCCTGGCGCGTGACAGCCGCCTGAACTGCCACACCATCACTCTCGGCGGCGGACTGGTCCGGAGTGACGTCAACGTCACGCTCGATGCCGAAGGGGCCCATGCGAGCCTCGCCGGGCTGTCTGTCACGGATGGAGATCAGCACGTGGACAACCATGTCCGGGTGCGTCACCGAGCTCCCCGGTGCACCAGCGATCAGCAGTACAGGGGAATCCTCGATGGGGCGTCCCGGGCCGTGTTTACCGGCCGAATCGTGGTCGATCAGGACGCACAGAGAACCGACGCCAGGCAGTCGAACAGGAATCTGATCCTGTCCGACGTTGCGCTGGCCCACTCCAACCCGCAGCTGGAGATCCTGGCGGACGATGTCCGCTGCACCCACGGCTCGACCGTCGGTCGGCTGGACGAGGACGCACTCTTCTACCTGCAGTCCCGTGGCCTCGACCGAGCTGCCGCCGAGAGCCTCCTCACCTACGCGTTCGCCTCCGAAGTCGTGCAGACGATCGAAATCGACGAGGTGAGGGCGCGGGTGGAACGCGCGTTGACGTCCCGACTGCCACGGGGCGAGATATTGCGGGAGACCGCATGACGTCCGCCGTCGCGGCGACCGCACGCCTCGACATCGAGCGCGTCCGCGCCGACTTCCCGGTGCTGCACCAGAAGATCCACGGCCGGCCACTCGTGTACCTGGACAACGCGGCCACGACCCAGAAGCCACGTTCGGTGATCGACGCCGTCACGACGTTCTACGAGAGCGACTGCGCCAACGTTCACCGCGGAGTCCACGTTCTGTCGCAGCGGGCCACGGTCGCGTACGAGAGTGCACGCACCACCGTGAAGAACCATCTCGGAGCCCGCGACAGCCGCGAGATCGTTTTCACCCGCGGCACCACCGAGGCGATCAACCTGGTCGCGCACAGCTTCGTCCGGCCTCGGCTCGAGCCCGGCGACGAGGTGCTCATCTCGGCGATGGAACATCACTCCAACATCGTGCCGTGGCAGCTCGTGTGCGACGAGCGCGGCGCGAAGCTCGAAGTGATCCCGATCGATGACCGGGGCGACATCATCCTGGAGGAGTACGAGAAGCGACTGAACGATCGCACCAGAATCGTCGGCGTGGTGCACGTGTCCAATGCGCTGGGAACGGTCAACCCGGTGCGCGAGATGATCGCGATCGCCCATCGCAAGGGAGTGCCCGTACTGGTCGACGGCGCCCAGGCCGTGCCGCACCTCCCGGTAGACGTGCAGGATCTCGACTGCGACTTCTTCGCCTTTTCCGCCCACAAGGCGTACGGTCCGTCCGGGATCGGAGCTCTGTACGCCAAACGCGCCCACTTGCTGGAGATGGGCCCGTATCAGGGGGGCGGTGACATGATCCTGTCGGTGACCTTCGACAAGACAACCTACAACGAACCACCGCACCGGTTCGAGGCCGGCACTCCAAACATCGAAGGTGCCATCGGCTTGGCCGAGGCACTCCGATTCCTCGACGACCTCGGTCTCGACGCGGTGGCAGCCCATGAGGGAGAGTTGCTCGAGGACGCGACCCGCAAGGTCAGCGACGTTCCGGGGATCCGACTGATCGGCACCGCCCGTCATCGCGCCGGCGCGCTGTCGTTCGTGATGGATGGTGTGCACCCGCACGACATCGGCACCATCCTCGACACCGAAGGAATCGCGGTGCGAGCGGGCCACCACTGCGCACAACCCGTGATGCTGCGCTACAACATATCAGCCACGGTGCGCGCTTCATTCGGTGTGTACAACAGAGCCGACGAGATCGACGCTCTGGTTCGTGGACTCCACAGGGTGAGAGAGGTATTCGGCTGATGTCTGACCTGCGCGATCTGTACCAGGAGATGATCCTCGACCACACCAAGAAGCCCCGCAACTGCTACGTCATGGACTGCGCAAACCGCACCGCGGATGGCCACAACCCACTGTGCGGCGATGTCGTGAAGGTTTACCTGCGTATCGAGGACGGCGTGATCCACGAGATCTCGTTCCAGGGTGAAGGGTGTGCCATCTGCACCGCCTCCACGTCGCTGATGACCGAAGCGGTCAAGGGCAAGAACGTCGAACAGGCGAAGGACCTGTTCGACGGCTTCCACCACATGCTCACCGGCGTCGCCGCCGAGCAAGGCGTCGAGCTGGGCAAGCTCAAGGTGTTCGAAGGGGTCCGCGAGTATCCGGTGCGGGTCAAGTGCGCCACGCTCGCGTGGCACACGCTGAACGCCGCGATCAACGCTGATGACGACGAAAAAGCGGTCACGACGGAGTAGTGTTCAGAGTCCAGTGTTCAGTGGTCAGTACCCCCGCCCACCCCAAAAGCTGGCCCCTGGGATTCTGCCAGAAAAGGCGCATCGTGCTCTCGCCGACAACCAACGGTTCAGTGTATTCGAACGCGTTCCGGGCGGGGGCGGCCTGAACTCTCAACTCTCAATCCTGAACTCTGAACTCTGAACTCTGAACTCTGAACACTTTACGCAGAAGGCGGCTGACATGACCAACGAATTGAAGAACCTCATCATCGACACGATTAAGACAGTCTACGACCCCGAAATCCCCATCAACATCTGGGAAGTGGGTTTGATCTACCAGGTGAACGTCGACGACGACGGCAACGCCCACGTGTTGATGACCCTGACCTCGCCGATGTGCCCGGTCGCGGAGTCGCTGCCGGTCGAGGTCGAGCAGAAAGTCACCGCCGTCGACGGTGTCACCTCGGTGAACGTGGAGATCACCTGGGATCCGCCGTGGGACCCCGACATGATGTCCGATGCGGCGAAGCTTGAGTTGGGGATGTACTGAGGGGTGGGAAGAAGGGGCTCGGGGCTAGGGACTCGGGGGTCGGACCCCGCCCGCCTCTTGTCGCTGGCCATTCGTCGCTGGTCGCTGGACCACCCGCCCGACCTCGTGATGCCTTGACGCCCTGGGGCCCAGGGTTCTGCCACCCCACCCGATCGAGACAGCCACCGAGTGAAGACGCGCCCGAGTACGGGTTCGCGTCCTCATCCGATACGCGGTTCCTTCGGACACCGACACGGATGCCGACACTGACGGGGACACTGAATTCGGATGTCGAGCCATCCGAGCCCCTCTGTCTCTGTGCCAACCTGCCTTGCCTTCATGTGTTGATCGCATGGGCTCACGGATCTTGCATCTCGGATCTCGCATCCGGATGCGAAGGCGGATCTGTGTGATCTGAGGGCTCATCGTTGGGCGGGTTGGCAGACCTGAGGGTTCTCCTCTGGGCGGGGCGGGGAACGAGCGACAAGCGACGAGTGACGAGCGACGTCGGAGGAGTGAGTGGACCCGAGACACACGTCCCCAACCCCGAGCTCGTTCGCTGGATCGTGTCACGCTTGCGCTACCATGCACATGGGAGTTCCCATGGCAAAACCGTCGACCTCGACCCATTACCGTGCCTGCAATCTCTGCGATGCGATCTGCGGCATCCAGATCACCGTCGAGGACGGGGTGATCGTTTCGATCCGCGGAGACAAGGAGGATCCCTTCAGCAGAGGCCATATCTGCCCCAAGGCCGTCGCGCTGCAGGACATCCACAACGACCCTGATCGACTGAAGCAGCCGATGCGACGAACATCGGACGGCGACTGGGAGCGGGTCTCCTGGGACGCGGCGTTCGACGAAACCGCGAAGCGTCTCCAGGAGGTCCAGTCCGCGCACGGCCGGGACGCCGTTGCGGTGTATCTCGGCAATCCGGCGGTCCACAACCTCGGCACGATGCTCTTCGGCCCCGCCCTGTACCGCACGCTCCGCACCAAGAACCAGTTCTCCGCGAGCTCGGTCGACCAGCTGCCCCACCACGTCGCCGCCACCCTCATGTTCGGACATCAACTCATGATTCCGGTGCCCGACATCGACCGCACCCAGTTCATGCTGATCCTCGGCGCCAACCCCGCAGTTTCCAACGGCAGCCTGATGACCGCCCCGGGGATGAGACGTAGACTGCAGGAGCTTCGGCAACGCGGGGGCAGACTGATCGTCATCGATCCTCGGCGCACCGAGACGGCCGAGCTCGCCGATCGCCACCTGTTCATCCGGCCGGGCACCGATGCGTTGCTGCTGGCCTCGCTGCTGCACGTGCTGTTCGAGGAGCGGCTGGACGAACCCGGTCGTCTCGCCGATTTCACGAACTCTCTCGACACCTTCCGGAACCTGGTGTCCGAGTTTCCGCCCGCGGCAGTCGCCTGTGCCACTGGCATCCCCGCCGACGACATCGTTCAGCTGGCGCGGAACTTCGCCGATTCGCCGGCCGCGGTCTGCTACGGTCGGCTCGGCGTCTCGACCCAGGAGTTCGGCGGTCTGTGCCAGTGGCTGATCAATGCGTTGAACATCGTGACCGGAAACCTCGACCGTCCCGGCGGCGCGATGTTCACCACGCCAGCGGTCGACCTGCTTACTCGGACCGGCCGAGGCGGTCTCGGAAGGTGGCGGAGCCGCGTCCGGGGCCTGCAGTCATTCGGGAGCGAGCTGCCGGTAGCGACCCTGGCCGAGGAGATCCTCACCGACGGCCCGGGCCGGGTTCGCGCGTTGCTGACGCTGGCGGGCAATCCGGTGCTCTCCACGCCCAACGGCGTCCAGCTCGATCGCGCCCTGGCGCACCTCGACTTCATGGTCAGCATCGATTTCTACCTCAACGAGACCACTCGCCACGCCGATCTCATCCTGCCCCCTACCGGCCCGCTCGAGCACGACCACTACGACCTGGCCTTCCACGTCCTCGCCGTGCGCAACACCGCGAGGTATTCCCCTCCCGTATTCGAGCCCGCGTCCGACACCCGGCACGACTGGCAGATTCTCGGCGAGCTGCAGCGTCGGCTTGATCGACGACCCCTCAGTCGACGAGTACGGCAGCGGCTCACCTACCGCCTCGGTCCCCGGCGGCTGCTCGACCTCGGGCTGAGATCCGGTCCGCACGGCTCGGGGCTCACTCCGTTCGGCGCCGGCCTCAGACTGGCGACGCTCGACCGTTCGCCACACGGCATCGACCTCGGGCCGCTCCAGCGTCGTTTGCCACACCGTTTATTCACGCGAGACAAGCGGATCGAGCTGGCACCCGAGGTGCTGTCGGCGGATCTGTCCCGGCTCGCGCAGCGGTTGGAGGAAAGCGCAACGTCGGCTGGCGGCGACGACACGTTGCTGCTTATCGGCCGCCGGGACCTGCGCAGCAACAACTCGTGGATGCACAACTATCCACGTTTGATGGGCGGTCGGCCTCGGTGCACGCTGCTCATGAACCCGTACGACGCTGCGCGGTTCTCCCTAGTCGACGACGAGAACGCGGTAGTGCAGTCACGTGTCGGCCGCGCCGTTGTTCCGGTCGAGATCTCGGACGAGGTGATGCCCGGCGTGGTGAGCCTGCCCCACGGCTGGGGGCACCACCGGGAAGGCATCCGACTCGCGACGGCGCAGCAGCACCCCGGCGTCAGCATCAACGATCTCACCGATGACGAGGTGGTGGACACGCTCGTCGGCACCGCGGTCCTCAGCGGTGTGCCGGTGAGGGTTCGTCCGGCAGACTGAGTGATCATCTCCCGCGTCCGTATCGTTGTTCTCAAGGCTACAGACGCGGACGGGGCCGCGGGCGGGGACTCTGGCCCCTGCCCTCCCTCGCCGGGTGTCATCCTGAGGAGGGGCAGCCTGTCACGGCGTAGTGCGCAGCACGAAGCCGGAAGCCCCGACGAAGGATCACCTCCGATCTCCCGAGGGGAGATGACATGGCGAGGGCGCTCTTGCTTGAGGGGATCCTTCACTCGCTCCGGTCGTTCCGACCTCCGCTCGCTCAGGATGACAGACGGGCTTGGGTCGGTTCCCCTGACCAGATCTCAAAACTGCACCGGTATCGTGGTCGGATCCCGGCTGTCCCTGTCGATCAGCGACGCGTACGCCCAGGCGTTGCACTCCGGGGTGAGCACCTCGACCACGGCCGAGGCGGTGTCGTGGTTCCCGAGCCCCGCAAGAACGTCGAACGCCTGCTGCCACTCGCCAGGCGCCAGCTCGAACAACAGTGGGCCGCCGAGCGCGTTGCCGTCGGCCGCCTTCAGCCGCACCGCGACCTCGCACGCTGCGTCGCTCAGGTTGACCGCACCGACGTTCGAGTACCGTTGAGCCGTCCGGCTCAGCGACGGCAACAGTCCGATTCCCCCCGGTCGAAGTCCTTCGTCCTCGGTCAGTCCGGGCAGAAATTGCCCAAGGGTGCCACGGTCGGTGACCGCATAGCTGCGGGCGGCCACCGCCACCGGCGCCGTCGACCCCACCTCCACCACCCCCGATGTCTCCACCGAAGCCGCGAGCCCGAACAAGCTCACCAGCACGTCGCGCCACTCGACGGCGCCCCCGGCTTCGATGCTCTCCGTGCGCTCTAGTACGAACCCGTCACCGCGATACGTGATCTCCAGGGTCACGACCGATCCGCCACCGTTCACGACCGCCAAGTCGGCCCGCCACGGCGTGCCGCCGGATCCCGTCAGGTGGGCAAGCGCAGGTACCAGGGCACGGTGCGGCATCACCTCGACCGAGTCCGTCACGGCCGCCACCGCACCGCTGCCGTAGTCAAGCACGTAGACCGCTCCCTGTTCGTCGATCCCGAAGGCGGAGATCGAAAGACCGGTCTCGGCCAACAACTGGCTCTCCCAGCCATCTCCGGCCCGTCGCAGGCCCCAGACGCGGCCGCTGCAGTAGTCGCCGAACAGGTAGACACCGGCGAGCCGTGGCCACCGTCCCGACCTGGAAACGAAGCCGCCGGTGACCGAGCAGCCCTGGGAATGGTCGTACTCGAACACAGGCAGCTCGAGCCCTGCCGTGTCGCAGGACGCGGACTTGTAGCAGTGCGAGCCCTCGAGAATCCGCCAGCCGTAGTTCTCGCCGCCCGTGGATGACGCTGGCTGGACGTGCACCTCCTCGTAGCTGCTCTGACCGACGTCCGCGATGAACAGATCGCCGGTCGGGCCGTCGAACGAGAAGCGCCACGGATTGCGCAGGCCGAGCGCCCAGATCTCTGACTGGGCGTCATCCAGGGCCGCGAACGGATTGCTCTCCGGAATGGCGTACGGATTCACTCCGGACTCGACGTCGATCCGGAGGATCTTGCCGAGCAGCGACAGCCGGTTCTGAGCGTTGTTTTGAGGGTCGCCGCCGGAACCGCCGTCACCAGTTGCAATGTACAGATAGCCGTCGGGACCGAACGCGATCTGGCCACCGTTGTGGTTCGAGAACGGCTGGTCGATGGTGAGGATCGTCTCCTCGCTGTCCGGATCCGCGATCGAGGGATCGCCCGTCACGCGGTATCGCGCGACCACGGTGTCGCCGTTCGAGTCGGTGTAGTTGACATAGAAGTAGCGCTTGCTCGAGTACCCGGGCGGCAACGCAAGGCCGAGCAGGCCTCGTTCGCCGCAGCACGAGACCCGGTCAGAGATGTCGAGGAACGGGGTTGCCGTCACCTCGCCTTCGTCGATCAGCCGGATGCGTCCCGCCTGCTCGACCACCAACAACCGGCCAGATCCGTCCCCCGCGGGGATCATCTGGACCGGACGCGAGAATCCACCCCACCTCTCCTCGAGGCCGATCTCGGGCCATTCTACGCCCGACGCCACGGACACCGACAACAACCACACAGTCGACAGGCTCATTACTTTCGAAATCATTCAGATTCTCCCTATCCAAGAGCGACTCTCAACCACCCGGTATTCCAGCTTCCCCCTCCTGTTCCGCCCGGACGAAAACCGCAGATGACGCAGATAGGCGCGGATCAAGCACGCCGACCGCATAGTTCGCAGATGAACGGAGATCCCCTACCCCCCCGATCAGACCACGAGGGCACGAAGACACTGGGAATCTGCGTTCATCTGCGGTGATCTGCGGTTCCTCTCTTCCGCCGGTGGGGAGTTCAGCGCTCGTCGGCGACGTGAAACCGCATCCCGTCGACGAACAGATCCAGAAAATCCGGATCCTGCTCGAGCCGCACGTGCTCGACCTCCCGAACGCGTTCTTCGAGCTCGGTACGGAGAGTCTGGTTGCACAGCAAGGCGCGCGCACCCTCGAGGGATGCGTTGCCGAGCTTGGTCACGCGGTCGGCGGGGACGGAGGCGATCATGCCGATGCGTTGCGCCTGCTCGACATCGAGATACTCGGCAAAGCCGCCGGCCAGGTACAGGGCCCCGACACCATCGGCATCGATACCGAACAGCCTCATCAGGATCATCTGCGCGGCGAAGTTGGAACCCTTGGCCTGGGCGATCTCGGCGATGTCGCGGTCCGAAAAGGTGATTCCGTGCTCCGGATCCACAGCCATCGATCCGGTCCCGTCGCGCAGCCGGCCGAACGAGTTGATCCTGCCCGTGCGAACCAGCTCGCCGAGCAGGTCGACCAGGCCGGAGCCACAGATGCCCCGCGGCGGCAGGTCGCCGATGGTCCGCCAATCGGTGGAACCGTCCGCCAACCGCACCGACTCGATGGCGCCCTCCATGCCGGGCATGCCGAACGTCACGCCCGCCCCCTCGAAAGCGGGCCCGGCCGGTGAACTGGCCGCGAGGATTCGGTCGCGGTTGCCGAGCAACACCTCGGTGTTCGTGCCGATGTCCATGAACAGCACGGGCTCGGTCGCCGACCACATACCGGACACCAGGATCCCTGCGGCGGCATCGGCGCCCACGTGGCACGCAACCAGCGGAAGGCCGTACACGCGGGTCTCCTGGTGAAGCTCGAGCCCCAGCTCGGCGGCGGAAGCATCGAGAGCCGTGGATTCCCTGTCCCCGGCCACGCGCTCGGTCTCGGTGACCGACAGAAAAGGGCTGACCCCCAACGGCTGCACATCGAGGCCGAAGAACAGGTCGCGCATGGTCGGGTTTCCGGCAACGACCACCTCGAAGATCTCCTGCCGACCGCACGGCAGCTCTTCGAAGACCCTGTTCAGGTGGCCGACCAGCACGCGTTGAAGCAGACCGCGGCGCTCCCGGTCGTAGGTAATGCGGTTGATGACGTTGCTGCCCCCGAACCGCTGTGGGTTCTCGAACGAGGCCTTGACCAGCGTCTCCCCCGTCTCCAAGTCGACGAGCTCTGCCACGATCGTGGTCGTCCCCACGTCGAGTGCCAACCCGAAGAGACCCCCATCCGAAACCTCGAACCCCGTGTCACCGATCACAACCCGGCCGTCCCTGCGCCGCACCCGCGGATTCAGCGCCTCCCGATCGAGTTCGACACCACGCGTCAGTATCTTGAGGTCGCGCCTGAAGGTCACGACCTCGATGTCGCGCGAGCCGTCGACCACGGTTGCCCGACACGCGAGCCGGAAGGTCCCGCCGTGCCTGTCGTCGGCCACGCCCGAGACCGCCTCTTCTTCCGGGGTGGGCTCGCTGAGAGCGTCCTCTCCGTCGACCACACACACCACACACTCGCCACACGTGCCCGACCCATCGCAGGTGGATGCGATTTCCTTGAACGCGCCACTCGTGCGCTGCGCGTGCTCCAGCAGCGATTCCCCGACAACTGCCGGCACAGCCTCGTCCGTGAATCGTACTTCGGCCATGGTTCCAGCTCGAGACCTCCCGAGCGCCTCATTCTACAGACGTCACTGCCCCCTGACCCTCGACAATCCGGGGGGCTGGTACTCTGCGACTCATGCGAGCGGCGATCTTCGACATGGACGGCCTGCTCATCGACTCGGAACCGCTGTGGAAGCGAGCCGAGCAAGAGATCTTCGCGGGACTCGGAATCCGGCTCACGGACGACGATTGCGAGCAAACCCTGGGCCTGCGGACCGACATGGTGGTGGCGCACTGGCACGAGCGTTTCCCGTGGCCAGCACCGTCACCCGAATCCGTAGCAGAGGCCATCGACGCGCGGGTCGTCCGGCTGGTCGCGCGGTACGGACAGGCGATGCCCGGCGCGCTGCAGGCCCTCGAGTCGGTCCACCGGGCCGGACTCGTGATCGGCATGGCCACGTCGTCGCCGGTCTCGCTGATCGAGACCGTGGTGCGCAGGCTCGACATCGGACGTTTCATCACCGACGCCTGCTCGGCCATGGATGAGGCTCACGGCAAGCCCGACCCCGCGGTGTACCTGACGACGGCTGCGAGGCTCGGCGT
>JBFELO010000132.1:0-12880 GCA_041552055.1 Candidatus Sulfomarinibacteraceae bacterium | reverse complement strand
TCAGTGTGGGGTCCCAAACTACGCCCTGGTAAGCCTCTCTCATTCTCCGAAAGGAAATCCGCTGCGCCGTAGCCGCAGGCGACTCGTCACGGCGTAGCAGCGAGGCAGCGAAGCCGGAAGCCGGGCACCATATTCATCGCTCACCGGCCCTCGCTGGAAGATGGTCCGCCGTGCGCGTACAATGAGCCCACCCGGAAGGGTCACGCACGGTGATGCGAGTCCCTTGCGAGCGGATCCAGAAGGTCCATATTCACATGCGACGATCGATAGCAGCTGTTCTCGGTGTCTTCCTGTGCGCGGGCTGGGTTTCCGCGCAGGACACCACGCCGTACACCGGGCGTCTCGAGTTCCGATTCGGGGACCGAGCGGTCGCCGTGCCCCAGGTGGGGGCACGGGTGGAGATCATGCCGGTGCTCGCGCTGATTGGGGCGCAATCAACCTACTCTCCAGCCGCACAGACCTATGCCGTCGTGTACGGAGACGACCTCATCCAGTTCGCCCTCGAGCGACGGTACATCCTGGTGAACGGTTCCCTCCAGGAGGCGCCGGACACCCCGGTGCCCTCTCCGGGAGGAGTCGCGGCATCGGTGGTGTTCCTCGAGCGTGCGTTGCTTGCACCCATGGGCTACCACATCGAGGAGGTCGACGGCGGGTACCAGATAGTGGCCGGGGCCCGCTACGCCGACCCGGTAGCCGTGCGCGCCGCGGCGGCGGACTTCGACGCCACGACCACCCTGATGCTGACCCTCAACCGGTCGGTCGAGGTCGAGGTCGAGGAGGCGGTAAGTGGGGGAGTCCTCGTCCACTTCGTGGACGCCGCACCCCGGCTCGACACCACGGCCCCGCTGCGTTCGTCACGGGTGCGGAGCGTCACCAGCGTCGATCGAGATCTTCGTGTCGATTTGGCGAGCGGCGTCGGCCTCCTGAGCTGGCACCCGCTCGACAGTCCGCCGCGGATCATCGTGGAGCTGGGAAGAGTTCAGGCGAAACCGACCCCGGCCCCGATGGAGATTCTGCGCCCCGAGGGACCAGCGCCGATCGTGATCGACCCGGGCCACGGTGGTGACGACCGCGGCGCCGTCTCGCAGAGCGGGATGCCCGAGAAGGACCTGGTGCTGGCGATCGCGCGACAACTCGCAAGCGCACTGAGAAACCGTGGCCACAACGTACGTCTGACCCGTTCGGGCGACGAGAGCCGCGCTCTGACCGACAGGGCTGCGTTCGCAAATCGACTCGAGGCCACTGTGTTCGTGTCGTTGCACGCCAACGCCTCGACCGCCGCAGCGGTGAACGGCGCCGAAACCTACTACATGAGCCTCGACGAATCTGCCACCGACGCGCGCGCCGCGGCCACCGCCGATCTCGAGAATCGAGCCGTCGGCGGGGGCAGCTCCCGGTCGGCGCTGGATCTGATCCTGTGGGATCTCGCCCAGGCCGCCGTGTTGAACGAGAGCGCCGAGCTCGCGTTGGCAGTGCAGGCACGGCTCAACCACCAGGGCGGACGACCCGACCGGGGGGTCAAGCAGGCCCCGTTCGTGGTGCTCACCGGCGCCACAATGCCGGCCATCCTTGTCGAGGTCGGCTTTCTGTCGAACCCGGACGAGGCGCAGCAACTCAACAGTTCGGATCACCAGCGCCAGCTGGCCGAGGCGATTGCCCTCGGCATCGACGACTTCGTGCGGGCGAGATGAACTGGCGGGTGCTCCTGATCGCGCTCACGGCCGTGGGGCTGTTCGCAATCCTGCTATGGCTGGTCACGGGAACGGGCGGGCCGGCCGCGCGTTTCGATCGTGAAATCCCGGTCGATCAGCTGCCGACGCCGACGCCGCCCCCCGAACAGCAGGTGGTGCTGCTGTTCCTGGGTCCCGACGGCCGGCTTCATCCGGAGCTGCGCACGGTGCCGTTGCCGGAGGAGGTGGGCGCACGGGCGCGTGTCGTCGTGGAGGAGTTGCTGGCCGGTTCGATCGGTGGCCTCGGGTCGGTCATTCCGTACCAGGCCGACGTCAATGCGGTGTTCGTGGACGAGAGAGGTAATGCCTTCATCGACCTGACGGCCCCGCCGGAACCGCTGGAGGGGAGCCACCTCGAGCTCACTCTCGCATACGGTGTGGTGGACTCGGTGCTGCTGAACTGTCCCGAGCTCCGGGCGGTCCAGATCCTGTTTGGTGGTCGCGAGGTCGCGACTCTCACCGGGCACCTCGACCTGTCACGGCCGCTGGTCCTCAACAAGCGGTTCATCGCACAGTCATGACGGTCTCCCCGCGCAGCCCGATCGGCGTGTTCGACTCCGGAGTGGGTGGGCTGACGGTGCTGCAGGCGCTGCGCGATCGGTTGCCAGGAGAGAACTTCCTCTACCTGGGTGACACGGCTCGGCTGCCCTACGGGTCCAAATCGGCCGCGACGGTCCAGCGGTACGCACTGAATGCCGCCGCCCACCTGGTGCGCCACGCCATCAAGCTGCTGGTCGTGGCGTGCAACACGGCATCTTCGTACGCGCTGGACGAGGTCGTGGCGTCGTCGCCGGTGCCGGTCGTCGGCGTGGTGGAGCCGGGCGTCCGCGCCGCGCTGGCGACGGGCGTCCGCCGGGTCGCTGTCATCGGTACCGAGGGGACCATTCGATCGAGTGCCTACCAACGCGCCCTCGAACGGGCCGACGGCAGTCTCGGGGTGGACGCGGTCGCGTGCCCGCTGTTCGTGCCGCTCGCCGAGGAAGGGTGGGGCGACCACCCGGTGACCGACCGGGTGGCCGAGATCTACCTGCGGCCACTGCTCGACCGGGGAGCCGAGGCGCTGATCCTCGGTTGTACCCACTACCCGCTCCTGCGACCATCGCTGGAGCGGGTCGCAGGGGAGCGCGTTCGGCTGGTGGATTCGGCCACCGCGGTCGCGACGGTCGTTATCGACGACCATTCGGAGCTGCTCGACACCTCCTCGGGCGTGACCGGTGACCTCCACCTACAGCTCACCGACGCCTCGGACCGCTTCCTCAGGATCACACGGCAGATCCTCGGTCGCGATCCCGAACACCTCGAGCTGGTCGACCTCGAACCGCAGGGGTAGCCGAGAGGTCGACATGCGCGTGTCGCTGCCGCTGTTGCCGTCAGGTTCACCGTCCAATCGTGGGGCAGCCGGGTCGATCAAACTTCTGCTGCAAGGGGCGTTCGCCCCCGCGATCGTGGTGTTTTGGATCGCAACGTGCAGTGCGGGCGAGGTCGATCTGTGGTCCATTCCTCGCATCGATCCCATACGGCAGGCATCGGTACCCCTCGACATGGGGGATGGTCTCCCGGTCGCGGCCGGCGGTTGGCGGCTGACGGCCACCGTCGGCTACTTCAACGTGATCGCCAACTCGTGGCACCTGCCCGCGATTCACGGTGAGTTCGGCCTGCTGGGACGACCGATCGAGAGCTGGGAGCTGCGCCTTCTCGAGTCTCGTCATCCGACCGATCACAGCTACGTCGTCGACGTGGAGGGCTGGCAGACGGAGTTTCGCGTGTCGAGAGGATTCCGCGCGGGAGTCGTGGTCTCGCTGCGGGTGCCCTGGATCGAGATCGGTACCCCCCACTGGGACGGAGTGGCGTCGACGACCCACGGTGTCTTGGGTGCCGTCGACATCGGCTCGTGGACCGCCCGCGGCGGGACCGCGGTGTACGCGCGCGGCGATCTGGGCGTTGTCGACCGGACCTCCGGGCTGGCGCAGTCCGGTTGGGGAGATGCGACGCTGGCGGTGAGCGGAGCTCTGGGCAAACTGCTCTCGGGTCGCCACCGGTGGGGTGTCGCGTTGGAGGCACCGACCGGTGCCCGAGATTCCCTCATGGGGAGCGGTGGCTGGGACGTCGGCCTTCGGTGGTACGGCACCTGGGAGTGGGGTCGTAACGCGCTCGTCGGCGGCCTCGGGTTCGTGCACCTCGATGATGGTGGTGATTGGCTCGGAGTGCAACGCGCCAATCTGTGGCAGCTGCACGCCGAATACGTTCGGCAACTCGGTTCCGCGTGGTCGCTGCGCGGGGCGCTTCACGGTGCGACGTCGCCGCTGGCGGACTTCACCGACTCGGAGCTCGGCGAATCCGCCGTGTCCTTCGAAGTCGGTTTCCGAGCCGCGCTGTCGGGGAAATCATGGCTCGCCTTCAGCTTCGGCGAGAACCCCTGGTACACGGGGACGCTGACGGGCGTTCAACCCGACTACACACTGCAACTGCAGATCGGCACAGCGCTGCACAAGGATCGGCCGGCTAACCGATGATTCGGCCGGCTCAGAACTTGACGAGGTAGTCCTTGGCCTCGAGGCAGACGCTGAACGCCTTCTTGAAGTTCTCTATCTGCTGGGCGGTCGCCTGCTGCGCCTGCTGGCCCTGTTGCTCGACCTGCTGTGTCGCCTCCTGCTGGGCCGCCGCACCGCGACGTCGTCCGGCGATGAGACCTGCCGCGGCACCGTAGGCCGCCCCCTTGCCAGCGTCGTCACTGGCGATCTCACCGATCAGCGCACCGGCCGCGGCGCCGCCCACGGCACCCCTGGCGCCGGCACCCTGGCCGACCTGTGCGGCCTGCTGCTTCTGCTGCTCGGTTTGCTGTCGCTGCTGCTCGGCCTGCTTGGCGAGGTCGAACGGATCCACGCCGGTGTTCTGGACCGCCCACTGGTAACACTGGGCCTCGTCCGTGGACTGCTGGGCGGCGTCTTGACCTTCGGTCGGGAAGACGTAGACGTTCATGGTCGAGGCCAGCGTCTTCTGGGTGGGCGGGCTTGACGTGGTCTGGGCCGCGGCCGTTGCCGCCAGCAGAGTCGCCACGACGGTCATGACTAACAGTTTCCGAGAGTTCATCGTGTTACCTCCCCTCACTCGCTTTCCGGCAGCGGCGTGCACGCCCCGAAGACCGACACCGTGAGCCCGTCGGCGGCAATGGCGATCGAGGCGACCCCGCTCACCTCGTCGATGACGACGCTGAAGGCGCGACCGTTCTCGATGCCCTGGACGTAGATCTCGCCGTCAACCCGCTCCATGGTTCGTATCGGTGTCTGCCGCGGCCGCGGAGCCGCCTCCGTGGTTTTCATCGTCCCGTCGTCGAGATGGATCTCTACGAAGTGGGGCATGTTCCACGTCCACGGCATGCCGATCTCGCAGTCGCCGGATGTGTCGCAGTAGGTGGCCTGCACCCCGGCGCACAGGATCTTGTCGGCCCCGGTCAGGTCCTCGGCAGAGGCTGCTGCGCTCCCCAAGAACACGCCGAGCGAGACGAGTGTCAAGATCACCATTTGATTTTTCATCGTGCTCCTCCACGTCACGTGTCTGGCCCACGGTGTTCCAATGCCGGAAGTAGGATACCCGATTATCGATTGTCAGGTCATCGATGCTTCAAGGTACCGTTCGCGGCGGGACCTCCGGAGCCGACTCTGGGAGGTGCCTGACTGGCACTCGGAGATCGACCCTACGGCCGCTTCGTCCAGCTGTAGTTATACGACAGGCCGATCGAGTTGAAGTCACCGCCGATGCGGGTGAAGGCGCCACGGCTGGCCGCGACTCGGATCGCGTGGTGGAGACCAATCCGAAACGCGAATGTCAGGCCGACCCGCGAGTTGCGCTGGAGGTCGTCGCTTGTCACGCCGTTGATTGTAGTCTGCCCGCCCCACCAGAAGTTGCCGTCGACGGCGCCCCAGGTCTTCGGGCTGAAGTGGTAGCGGACGTGGGCCTGGGTGGAGAGTATGGGATTCTGCTCGCGCGTCATGCCGCCGGCAAAGTTGGTGTTGTCGGTGAAGAACCACCCCCCGAAGTAGGCGTCGATTGCCCATCGTCCCATGACGCGCACGAAACCGACCTCGGGTTTGAACGCCCACCGGTTGGCGCCGATGTTGATCAGCTTGGCCGAGTCGTACTGCCCGGTGGGTGTTCCGACGGTGAGGCTGGCCCCGATCAGAGTGCGGGGTCGGTAGCTGCTGAACTCCTTGGGCGTCATCGCCCGTGCGCCGAACAGGTTGACGGTGAAACGCAAGGCGGTGTCGCCGAGGCCCGACCGATGGGCAGAGGCCGGTTCGCCGAGATACAGTCCCTCGAGGTCGCCCACCACGTACGGCACGATAATCCCGAGGTTGGCTGCCCGCCCGGCGACCTTCAAGGTGCGGACGTAACCGAGAGTAGACGCGGTGATACTGGCGCTGGCGTCGTCGATCGGTCCCGACGGGTCGAACGCGAGGTCGCCGCGGTTGTACGCGGAGGTCACGGTGACCAGGTTGACGCCTACGGGTGCCGGCGTGTAGGCGGCCGGGACGAGTTCCTGAGCGTTGAGAGAAGAGGGCAGGGCTGCAAGCAGCAACGTCGCACCGATCGTGAGCCGCGAAAGGCCGCACCGAGCGCGCGGCATGCTGCGATCGTCACTCATTGACATACCCAATGAACGATACACGACACAGGACACGGCCCCTTCCGCTCGGTCCCGGATGCTCACAATCCGCCGAAGCGCTCCAACCAGCGATCGAGCACGAGCAGCGCCCAGACCTGCTCGTTCTTGAGCATCGTGATCCGAGGTCGGCGGATGACACCGCCGTCGGCGAGCCGATCCAGGGCGGCGTCGATCATCCCGGGGTGGCGCCGCACCCAGCGACGGATCGGCAGGTTGAATCCTCGCTTGGGGCGGTCGAAGTGGCCCGGCGGGATGCGATCCGCCATCAGTTTCCGCACCACGAGCTTGCCTCGCCCGCCGTGGATGTCTCGTTGGAGCTTCGAGTGCAGCTTGAATGCGAACTCCACGATGCGGTGGTCGAGGAGCGGCGGCCTGACCTCCAGCGAGTGGTCCATGCTCGCCCGGTCGACCTTGGTGAGCATGCCCTCGGGGAGGTACGTGTGGACGTCAGCCCACTGCAGACGGTGGAGAGGATCCAGATCATCGCGCCAATGCTCGCGATAGAACCACAAGTCGTCGTCGTGGGCGTCCGCGAGCCGTGGGCCCAGCAGTGCGCGTTTCTGTTGCGGTGTGAACACGCCGAGGAAGGTGGCGTAGCGCTCGAGCCCGCTGGTTGCGTTGCGGTGGAGGGAGCGACCGAGGTTGGTGACCGGCGGCACGAGCCGAGCCAGGACTTCATGAACCGGTGACGAGGGCGTCGTGAACCAGCGGCTGTACCACTGGTAGCCGCAGAATAACTCGTCACCGCCCTCACCGCTCAGGGCCACGGTGACGCGCTTCCTGGCGAGGCGCGAGATCATCCACACCGACCACGCCCCGGAGTCACCGAACGGCTCGTCGTACAGGTCGGGCATGGCCGCGAGGGCTTGTTCCAGATCGATCGCTCCCGCGGTGACTTCCTGGTGGTCGGTTGCGAAGTGCGCGGCCGCGAGCCGGGCGGCCGGAGCCTCGCTGCGATGAGCCACGTCCTGGCTGAGAGTGAAGGTCATCGGGCGGTCGAGGTACGCCGTGACCGTTGTCGAGTCGATGCCTCCGCTCAGGAACACGCCCACGGGGACGTCGGACAGGGTGTGCGCGGGGACGATTTCACGGAGCAGAGCGTCCAGGCGCTCGCACGCCTCGGCCATGTCCGTGATCTCGGCTCGCGGGTCGGGCTGCCAGTATTGCTCGATGCTCAGGCGGCCGTCCTGCCAGGTCATGGCGTGGCCCGGTGGCAGCTTGTGGATGCCGGAAAAGGCCGACTTGGGCGTCGGCACCCAGCCGTAGGTCAGCACGTCGCGGATCGCCGACGGGTCGGTGGCCGGCTGCCCGAGTTCGAGCAGGGCCTTGATCTCGGACGCGAAGGCGACCCCACCTGGCAGGGGCCGGTAGTAGAGCGGCTTGATACCGAGCCGGTCGCGGGCGGCGAACAGTCGTCGACGCCGCTGATCCCAGACTGCAAACGCGAACATGCCGGTCAGTTGATTCAGACAGGCCGCGCCGTCACGCGCGTAGAGATGCAGCAGCACCTCGGTGTCGCCGTCGGAAACGAAATCTCCCTCCAGCCCTCGCCTGAGCTCACGGAAGTTATAGATCTCACCGTTGTACGTGAGCACGAGGTCGCCGAGCTGCATCGGCTGGTGGCCGGCGGGTGACAGATCGAGGATCGACAGCCGGGTGTGGCCAAGGTGCGCGTCAGGGCTGCACCAGGTGCCGCGGTCGTCCGGCCCCCGGTGGTGCAGCCGCTCGGTCATCCGCTCGATGACCCGGGTGTCCTCGGTTGGGCAGCCCACGATTCCTGCGATGCCGCACATGCCGCGTGAATTGTAGCCCGCTCAGCGGTTCTGCACGCCGATCAGATCTCGTCCGTTCCGGTTGCCCCCGTGTTCTGATGGCCAGGTGTCGGGTGCAGCCCATAGATCACACAAAGAAATGGAGATGCGCACGGATGTGGAGCCGAGAGTTCTGAGGGCAACCGAGATCAACTGCAATGTCTATGTGAATCCGAGTGATCTGTGGGGTCATTGCGTTGGCGAGGAATGTATGTTTTCACGGATTACCGATTACTCTGGTCGGGAACGTGAAAGGGAACGGGAACGGGAACGGGGACGGGGACGGGAACGAATTGGTCATCCCTTTCACCGCCTCACCCCCGCATGCCCTCAGCCCCTCCGAATTCCGATCTCCAACTGATGCCCGGCCCGCCGCTGATGTACTCTTTGCACGGCAAGGAGACCAACATGAGACCCGACGGCCGCGACCCGGACCAGATACGCCCAGTGACGATCGAGCCCGACTTCATCCGCTACGCCGAGGGGAGCGTGCTGTGGCGCGCCGGCGACACGGTGGTGCTGTGCAACGTCAGCTACGACGCCAAGACCGCGCCATTCCTGCGCGGCAGCGGCGAAGGTTGGGTGACCGCCGAGTACGCCATGCTGCCGCGGTCGACCGACACCCGGTCAGATCGCCGACCGAGCGGCCGCTCCAAGGAGATCCAGCGCCTGGTCGGTCGGTCGCTGCGGGCGGCGGTTCAACGTGACGTGATGGGCGAGTGCTCGCTGATCGTGGACTGCGACGTGCTGCAGGCCGACGGTTCCACGCGCACCGCCAGCGTCTCCGGTGGGTGGGTCGCGCTGACGCTGGCTCTGGCCCGTCTGCAGGAGCAGGGCGTGCTGAGTCAATGGCCGCTGGTCAATCAGGTCGCCGCGGTCGCTGTCGGGATGTTGGACTCCGAAGCGCGCGCCGACCTCGACTACGGCGAGGACCTCGACTGCGACGTCGACCTCAACCTGGTGTTCACCGCGGACGGCCGATTGGTCGAGGCGCAGGGCACGGCCGAGGGCCGGCCGTTCACCCGCGACGAGCTCGATGTCATGCTCGACATCGGCTGGCATGGGGCGCAGCAGGTGCTGGCGGCGCAGCGGTCGGTGGTCGAGCCGCGGCTGGAGGATCTCGGTATTTCGTTGCCCGGGTGATTGAACGACCCCCTCGTGCCGGATGCTGGTGAGGCCGCCCATTCGGCACACGGGTCAACGTCTGATTGACGTGGAGAGCGCGGGTGTCTCACGGCGAATAAGGGCGGAGAGTAGAGACGTACGTACCACAAATGATTGCCGTACGTACGCATTTGTGCTGGCGTGTTTGCAGGAGGTCTGCCGTGCGGCTGACCGCTTCGAAGCTGAGGGAGAACATCTATCGCATCCTGGACCAGGTCCTGGAAACCGGCGTGCCGGTCGAGATCCGGCGCAAGGGCAAAATGGTGAGGATCATCCCGGTCGAACCGCCGTCGAAGCTGGCGCGGTTGGTGCGGCGCGACTACCTGCGTGGGGATCCGGAGGACATCGTCCACCTCGACTGGTCGGGTGAGTGGCGGCCATGATCTACCTCGACACCCACGTCGTCGCATGGCTGTACGCGGGCGATGTGGATCTCCTACCGTTCCCGGTTCGCGATCTGCTGGAACGGGAGGACCTGACGATCTCCCCGATGGTGGAATTCGAGCTACAGTACCTCTACGAGTCGGGTCGTACGACGGAGGCGGGAAGGGTCGTCGTGGACGCTCTCGAGGAGGAGATCGGCCTCGCCCGCTGCGGGCTTCCCTTCGCGCGCGTGGCGGTGGCGGCTCTCCGTGAGGACTGGACCCGTGACCCGTTCGACCGAATGATCGTCGCCCAGGCGTCGGCTCGGCGACTGCCGCTGCTGACCAAGGACCAGACCATCCGCGACCACTACGACCAGGCGATCTGGATTGAATGAGTCCTGAACTTCCCGGTCTTCGAGGCCTTCTCACGAGGTGCGAAGCACCGCCAACACAACCGCTGTTGACACTCCCGAGAGCCGGACCCTATACTCGTTCGTCCGGTGAAGTGGATCTTTGGCAAGTCAGAGCGGACGGAGCGTCGGGGTGTAGCGCAGTCTGGTAGCGCACCTGCCTTGGGCGCAGGGGGTCGGAGGTTCAAATCCTCTCGCCCCGACCACTTCACCCCGATGCAGAGAGCCTCCCGCCTGTAGCTCAGCGGGATAGAGCAACGGACTTCTAATCCGTAGGTCAGTGGTTCGAGTCCACTCAGGCGGGCCAATTATTCGATGATGGTGGGCGTAGCTCAGTTGGTAGAGCACAGGATTGTGGCTCCTGTGGTCGGGGGTTCGAATCCCCTCGCTCACCCCATAGTATTGTCGACCACGTACGCCCGTAGCTCAGCCGGATAGAGCGTCAGACTCCGGATCTGAAGGTCATGGGTTCGAATCCCGTCGGGCGTACCAACTACCTCGACGTTTCCCAAATAGTACCGCCCTTGAGTTCGAACCCCCCGTCAGCTGCGGAAAGTGGTCGTAGCCGAGGGGTTCGTAGGATCGGCGCAGCCGATCCGGAGTGGGGGAGGGCCGGCGTACGACCACCCGCAGGTGACGGTGCGTCGCTGACGGGCGCGAGCCCGTCAGCAATCCAGTCGGGCGTACCATAGAATCAATAACTTAGCCTCCCAAGTCGGGGGGCTTTGTCGTTCTTGCCTCCCATTCGCCTCCCATGTGAGGCTCGTCGAAGAACTTCTAGCATTCGGGAGACCGGGAGCGCCCGCCCGGCACGAGTCTCCTGCGCTATGATTGGCCCACTGGGATCATGACACTGTCGGCCGGCGACCGTCTCGGGCGCTACGAGACTCTGGAACACCTCGGTGCGGGGGCATGGGCGAGGTGTATCGGGCGACGGACACCGAGATCGAGCGAAACGTTGCGGTGAAGAAGCTGCCCGAGGCCGTGGCGCAGGACGAAGCAAGGCTGGCGCGCTTCGAGAGGGAGGCCAAGGCCGTAGCCAAGGTCTCCCACTCGAACGTCCTGGACATCCACGACTGTGGGCGCGAGGGCGAGATCACCTACTCGGTTTCCGAGCTGCTGGAGGGTGAGACCCTGCGCGACCACGCAGGAGGAGGCATTATGAGATATTCCGCTTTCGTTCTGGCAATTCTATGCGCGACGGTGACTTCGGTATCGGGAGCGACGCCGGCCGAGAGACACGCCGATGTGCTGCTGCGGCACAGCGTCGACCTCCAGCCCGGTGAGCACCTGGTCATCGACTGCAGCCCGGCCGGCGAGGAACTCAGCGAGGCCGTCTTTCGTCAGGCGCTGGAGATGGGCGCTAGGGTGACTGTGTTGAGCTCGCTCCGCCACCAGAACGAGATGGAGCTTCGGTCGGCGAGCGACGAGGCGTTGCGTTGGCTGTCACCGGTTGTGACAACGGCAATCGAGACTGCGAACGCGCTGATCGTCATCGACGCGCCCGAGAACACTCGAGCGGGAGCCGGTAACGACCCAACCCGCCTCGCCGCCGCGCAGGAGCGATCGGGAAAGTACTGGCAACTTGTGTTCTCACGCTCCGGAAGCGGCGAGCTGCGGTGGGTCTACACGCACGCCCCCACACCAGCACGGGCACAGCAGGCAGGGATGGGCTTCCTCCAGTACCGGGAATTTGCACACCGCTCGATGGGCCTCGACGAGGAGGATCCGGTGGCAGCGTGGAGTCAGCGGTGCGAAGAACAGGCAGGGCACGTTGCGCGATTCAATGGAGGCAAGATGGTGCGGCTCACTGGGCCGGACATCGACCTGACACTGTCGATTGACGGTCGGCACTTCGTCAACGCCTGCGGAAGAGGCAACTTTCCAGATGGCGAGATCTTCACCAGCCCGGTCGAGGATACGGTGAACGGCTGGGTACGATTCAGCTATCCGCTGATATATCAGGGCCAAACCATCGAGGGCCTTCAGCTGTGGATCGAGCGCGGCCGGGTTGCGAGATTCGAGGCCGCATCCGGACAACAGTACCTCGAGACCTTGCTTGCCCTCGACGACGGCGCCCGCGTGATCGGTGAGCTCGGGATCGGCACCAATGGCGGCATCGACAGATTCACGAAGAACATGCTGTATGACGAAAAGATGGACGGGACGGTTCACTTCGCCCTTGGCTCTGGATACCCCGAGGCGGGAGGCACAAACGTCTCTCAGATTCACATCGACATGCTGGTCGATATGTCAGACGGAGCGATCGAGGTCGATGGGCGGCGAGTGTACGAGAACGGTCGATTTGTCGACTGACGCCCGTGCCGATAAATGAAGAGGCGAGAGGCTTGTTTGAGTCGGTCCTCCCTGTCCTAACGGGAGCTGGTCGACGGGCTTGCCCGCGCAGCATCGGAGACGATTCGCGAGAAGACATGTTCCGGATGCAGTCGGATTCCCAGCAGCTCGCGGAAGTGATGCGAGGGTGGGTTGAGAGAGTGACGAAGCTGAATTGGGGGGAGTGGTTGATCGATGGCGCCGGCGCCCATGGCCATACAGATTCGATCCACGTATTTCATATGCCCGGAATTCCCAAGTAGTGCCAGATGGGATGAGTAGGCCGGTCTCCTAGGACGGCGTAGCACAATGCTCGCCAGATCTATTGCGGGCTCGAAGCCCAAGAAAAGGAGACCGGCATGGAGTATTGTGGCATCGACCTACACGCTGAGTACAGTCAAAT
>JBFELO010000131.1:0-13012 GCA_041552055.1 Candidatus Sulfomarinibacteraceae bacterium | reverse complement strand
GGCGGGGAGGCGTCGGAGGCGACCCGGCGGCTGGTGAAGAACAGGAACCGGCCGTCCGGTGACAGCGCTGGAGAGAAATCGAGGGCGCCGGAATTCACCGGAGCTCCCATATGAGTGGCCGGGGTCCACGATCCGTCGTCACAACGGAACGAGATGTACATGTCGCCACCGCCGAGGTCGCCCTCGCGCGCCGAGCCGAAGATGATGTAGTCCTCGTCGGGCGAGACCATGGCGTTGTACTCGGGCCCCGGGGAGTTGACCGCCGGCCCCAGGTTCTCGGGCTCCGCGAACCCGTCGCTCACCGGGCGCGCACGGTAGAGATCCTCGCCTCCGATGCTGTCTTCTCGGTCGGGGCCGGTGAAGTACAGTGTGCCGTCGCGGGTCATCGACGGGTAGAACTCGTCGTGTTCGGTGTTGATCGGCGGACCCAGGTTCTCCGGCTCGCCCCAGCCGTCGGCGGTCCGTCGCACCAGCCAAATGTCCCAGTCCTTCTCTTCGTCGTCCGGTTCCAGTGGTCGTTTAGAAATGAAGTAGAGCGCGTCGCCTTCCGCAGTGACGAACGGTTCGAGGTCGGAGTGACGCCCGGAGAACGGTGCGATCTCGGGCGCGCTCCACTGGCCGTCAATCAGCCGGACCGTGACGATCACACCACGGTTGCGCACCCAGAGGGAGTAGAACAGCTGATCGCCGTCGGGGGTCCAGGCGGTGTCTCGCTGGTTGAGGTGGGTGGAGACGATACCCTCAGCGAACAGCCTCGGCTGGGCACCTGGCGGTTCCTCGCCAAGAAGCGGACCGGTTCGAACGGTTTCGGTCGGGGCAGGGGCCTGGGAGCAGCCTGCCGTCAGGCAAACGACGATTACGAGAACGTAGAGATTTCGCATGGAACTCCTCGGGCGGGAATTACGCGAGGAGAGGACCGATGTTTTTCGAGGAACTGCCTGAGGAGATCTCCTCCGGCCGCACCGACTCTGACTCGACCTTCGAGGTCCTGATCCCTTCCTCTCCGAGTCCCTCATCTCGAAATCCGGCCTTCCGAGGTCGGATTTCGAGCTAATCCTCGTCCTCCTCGTCCTCGCGGGCCGCAGCGGCGATGATCTTCTCCTGCAGCTGCTTCGGAACCTCGGCGTAGCGGCTGAACTCCATGTGAAAGTCGCCGCGGCCGCCGGTGATGGAGCGGAGAGTGGGCGCATAGGTGAGCATCTCGGCCAGCGGGACCTGGGCGCGGACGGTCGTGGTGCCGCCCTCCGAGTCCATCCCCTGGACCCGGCCGCGCCGCGAGTTCAGGTCGCCCATGACATCACCCATGCTGTCCTCCGGGGTGTAGACTTCGATCTGCATGATCGGCTCGAGCAGGGTCGGCCTGCACTTGCCGGCGCATTCCTTGAACGCCTTGCGTCCCGCGATCTTGAACGCCATCTCGGACGAGTCGACCGAGTGCTCCTTGCCGTCGACCAGTGTGATCTTGAAGTCGACCATCGGATAGCCGGCGAGGACACCGTTCTCGGCCGCCTCCTGGATGCCCTTGTTCACCGCGGGACGATATCCCTGGGAGATCGAGCCGCCGAAGATCTTGTCGATGAACTCGTAGCCCTCCCCGGGGTTGGGCTCCATGATGATCTTGCACTCGGCGAACTGGCCGGACCCGCCGGTCTGCTTCTTGTGGCGGGTGACGGACTCGGCCGAGGCGGTGATGGTCTCCCGATAGGGGACCTTGGGCTGGTGGAGAACCACGTCCACGTTGTAGCGCTTCTTCAGCCTGCCCACCACCACCTCGACGTGAAGCTGTCCGGTGCCCGAGATCAGGAGCTCCTTGGTCTGCGGATCGCGCCCTACTCTGATAGTGGGGTCCTCGTCCCGTATCTTCGCCAGCGCGGCGGCGAGCTTGTCCTCGTCTCCCTTCGATTTGGGCTCGAGCGCGAAGCTGATGGCAGCCTCCGGGACCGAGACCGCGGCGATCTTGATGTCGTGCTTGGGCGCGCACAGGGTGTCGCCGGTAGCGGTGTCCTTCAGCTTGGGTACGGCGCCGATATCACCGGCCGCCAGTTCGGCGGCGTGCTCGAGTTCCTTACCCTGGATGGTCGACAGCGCCCCCAGCCGTTCGGAGCCCCCCCGGGTCGCGTTGGCGACGGTCGCGTCCGAAGCGATGCCGCCGGAGAAGATCCTGAACAGCGAGATCCGACCGGTGTAGGGATCGGAGATGGTCTTGAACACGTACGCCGAGAATGGTGCATCCGCGGCTGCGGTCAGGTCCTGCTTTTCACCGCTGACCGAGGCGGGAATCGGTCGCCAGTTCGGAGCCGGCGCCAGCCTGACGAGGGCGTCCATAAGAGGCTGAACCCCGATGTTCCTGCCGCCGGACAGGGCGAAAACGGGATACAGGGACCGCTGCTCGACCGCCTGCTTCAGACCGCCCAGAAACACCTCGGTGTCGAGCTCGCCCGCCTCGAGGTAGGCTTCCATCAACTCCTCGTCCTGCTCTGCGACCATCTCCATCAGCGCCTCGCGCGCCGCGGCCACGTCATCGGCCATGTCAGCCGGGACGTCCACCTCGGACGCTTTGCCGCTCTCGTCGTTCGGCCATGTAAAGGCCTTGCCGGTGATCAGGTCGACGACCCCCGAGAAGTCCCCCTCCTCTCCAATCGGGAGCTGGATCGGGGTGACCTCGCGGCCGTACTTCTTCTGCAACCCCTCGACGGTGCGGCCGAACGAGGCGCGGTCACGGTCCATAAGGTTGACGGCGATCATCACCGGCAGCTCGAAACCCACCGCCGCCTTCCACATCTTGTCGGTCTGGACCTCGACGCCCGATACGGCGGAGATGAGGAGCAGCGCGGCGTCGGCGACCCGCAGACCCTGGACGGCGTCGGTGGTGTAGATGCCGTACCCGGGGGTGTCGATGAGGTTCACCTTGGTCCCGTCGTGTACCAGGTGTGCGACCGCCGTGTTGATGGTGATCTTGCGCTCCTGCTCGTCCTCGTCGAAGTCGGTCGTGGTGTTACCGTCGTCCACCTTGCACAGCCGGTTCACCGCTCCGCTGTTGAACAGCAGGGCCGACACCAGCGAGGTCTTGCCGGTGTCGGAGTGGCCGACGACGGCCACGTTGCGGATATTGTCAGTGGCATGGGTCTGCGGGCTCATGAAATCTCCTCCGGTCCCCGGGACTCTGCGTCACGGGGTCAGATGTGAAGTTCGATCGGGACGCCGGTCAGCCGTTGGTAGGCCTCCCGATACCGGTCGAGCGTTCCCTGCACGACGGTCGGCGGTAGCTCGGGGGCGGGCGGTTGCTTGTCCCAGCCGCTCGACTCCAGCCAGTCGCGCACGTACTGCTTGTCGAACGACGGCTGTGAGCGTCCCGACCGGTACTCTGCGGCCGGCCAGAACCTCGAGGAGTCTGGGGTGAGTGCCTCGTCCATCCACACGAGCCTGCGGTCGCCGTCGAAGCCGAACTCGAACTTGGTGTCGGCGATGATGATGCCGCGTTCGAGCGCGTATCGAGCCGCCTCGGAGTACAACCGAAGGGTCATCTCGCGCAGGGCGTCGGCGGTCTCGCCGCCGACGATCTCGACCATTCTGTCGAAGCTGATGTTCTCGTCGTGGCCCTCCACGGCTTTGGTCGCGGGGGTGAAGATCGGCTCCGGCAGCTGGTCCGACTCCTGGAGCCCGGGCGGAAGCGGGATGCCGCACACCGATCCGTCATCCTGGTACTCTTTCCAGCCGGAACCTGCGAGATAACCACGGGCGACGCACTCGACCGGTACGGGTTCGAGGCGGCGGACGAGGACGGCGCGTCCCGACAGCTCCTGAGTGGAGTCGTACGGCGAGGGGAAATCGTCGAGTTCGGTGGCGATCAGATGATTTGCGACGTCGTCGAAGTGATGAAACCAGAAGTTGGAGAGCCGCGTCAGGATCACGCCTCGGCCCGGGATGCCAGGCGACAGCACACAGTCGAAAGCGCTGATGCGGTCGGTGGCAACAAGGATCAGCGAGTCCCCGGAAGCGTAGATGTCCCGGACCTTGCCGCGGCTCACCAGTTGACCCCCTGGAACAGAGGTGGTGAGCAGCGCCATCTCAGGCATCCTTGCCGGCGATCACAGCCTGCGCCTGGCGCGCCATGCGTGCCTTGTAACGCGATGCGGTATTCCGATGCAACACGCCCTTGCGCCAGCCGACGTCGATCACCGAGATGGTTTCGGGCAGCAGTTCTTTCACCTTGTCGGCATCGCCCTCGTCGATGGCGGATCGCATCGCGCGCATCTGGCGTCGTACGCGCGACCGCACCGACTTGTTACGCATCCGCCGCTCGAGTGACTGGCGGTGGCGCTTGCGGGCCTGTTTCTTGGTCCCTTTGATCGTAGCCATTCCGTATCTTCTCCTTGGTCGATGCCCGTATCGGGCGGCACGGGTCGGACATTCTAACGGAAACGGGGCGATCCGGCTAGTGTTCGCGGCGTTTGGGTAGTAATCCCGAGCAGCAATGGCCTTCCCGAGCGTGGGAAGTTGACAGAATGTCAGTGTGTGGGGGTGACCGCCCGGCACTCGTACATGAGTGCCGGGCTGGGGACGAGGGAGTGAGGGAAGGACGTGGTGGTGCGGTGAACCGCGCACTACGTGCTGGCGGATTCGACCTCGTGCCGAGGCGGCGTAGGGTGCGGTTTGCCGCACCGGCGATCTCATGCCGCTCCGGGCGGGGGCCGGGCCCTCAACCCCACATCCCCTCGCAACGGAGCATCGTACGAGAACGAACTCGCAACGACCCCAGTGCCGGATGTTTGTTGGTTTTACCTAATTGTCAGTCCGAGCGACTGCAGTCGCTCGCGGGCGAGGTCCGCCTCCTCGGTCCCGGGGTGCTCGTAGACGACGTACTGCAGGTTGAGAACCCCTTGCCCCTTGTCGCCCAGTTCGAGATACAGCAGCCCCTTCTTGAGCTGGGCGGCCGCTGCCTTGTCACTGGTCGGATACTCCTCGAGCACTTGCGTGAAGATCTCGAGGGCTTCCTGAGTCTCTTCCTGGGCGTCGTGGCACTCGCCGATCCAGTACAGGGCGTTGTCCGTCAGCTCGGTGTCCGGCCAGCGCTTCATGTACTCCCCGAAACCCTGCGCCGCGAGATCGTAATTACCGCGCATGTAGTCCTCGTAGGAACTGCGATACAACTCCTCCGGGGTCGCGGCGGCCGTTGGCACCGGGACCGGCACCGCGCCGCTGGGCGTCCCCCCCGATCCTGCGGTCCCGGCCGGATCGCCGCCGGCACCGGGTGCCGCGGTCACCGGAGGCAACACCGCCCCTGTGGCATAGGCCGACCTGGCGGCCGCCAGCTCCTGCGAGATGTTCTGGAGCCGTCGGGTGGTCAGCTCGAGACTGGCGTGTAACGCCTCGATCTGCTCCTGGAGTCGTTCCACGCGCATTGCGAGGTCCGCGTTGGAACGCATCGTCTGAGAGGTGAGGTCCTGCAGCCGTTGCTCCATCTGGTCGAGGTCTCCCTTGTCGGGCATCGATTCTTCGAGCTGCTCAACTTGTCGCTGTACATCGGTTATTTCACGGTGCAACAGTGTCATGTCCTCGGACGACGTGCAGGCAGCCGTCGCAGCCGCGAGGACGAGAGCCGCCGGCCACAGCCTGTTCATGGCGTGCCTCCTACCGGGCGGTGATGACGAAGTGCCCACGGCGGTTCAGCTGCCAGGACGCCTCGTCGTGGCCGACCGCGAACGGGCGTTCTTCGCCGTAGGAAATGGTCCGGACTCGTTCCGGCGCGATTCCGAGGAAGATCAGGTAGTCGCGGATCGCGTTGGCGCGCCGCTCGCCGAGTGCGAGGTTGTACTCTCGGGTGTTCCGCTCGTCGCAGTGCCCCTCCACGAGGATCAGGACCGAAGGGTACTGCTGCATCCACGTCACGTTTCGCGTGAGAGCTGCGGTTCCCTCGGGCTTGATGTCCCACCGGTCGGTCTCGAAGAACACGTCTTCGAGATACCCCCTGGAGTTGAGGATCGCGAGGTCCTCGGGGAGCTCCTCGGTCACCTCGTGGGAGACGATGGTTTCGGTCTCCGGTCGGCTGACTTCCTGCTCGTCCATCGGGGTCCGGGTCGGGGTCGGAATTGGCGTCGGTTCCGGTGTCGGGGCCGGGGGCGGAGCGCTCTTACAGGCGCCGATCATGATCACGAGAGCCACCATCACGACACTCACCGTCCGACGTGACGCGAGTTTCATTTCTAGCCTCCTTGGACGGTGCAACTCTACAGCGTCGGACAATGGTTGACAAGGAAGTCCCTGGGCCGGTCGGGGTGGTCTGTGGACGGGGTCACGAACCGCCCGACCTCGGTGAGGAACCCGGGTTACGAATCCACGACCAGTCCGCCGACGGGGCGGTTGAGGCGGCCGTCCAGATGAAGCTTCGCCAGGTGGTCGTACAGCACGATTGAACCGGCAACCGCGAGGTTGAGCGATGGGACGAGCCCCCATTGCGGTATCTGCACCACCAGTGCTGCCGTCTCGATCAGCTCCCCCGGAACACCCCCGAGTTCGGCCCCGAGCAGGAAGCAGGGACGCTCGGGATAACGGGCCTCGAACAGGCTGACCGCCCCTTCGTGGCGCTCGACCGCCACCAGGTTCCACCGTCGCGTCGAGAGGTAGCAGCGGAACTCGTCGAGATCGGCCAGGTGCACGATGGTCGTGTACAGCTCGGCCGTGCGCGCGGCCTCCACGTTCCACTCCCGCTCACCCACCAAGACGAGCTCGCTGGCTGCAGCGGCATGTGCCGTCCGTACCAACGAGCCGACGTTGTGGTCCTTGGAGATGTCCCACGCCGCGATCGCGAACGGCCGGAGACCACGTCGGTACTCCTCCAGCCGGCGCTGACGGCGCTCGGCCCGACGCTGCTCGGAAACCTTGGCTTTGAGGTCTGTCATCGTGCGATTCGCCCAATCATTACAGTGTGTCGGGTGCCAGCTGTGGGGTGTGTGCGCCTACTTCAGACAAAACGAAATCCCGCTCGTGCGGGATTTCGTCGCGGTGGGTGTGCCCACCCGGACCTTTTCAGTGGATCACGCGGCTGTAAGGTCCGTCGACACCCGCGGTCTTGGAAGACAGTACCAATATGGGCCGACCACGGGAGAGTGTCAAGTGACCGCCGCGACCGGCCGAAGACCATCACCTTACGCATCGCGAACCCGTGGTTTCGCGGTGTACGACGGAGATCGGGACCGGCGCGCGGAATCACGGCCCCCGTAGTGCATCGCCGCGAAAAGGCCGTGGCTGCAGCTCGGCAACGGTGGTGGTGTGTCGCTCCCCGACGGCGTTGACCAGCAAAACGTGAAAGTCGCCGAACTCGACGAGCACCTGGCGACACGCTCCGCACGGTGCCTCCGGGGGCGACGAGTCGGTAATCACGACCAGAGCCGTGTACTGCCGTTCGCCGGCAGCGATGGCCGCAGCCACCGCGTTGCGTTCGGCACACAGGCTGAGGCCGAACGATGCGTTCTCAACGTTGCAGCCGCTGAAAACCCTGCCGTCGGTCGTGACCAACGCCGCGCCGACCCGGTATCGGGAGTACGGTGCGTGGGCGTTGTCCCGGGCCGCCTCTGCTGCCCGTATCAGGCGTTCGACCAACTCCGGGTGGAGATCGTGTGGTTCCTGCATGATGCCCATTCTCCTATGTCTCCACCGCAGGCCCAAGCGAAAGAAGGGCTTGCTGAAGGCCTTCGGCCGTCGCGACCCGACCTCACGAGCGAGTGGCCGCAGGCCAGCCGTCCCCCTCTCCGGCCCCGCACTCAGCTTTCGGTTGTGAATCACCGGGCAACAACCGGGTACTGCACGTTCCGGGATGAGTCGCCGCGCACGCGTGCTGAGTGCCGGACCTGCGACCCCCATGGCCGCGGCCACACTTCGCTCCTGAGGTCGTGTTGAGGGCTTGGTCGGTGCCTGCGGCACCTGGGCTTGGGGGCCTGAGGGGTTGACCGCCGCCTACGGCGTCGGCGACCCACCGTCGTCAGCGAGTGGCCGATGGCCGGTGCCCCTCCCTCTTCGACCCCCACCGGCCTTGGCCACGGTCGCTGCCGCCGGATGGGTTCTCCAGAGCGTTCGTGTATTCCCCCAAGCCCTCGTGCCCCCAAGACCCGGGCGGGAGGGGGAAGAAGTCGGCCGCCCTTGCGGGCGGCCTTTGGAGACGTGTGATGTTCACAGTTGTTTTGTCAGTGTCTTCTGACGCTGCCCGATGAGCTGCTGCCGGACGAGCCGGAGCGACTCCCGGCCGACGAACCCGAGCTTCGCGGAGCGGCCGAGCTTCTCGGAGCCGACGAGCTACGGGCGCTGGGGCGCGCGGAAGGGCTCGACGACGATCGCGACGAACGGCCAGTACTCGAGCTGGTGGGGGGACGCGCCGACGTCGAGGGTCGTGTCCTGATGCCGCTGGACCCCGCCTGTGGGCGTGGCTGGGACGGGGAGGTGCGCGGCACGATGACCGGCCGAGATCCGGAGGGACTGCGCGGCGAGAGCACCGGGGCGCGCGAGCCCGTCGATCGGGGCGCAGGTCTGGAAATCACACCGGTGCTCGAGCCGCCGGTGACTCCGGGGGTGGACGGCGTCGAGGGACGCGAGCGACTCACGAACGGGTTGCGGTATGCGGTCGGGTGTCGGCTCGGCAGGGTCGAGGTTGTCGGCGTGTAGCCGCGGTAGCCAGCCGGAGGCTCGGCGCGAGCCGGCGCGCGCATCGGCGATGTGGAGGTCGCGTTCAACGTGGGTTCGACCGGCCGAGAGGCGGTGGCGCGGCGACCGCCAACGTCCGCCAGGGTGGTCGGCTGCACCAGGCTCATCGCCTCCTCGGGACGGAGCCGGTCGCTCCGCGCGAGCACCGGGCTCAGGTCCCGTGGCGACCGCTCCTCGACCCCGCGGAACACCCTCTCCAGCTCGGTGCTGGGCCGCGCCCGCGACGGCGGTTCGGTGGCCAGCGGTCCCGACATGACGACGCCCATCTGGTCTCCGCGTCCGCGCAAGGCAACGTCTCCGCGCTGCACGACCCGTGACAGGTGGGGGCTCGCGAAGTCGCGGTCGGAAACCACGTTCCAGGCCGAGCCGTCGATCACCTCCGCGCGAACCCTACCGCTCAGGTCGAGGGTTGGGTCGGACGCCCGCGATCTGACCGTCGCTCGGCCGTCCGACGGTTCCTGGCCGGCGGCGACGGGCTTGCTGGCGGCGGCGCTTCGTGGGGGCACGACGTCGCGACGTGCAGGCTGTGCCGTCCCGCCGCCGCCTCCCGGGTGGGACGGGTAGTAGGGCCAACGCGGGTAACCGTAGTAGTGGTGATAACGGGGCCAGTACCAGTAGTCGTAGTAGCCGTACGGGCACCATCCGACGTAGCCGGGCCACCAGGCCCACCGCACCCAGGCCGGACTCCAGTACGGATGGTAGTTCCAGACCCAGCCGAATCCGACCGAGAAGTGCCACGAGCCGTAGTGATACGGCAGCCAACCCCACGGCTCGTACGAGATCCACGACCAACCGGACGGTGTCCAGTACCAGCGGCCGGCGGTGTAGGGACGCCAGTCGGCCGCGACCGTGGGCTGCCAGGCCCAGGTGTTGAGGTTGTCCACGTAGACCCAGGATCCGTAGTTGTCGAGCTGTGCTGCCTGGCGCTCGTAACGCGCCTCGACGTACTGGCCGCTGTCGCCCTTGATGATCTGGCGTCGCTGTTCGACCCAGGTCGCGAACGGGTCACCCCAGCTGAGGTGCGGCTCGGTACCGGTGACCTGACCGGCTTCCACCTCGGCGGCGTTCGCTGGCCGCACCAGCACTCCACCGGCCGAGGTCGACGCCTCGCCGAGGCCTTCCCACACCTCCAGCCTGATCCCGCCGTTGGCAAGCGCCTCGAGCCGGTAGAGACCGATATCGTTCAAATACACGGTTGCCGCACGGCCGTCGACGCGGATCGGCTGCCGACTCAGACTGTGGTCGGAGATCTCGACCATGATCGTTCCCTCGGCGAGGTAGAGCACCGTGCGATCGGCCTGTCCGTCACGGCTGAAGGCGACCGCGTCCAGGCTCACGGTCGTGTACTCATCGACCCAGACGGTGTTGCCGTCGGCGAGGAACACTTCCATGCGGGCCTCGCGCGCCGTATCGACCCGGTCTCCCGGAACCAGCGGCATGTTGATGACGGCTTCGATGCCTTCCTGTTGGGTGGCGGGCTGCACGGTGGCGTACCGCTCAAGGTAGGAGATGTAACTCAGGGAGGTCAGATCGTCCTCCTCGGAGGCCAGAAGCCACCCCCCGGAAGCGACCAGAAGCAACGTGATGGTCAGCTTTTTCATGATCCACCTCCCGACCCGATCTCAACAGAGGCAACATACGTGCCAGAGTGTGACCGGAGGTCAGGAACGGACTACGGAGCGCGAGAGCCGCAGATTGTCTATCTCAATCGCGTGGGGTTGAAGTCGAGTCGACGCGCAGGCGGGTCATTTCCATGATCCGCTGCTGCTGTCGCACCTTGATCAGGGTGTTGGCTGGGTAGACTCCGCTCCTGAGGGTCGCGTTGGGGTAGGTGACGCTGCCCGGGCCGAGCAGGACACCGGGGTTGAGCACCGTGTTGCAGCCCGTCTTGCAGCCGTCACCGAGCACCGCGCCGAACTTGCGCAATCCGGTGTGAACGAGCTCGCCGCCATGTCGAAAGGTGACCTCACGGCCGACGTTCTTCACGTTGGACAGAATCGTCCCGGCACCGAGGTTGACGTCGCGGCCGAGAATGGAGTCGCCGACGTAGGCCTGGTGGGGCGCCTTCGCCCCCGGCATCAGGATCGAACCCTTGACCTCCGAGTGCGCACCGACCAGGCTTCCGGGTCCCAGCAGCACGTACTCGCGGACGTAGGCACCGGTGCGGATCACGACACCTTCACCGAGCACCGCCGGCCCGATGATCACGGATCCGGGCTCGATCCTGCACCCGGGAGCGATCGCGACGCGGTCTGAGAGCAGGTGGATTCCGGGCGGCAGATCGATGTCGATCGACCATCGGTCAAGAGCGTCCAGGTACGCCTTGAGTCGATCGCCGAGAGCTGACCACACCGGGGTGTTGTCCGCCAACAGATCACGGTGCTCGAAACCGTCGAGGTCGACGAAGGCGGCCGCGGTCAGATCGCTCATGCGGGTGTTTCCTCCTGTTCCTTGGGTCGGCGTTTGACGACGACGATGGTCTGGTCGTCGGCGGGCGGGGTCGCTCGGCTGTACTCGGCGATGTCGGAGAACACGCGATCCACGATCGCGACCGGGTCCTGATGACGGGCGGCGCGCACCACGTGCGTTAGACGATTCTCACCGTACTCCTCCCGCGACGCGGTGGCTTGGGCCTCGGTGATGCCGTCAGTGTACAGCACCAGGAGGTCGCCGGGTTGCATCTCCGCGATGCGAATGGAGTAGCTGGCGGACGGGGTGGGTCCGAGGATCATGCCACTCGCCGCCAGCCGGTCGATCGTACCGTCGGCGCCGACCCACAGAGCCGCCGGATGGCCCGCATTGCAGTAGAGGACGGTTCCGTTCGGGTGAATCTCGGCCAGGAACAGCGACACGAAATTGGTCGCCAGTCGGCTGCGGTGGATGATCCTGTTGAGGCGTTCCAACGTGCGGGTCAGCTTGAACTCACGGGACAGGCCCATGCGGAGGCCGGTGAAGACGTCGCGGACCTGCAGTGCCGCCGGCAGTCCATGACCGGTGGCGTCCGCGACCACGACCACGAACAGCTGCTCATCGAGGGCGATGAGGTCGTAGAAATCGCCACCGACGATCTCCGCGGCGAGACTGCGAGCGGCGACCTCGAACTCGCCGATGTTGGGGAGGTGACGAGGCAGGATCGACGACTGAATCTGCCGTGCCTCCTCCATTATGGCGAGCATGCGCTCTTCCCGCAGTTTCTGGTTGACCGCCAATCGGATGATGTTGAGCGTGCCGACCAGCTCGTCTTGGCTGTCGGGTTGCGGCTCGACGTCGAACGACAGAACGAACTTTCCGTCCGCGACCGAGATCGCGGCAAAGCAGTCGCGGGTGCCGAGTTCCTGCTCCAACCGCTGATCCAAACGGGGATCGTCGCGGGCCATCACGATGGCGCCGGTGTCGAGCAGCTGCTCGAACGGTGGGTAGGTCCGCCACACGCGCAGCCCCACCGGGGCCTTGGTGGCCTCTCCGAAGGTCGCGACGAGCTCGTAGCTGCCGTTGTCCTGGGCGTAAACGCGACCGCCTCGAATCCCCAGATCGTCGGCGAAGCTCCGGGCGATGAAGTGGGCGGTCTGTTGCACCGTCTCCAACGGTGTCAAACCACGATCAATCGTCTCCAGCGCCCGCTCGATGCGGTGGAACAGCGACACGGAACCCGGAGGCATGGCTGGATCATGCCACGCGTGGCGGAGTTGGACAAGCTTGACATGATTGTATTGTCATTGAGTGATATGATGCCGCCGGTCGGAATGACCGACCCGTTGGAGGACGTCGTGGGGCGGAGATCGATGATGGTCGGATGGGGCGCGACGGTGGTCGTGGCAGCCCTGATCAGCGGATCGTGCGGAGCGGATCGAGAGCAGGCACAGGCACCGGAGCCCGTGCTGATTTCAGGCGTGACTTCACACCGAGCCCTGGACGTCGAGTGGGAGGACGACTGGGACGCCGCGTTCGTGCGCGCTCGGTCCGAAGGCAAGCCGGTTCTGGTCAACTTCTACGCCCAGTGGTGCGTCTGGTGCAAACACCTTGAGTCGATCACGTTCCGGGACTCCAAGGTGGCGGATGTGCTGGCCGGTCGCGTGGTGCCGCTGGCCGTCGACATCGACGCGGTGCCGGTGGACCTGCTCCGCCAGCATCGTATCGAAGCACCCCCCACCATCCTTCTGTTGGACGTCGACGGCACCGAGCTCGGGCGGATCCCGGGGTACATGCCCCCGACCGGTTTTCTGCGCGTGGTCGAGAGTTTCATGCCGCCTGCAGAAGGTCACGCCTGACGAATCTCGAACAGGGCATGAGGGGGTGACCGGTGCCTACGGCACCTGGG
>JBFELO010000130.1:0-13105 GCA_041552055.1 Candidatus Sulfomarinibacteraceae bacterium | reverse complement strand
TGCGCTGCATCGACCTCGGGGTGAGCTACAAAAACCACCTCCCCCAAGACCGCGCGCCCCTGGCCCGCGACTGGCAACGCCACGCCTACTTGACACGCGCCTTCTAATGGGTGGCACCCACACGCGCGATCGGAGACGCCACCGCCGCTTCGACGCGCCCTCTCCCAAAGGCGCTCCCCGCGGGTGCCCCCTGTCACAATGTTGGGACCCGACGAACCACTCCACCCGGTGACGGTGCTCCCAACATTGTGAAAGACGGCACCCCGCAGATCGCTCCCTGATCGGATCGGTGCCAGATATGCGCATCTTGCGCTTTGTCCAAATTGATCGATGAAACAGATCCGCATGAAGCGCATACCTGGCACCGATCGAGGAGACCGGTCGCCACCTAGTGACGCGAATGGGTCCGGCTCAGCTGCGACGGCCGAAGCGGGCGCGGAGTGGCCCGGCCAGGCCACGCATCAGCGCTCCCACGCGGGAGAGGCTCGTGTTTGGATCACCGCCCGCGGCGATAAGGTGCAGCTGCTCCACGTACCAGAACAGGTTGATCATGCTGTCGAGCGTCCTGTTGTGCAGCGTGACCCTGGGCAGCCGTACGCCGTCCGATTCACCGGACAGGATCCGTTTCGGCAGGTCGGGATCCAGTGCCAGGGGTCGCGCCAGCCCGACCACGTCCACCGTCCCGTCGGCCACGATCGACGCCATGGCCGCCGCTGTGCGCAGGCCCCCGGTGAGCATCAGCGGCAGGCTGGTGGCGGAGCGGATCTCGGCCGCCTCCTCGAGGAAGTACGCCTCGCGCCGCCGGAGCTCGGCCGCACGATCGGGCCCGAGCATCATGGTCGGGCTTTCGTAGGTGCCGCCCGACAGCTCGAGCAGGTCGAGTCGCTCGGCCTCGAGCGCCTGCGCCACCAGCACCGCGTCCCGCACCGTCGAGCCGCCGCGCTGGAAGTCGTTGGTGTTGAGCTTGACCGACACCGGAAAGTCGTCGCCCACCGAGTCACGCACCGCCCGCGCCACCTCGAGCAGAAAACGCATCCTGTTGTCGAGGTTCCCGCCCCACCGGTCGGTGCGGCGGTTGGTGATCGGCGACAGGAACTGCGCACACAGGTAGCCGTGGGCCCCGTGCACCTGCACGCCCGAGAACCCGGCCGCCCTGGCGATCGCCGCCGTCGTGGCGAATCGGTCGATCAGACGTTCGATCTCGTCGTGCTGCAGCTCCCGGGGCGTGGTGAAGAGCGGCCCCATCTTCTTGAGCCGGACCGGCGACGGTGCGACCATCTCCTGCGCCACCCCGGGTGCGGTCTGCCGGCCCGGGTGGCTGATCTGCATCCACAGGCGGCAGCCGTCGACCTGCCCTTCCGACGCCCACCTCCGCAACCACATCAGGTCCCCGTCGTCCTCGACGACTACGTTGCGCAGGCCCTCCCGCGATCGGCGATCGACCATCACGTTCCCGGTCAGCGACAGCCCGGTGCCGCCCTCGGCCCACCGGCGGTAGAGACGTCCGTGTTCTGCCGTCGGACTGTTGTACTCGTCCGAGAGCTGCTCGCTCATCGCCGACTTCGCGATCCGGTTGGGCAGCTCGCCGCCACACGGGAGGGAGAGCGGCTGCGAGAGCAGGTCGGAGCGGGTTTGGAACGACATCGGCGCCTCCGGATATCAGGAGTCGTGATTCGACGGGCCGCCGTAATCGATCCGGCGTAGCCGATCGACCGAGCACGAGCCGCTTCGCAGGGTATCTATCAGCTCGAAGACGTCACCGACCTTGCGCTCCAGCAACGTGACACAGCGCCCGACCTCCTCGATCCGGTGGGCGTCGCTGCCGGCCACGCCTGGAAGACCGAGATGCTCGGCCGCTCGCGCCGCCGCAGCGTTTTCGGGTTCGCTCGAACAGCCGTTACACACCTCGACCGCGTCCACGTACTCGAACACCGAGGGAGCGGCCTCCATATCTCCGACCACCGATGCCGAGTCCCGTCGGTGAATCCACACGCCACGGTACGGGTGGGCCGCGATCAGAATCCCACCCTCGGCGACGACCTGCCGGCGGAGGTCCGCGATCGGGATCAGGTACGGCACGTCGACCGTGAGCCCGAACACCAGTACGTCACCGTCAGCGGTCGTGATCTCGGTGCCGCCGAACACCCGGAGCTTCGCCACGTCCTCGAGGCGCGCGAGCTCGTCGCGCCGCCACGACCTGTGGTGTTCCGTCAGGCAGACGGCGTCGAGACCGAGACGTGCCGCCTCGCTGACGGCCTCCTCCGGCCGCATCACGCTGCACGACGATTTGGGGGTCGTGTGGACGTGGAGATCGACCCTCATGGTGGCGTCACGCCGAGCCGGGTCTTGCCCTCGTCTGTCGTGTCCTGGAGCACAGTCAACCGAGCCCACAGCTCCTCGACCTGGTGCCGCGTGTGTTCCAGCGACCCCGAGTTGTCGATCATCGTGTCGGCCGACGAGAGCTTCTCTTGAATCGGCAGCTGTGCCGCGAGCCGTGCCCCTGCGGCGTCGCGCGAGAACACGTCGCGCCGCATCAGTCGCTCGATCTGTTGTTCCTCCGTCGCGAAGACGACGACTACGTGATCGAAACGCGATTCCAGACCGCCCTCGACGAGCAGCGGAACGACGGCTACGACGATCCGGTCGGGCTCGCGTGCGTTGATCGCGCGAACCTCGCGCACGAACTCCTGCCGAATTCTCGGATGGGTCAGGCGCTCGAGGACCGCCCGTTCGGAGTCGTCGGCGAATACGATCCTGCCGAGACGTCGGCGGTCGATCGCCTGGTCCTTGTCGAGTACCCCAGGACCGAAATGATCGACGATGTCGTACCACGCCGGCTCTCCCGGTTCCACCACGCGGCGGGCGAGGACGTCGAAGTCGATCACCCGTGCTCCAAGTTGTTCGAGCATGTCGGCGACCACCGATTTTCCCGAGGCGATGCCGCCGGTCAGCCCCACCAGCAGAGGGCGAGGTTCAGCGGGCACGGGATTCATCGAGCGTCGTTTCCTCGCCTGCCGCCGCAACCGCGTCTTCCACCACCACGAGCGAGGGCTCTTTGTGGCTGCCGAGGAACAGCCGGTGATCACGCTCCGTAACGCTGGTCACCAGGGCGACCTCTCCCGAGGGGTCCTGGAGGCTGCGCAGGGGGTTGCCGTCACGATCCAACTCCACCACGAAGCCGTGCCTGATCGGTGCCGGCTGGAGGGTGGCGGGCAGACGAAGAACCACTGAGCGCAGGAACGGTCGTGGCGCCAAAGCGTCCACCGAGGCGAGCCGAGGCGACGGCAGCGCCACCCACACCGTGTTCCGATCGGTGAAGTTGATGTTGTCGGGGAAGCCCGGGAGATTGTCGATGAACACGTCGCTGGTCCCCGCCGCCGGCCCATCCAGCCAGAGACGGCGAATGCGGTAGGCGCCGGTTTCCGCCACCAGCACAAACGACCCGTCAGGGGCCACGGTCACCCCGTTGGCGAACTGGAGTCCATCCAGCACGACCTCGGTCGAGCCGGTCCCGGGGTCGTAGGCGACAAGTCGCCCCCGTCCACCGTGCTCCATCAAGTCGAGCACGTCCGCGCCGTAGCCGAACTTGGTCGAGGCGTCGGACATGTAGATCGTCCCGTCGGGGGCGATGTCGAGGTCATCCGCAAATCCAAACAACAGCCCATCGGCGCCCGTGGCGAGAATGGAGCTGGTGCCGTCGGGACGCACCGCGAGCAGACCACGAAACGCATCGGCGACGATCAGTCGCCCTCGATCGTCGAAGGTCATACCGAGTGGACGACCGCCGGTGTTGGCGAACACCGTCGCCTCACCGTCCGCCAACCGCAACCTGGCGATGGTTCCCTCGTGGAAACCGGTGTACAGGTTGCCGTCGGGATCGAAGGCCACGTCCTCGGGTCCGGTCCCGAAACCCTCCAGCAATCGGCTCGAGACGACCAGGTCGTGGTTGAGCGCATAAGGTCCGGTGAGGCTGGGCGCAGGGGGCGGATCCCACGCCACCGGTGCGGCCGGAACGGGCCACATGGTGAGGTATGCCGCGGCGAGTGCCGCCAGCAGCATCGACACCAACACGAGCCGTCGCACCATCGAGATTTCCTCCCGAGTGACGGGCGGTCAGCGACCGCCGTGACGCAATCACACGACCGAACGAACCACGACCCGGGGATCGGTCGCGGTGGATGAATCGAGCATAACAGCCGGATCGGGTGAAGTCACTCGACGACGAGATCCCGTTCTAGCCCGTACATCACAGACTGGCCGCCGCAGGAGTACAATCAGATCGTGCTCTCCGTCGGCATCGTCGGGCTTCCCAACGTGGGCAAGTCGACCCTGTTCAACGCGCTCACCGCGGGCCATGCCGAGGTCTCCAACTACCCGTTCACGACCATCGGCAGCAACATCGGCGTGGTACCGGTGCCGGACCCACGATTGTCGGAGCTGGAACGGGTGCTGCAGCCCGAGAAGACCACCCCGTGCACGGTCCGATTCATCGACATCGCCGGACTCGTGCAGGGCGCCAGCAAGGGCGAGGGGCTCGGCAACCAGTTTCTCGGCGAAATCCGCCAGGTGGACGCCATCGCCCACGTGGTGCGCTGCTTCAGAATGGGCGACGTCGCCCACGTCTTCGCCAACGTCGATCCCCTCCGGGACATCGGCGTCATCGACACCGAGCTGGTGCTCGCCGACCTCGAGGTGCTCGATCGAGCCATCGCCAAACGAGCCAAGGACTGGCAGACCCATCCCCGGGAGCACGCGTTCGAGCGCGACCGGATGCTCGGGTGGAAGGAGAGTCTCGAGCGAGGGGACTTTCTGCGCGGCCTGGATCTCGACCAAACGACTCGACACGAGCTCAAGACCGCCGGTCTGATCACCGGCAAGCCGGTGCTCTACGTCGCCAACGTGTCCTCGGACATCGAGGCCGCGGCCTGCGACGAGCTGACACGGAGAGATCCGGGGGCGAGAATCGTCGTGATCGACGCCGAGCTCGAGCTCGAGCTGTACCAACTCGACGCCGATGAACGGGCAGAGTTCATGACCGAGCTAGAGCTGACCGAGACCGGCCTCGACCAGCTCGCTCGGGCGGCGTTCGAGCTCCTGGGGTTGATCTCGTTCTACACGGTCGTCAAGAACAAGCTCCAGGCTTGGGAGATCCCGAACGGCACTCCGGCGCCGACCGCCGCCGGCAAGGTGCACTCCGACATGGAACAGGGTTTCATCCGCGCCCAGGTGGTCTCCGCCGAGGAGCTGATCGAGGCCGGCGATCTCCATGAGATCAGGAACCGCGGCCACTCAAAGACCGTGGGCAAGGAGTACCAGGTCCGGGACGGCGACGTGATCGAATTCCTCTTCAGCGGGTGATCGGCGGTCACTGAGGCCCGAACGCGGAAGGTGCGCTCCGGTAGAGCGTCAACGAGACTCTCTCGCGCTGTTCAACGTCACCCACGTCATTCGACTATCGGCACACCGGCCTCACCCCGAGTGCCGGCGGCGGTACGCCTTTGCCTTCTCTCGATTCCCGCACACGGCCATCGCACACCAGCTCGACGAGCGGTTCTTCGAGCGATCGTAGTAGAGCCAGCGGCAGGACTCGCGACGACAGGCCTTGAGACGTTGCCACGTTCCCTCGACCATCGACGTGCAGACGATGCCCAGGATTCGGCCGAGCGCCCCGTCCACACCGGAAAGTTGTGGCTCCAAGCGGGCTCCACCACCCTCTCGAAAACGCACGACGACCCGCGCACTGTCGGCCACGCGGTTCAGGACCTGCACCGCCGCCGCATCCGATTCCCCGTGGTGATTCGCCATTGCCAGGGCACGCAGAGCCTCACGGGCCTGGATGACGAGTCGCAGATCGGCATCGCTCACCGGCAACCTCGGCTCGATCAGATCGTGATCCAGGAGCCATCCCCTAAGCGAGTCAGCGTCGCTGAACTCGTCCAGGTCGGACTCGATATCGGCGGTGTTCACGAACGCCTGCACGAGGCCGAGCTCGCCTGGCGCAGGCTCTCTCTGCCCGGGCTCGGGGCTGGTTCGAGGCGACATCTTGGCCATTGTACTCGATTCGATGGTTATTCACATCTCTCTTTTTCAATGAAAGTAACCATCAATCAATATTGACAAGTGATGATAACTAACATATATTGTTTGCTGGTGACGGCATCGACATAACGGGGGTCCAATGAATACAACTCTCAGCGACCAGTTGGAGCAACGAGGTTGGAAAGGGCGAGTCGTGTCGATCGAACGCCTGCACGACGTGCAGAACGAGATCAAGGACAGACAGAGGACGGGGGATTTCGACGCGGCGTTCTCCGCGTACCTGGACACACAGATCGACTTCGAACCGCCCGAAGACCTGCATGGCGTTCGCTCGCTGATCATTGTCGCCGCTCGCGATCCTCAGGTACGGTTCAGCTTTTCCTGGAACGGCGGACACAAGCGCCTGGTCGTTCCCCCGACCTATCTTCACGGTCGAAAATCAGATGAGCGTGTCGAGGCGATGTTGACGGAGATTCTCGAACCGGAGGGCTATCAGGTGAGAAGGGCGACTCTGCCCAAGAAACTGCTCGCGGTGCGCAGCGGCCTCGCGGAGTACGGAAAGAACAACGTTGCCTTCATGCCGGGATGGGGCAGCTTCGTCCGATTCTCCGTCTTTTTTTCTGACCTCCCGTGCCGGCAGGACGGATGGCGCGAGTCCAGGTTGATGGATCGCTGCCAGGACTGTTCCGCGTGTCGAAACATCTGTCCGACCGGTGCCATCCCGATGGACCGGATTCTGCTCCGCGCCGACCTGTGCACGACGTACCACAACGAACAGCCGATCGACATCGGGTTTCCCGCGTGGCTCGAACCCGGCTGGCACAACTGCATCGTCGGCTGCCTCCACTGCCAACGTGTATGCCCCGAAAACAAGGACGTCACCGGGTGGATCGAGGAGGGAGCGGAGTTCTCCCCCGAGGAAACCCTGCTTTTCTTGCAGGGAAATCCGCTCGACCAGCTCCCACAAGAAACCGCGGACAAGCTCGAGCAGTGGGACCTGACCCAGTTTCTCGAGCTCTTCCCGCGAAACCTCAAGGTCCTGCTCGACCCCGTCGCTTGAACGGGACACTCGAGGAGTCGTCGCCTGCCGCTTTTGGTCGTGCGCAGCCGAACCCGTCAGAACTCCTTGCCGAGTTGGTAGGCACGCTGCAGGTATCCCTTTCGAGTGTTCTCGTCGACACCGTACATCCTGTGGAAGTAGACGTGCTGCACATCCGGAATCCCGGGGTACTCGAAACCCCACATGTCGATCGTCTTCTGCATGGCCTCTCTGAGCCCCGTAGCTTCGAAGTCCTCCTCGCTGAAGAACGTGGGCTGAATGATACGCGCCTTTTTCCGCTTGAGCAGCGAGATTCGTCCTTTGACCGCCCCTCGCCATCCGTCCGCCGTCAACGTGTACGCGAACCCGTACGTGAAAACACGGGTGATCCAGCCCTTGAGAATCGCCGGGAAGTGCATATAGTAGTTCGGTGCGATCAGAGCGATGGCGTCTGAGCGCGAAATCTTTTCCTGCTCCTTCAACACGTCCTTGGGCCTGTGCTGACTGATCATCTGGACGATCTCGGTCACCTCCTTTCCGCGCAACCACCGCTTCGCCAGGGCCCTCTTGATCGGCCCGAGAAGACCGGCGCCCGCGGAATCGAGGACGTCCTGCCGCAGGGTGAACCGCTCCTCCAACGGCTCCCTGGGCACGGACTCGTCCGCGAAGAAGGCGAAGTCGTGAACATTGAACACCGGGTCGAAGCCGATTGCGCACAGGTCATTCACCTCGTACGTGTGGCCACCGTCGGTGAGCCCTCTCGTGAACTCCTCGAGTACGGCGCGGAAGAACGACTTGGGCCGGGATGCGCGTACACAACGAGCACTCTCATCTGCTCCTCCTCTCGACTATTCGGAAGCCACTCCAGCGACGATTCCCCGAGCCTTCCGCGGCACGACCGGCGAATCGTGGGGCCTCCCTGGGGTCTCGCTGGATGATCTCCTCTGCGAAGGCCTCGCACAGGTACTACTGGCTCGAGGTTCGCTGGCCCGTGAAGATCGACAGTAGCAAGGCTGCGCCGGCAATGATCAGTAAAACGGGTACCAGAGAAATCTCCACCCTGTAGAGCTCCCAGACGCCACCGACGAGAAACAGCAGCCCGACCACCACCCAGAAGATCTGCGACCCGAGGCCGAAGTACGTCCTGGCAGCCTGCCCACCGAGTGTGATCACGGCCACTCCGAGAAGACCGACTCCCCAGCTGAGGTCCATCAGGAGGGCCGCTCCAACCCAGATGAAGAAGAGACCCCAACCAGCGGCGTCCAGCTTCTGGGCCAGACCGCCCTTGTTCGAAACTCTCGACTCCTGTTTGTCGGGAACGCTGTCATCCATGATTCACTCCTTTGACGGTGGACGCTCTCGGCCCTTTCGACACCGCTACGGCACAGGTCCCTCCCCACTTGAATCCTAAGCGGCTGGGTCCCCCTGCCGACATCGATCTTTCTCTCCGCTCGTGTTGTCAGCTCTCAAACTAGCGTTTTCTTTCCGACGTTTCAACGTCCGATTCACCCTGAATTCGTTCCCCTCAGAATCGCTTGAGAATCGGAATCAGGACATTGCGAGCTTGCTGAAAAAAGGGGCACCCGCAAGCAGCGCGATCCCGGCGACGATCGAAGCCGTTGCCATGAGCCAGACCAGCACCTGCGGTTCGAAGATGATCGCCACTCCGGCGATGACGCAGAGCAGCCCCGGGGTCATCGCGAGCGGTTTGAAGCCCCGAGTTCTCGACGCTCTCGCGAGAATCTCGCTCATCGGGCATGGCTGCTTCGCGTCTCCTCCTGCTGTCATCTTCGCCATCACCTCCGCGCACTTCGACGGTGACCTCGAGCCCTGATCTTGGTGTTCCGAATTCATGATTGCCTCCCCTCGGTTCGCGTCGGCGCCGGTCATATTCGACGCGACCGTCCGTGTAGACGACAGCGCGACAGCCGGAGACACGCCCCCGGCGTGTCCGGCTCGGAGCCGCACCTGCGATGTTTCACCCAGTGTGAGGCGAAACAATACATCGAAACTTGAAAACACTTGCTCCGTACAAGTTTCTGGAGAGCCGCAGTGAACCATGACCTCGAGGACCAAGCCGAGCGTTTGTACGACGTCTTCGCCGAGCTGGCGCGAGCCTTCCAGTATCGGGACCGCGAGCAGATCTGCTGTCACGGAGTGACCATCTCCCAGTGTCATGCCCTGGAGATGCTCCAGGCACGAGGTCCGATGACTATGAGTGAGCTGGCAAGGGCACTGTTTCTCGACGCGAGCACCGTCACCCGGGTGGTCGACCACCTCGTCGAACATGGATTCGCCTTGCGAACCGTCGACGTCGCCGATCGACGCGTGTACCGCGTCCGCATCACCGACGAGGGTGATCGCCTCGTATGCCAAATTCGGCGCGATCTTGTTGCAGAGCAACGTGAGGTGCTGCAGCAGGTGCCGGCAGCCAGTCGGGAAGCGGTGATCGCGGCCCTCGGACGCCTTCTCGACGCGTTCGAGGCTCGCCAGATTCGATCCTCTTCGTTTTCGCACTCGACAGACCACCAGGACAGAAAGGAAGACGCCCCATGACCGAGTCGCTCGAAGAGCAGGGCCGCCGGATCGCCGACTCGACCGGAGACGGGCCTCGAGATCGCACCGACGCCGGCCTGATGTCGCGGCGAAAGTTCGCGGCTGTTGGTGGTTCAACACTGGCCTGGGCATCCTGCACGGCTGCACGGACTGAGGTCGAAGCGACGGATAGCGACGCGCCATCACGACGTGGGCACATGCTGATGGTGATCGACCTCCGTCGCTGCACCGGCTGTCACTCCTGCGCGGTGGCGTGCAAGGCCGAGCACGGCGTCCGCCTCGGGGGCTTCAGGTCGTGGGTATCGGAGCAGGAGATCGGAAGCTACCCGGACGTCACCCGCGAGTTCTTGCCCAGGCTGTGCAATCAGTGTCAGAACTCGCCGTGTCTGAAGGTCTGCCCCACCGGCGCGACCTCACGGCGCGCCGACGGCATCATCAAGGTCGACCCAGACCGCTGCATCGGGTGCCGGCACTGCATGGCCGCGTGCCCCTACAACGCCCGTTACTTCAACCCGCAGCGAGATCTGGGAGGGGAACAACGACGTTTTCCGGCCAGAACCCACGGCACGGTCGACAAGTGCGACTTCTGCTCGCGGCGTGTCGACGCCGGGCAAGAACCTGCGTGTGTCGCCACCTGTCCGGCCTCGGCGCGCGCGTTCGGCGACGCACAGGATCCAGCGAGCGAGGTCGCGCGCATGCTGGTTCGCGAGCCGGCGATCACGCTGCTGCCAAACCTCGGGACGCGGCCCTCGGTCGTCTACATCGGAGGCCGCCCCGAAGCCTTCGAGCGCGGCTGAAAAGCTCACGGAGGATTGAATCATGGACACCATCCAAACGATGCCGATCCTGAGGCCCATCACCGAGAAAAGCCGCGCGCTCCAAATCGCGAACGGAATCCTTGCGGCAGCGACCGCCTACTGGGTGTTCTCCTGCGTGCGCTTCCTGATCCAAGGGCACACGACGCTGGGAACGAGCTCGTACGGAGCGGCCTGGGGACTGGGGGTCGCCAACATCGTGCACATCATCGGCATCAGCCACGTCGGCATCGCCATATCGGCTACTGTGCGGGTGCTCCGGCTCGGTCGGTACCGCAACATCGCGAGGCTGGCCGAGGTGGTCACGCTGATCTCTCTGCTTCTCGCCGTCATCAACATCGCTCTCGATGTGGGGCGGCCGGACAGGTTCGTGCTGAACACCCTGGCCTACGGCCGCTGGCACGCGCCGATGGTCTGGTCCGCGACCGTAATCTCGCTCTATTTTGCGGCGAGCGGAGTCTATCTCTATCTGTCGATGCGACGCGATCTGTGGGTCCTCTCGACCATGGACCTGAAGCTCAGCCGACTGCTCGGGTACTTGAGTCTGGGCTACCGAGACACGGCAGCAGAGCGCCGACGCCACGAGCACACCCTGTTCTGGCTCGCCATCCTGCTGGTTCCGATCATGGTGTCGGTTCATTCGGTGTATGGAATGTTCTTCGGGCTGCTCAGCGCCAAAGCTGGCTGGTACAACCCATTGCAGGCACCGTACTTCGTGCTCGGTGCCGTGGTGTCGGGCTTTTCCGCGCTGATTGTCGTGGCAGCGTTGCTGCGCAGTCTCTTCCGCTGGACCGAGATTATCGACGATCGCACCTTCAGAGCGCTGGGAGCGATTCTCGCGTTCGTCGTGTTTCTCTACCTCTACTTCGTCGCCAGCGAACAGCTGACGGCTCAGTACGCGGGCCCTGTTGCAGAACGTGCTGTGTCGAACGCTCTATTGATCGGGAGGTTCGCGCCGACGTTCTGGATCACGATCATCGGAGGGCTCGTCGCACCGTTCGCCATTCTATTCGTCCAGGCCATCCGACCGGTACCGGTGCGCGTCGGACTGATTGCTGGCGCCGCCGCCGCCGTCAACCTCGCGATGCTCCTCAAACGGGTACTGCTGGTGATTCCGGCGCAACAATATCCGCGCCTGCCGTTGCCAAGACCCGGTGTCGCCTACCTACCCACCACGCTGGAGTCGGTCGTGACATTCGGGACGTACGCGATCGGTGGCCTGCTGCTGATCGGCATTCTCAAGCTGGTTCCCCTGGTCGAACTGCCGGTGGCGTCGGCCGCGCGGAGGGACGACGCACCACGGCGTGGCAGGTCCATACGTGGTCTCGTCATCGCCGCCACCTTCGCCGCCGGAGTCGCACTGATCTCCTGGGGCGTCCTCACGAGAGAGCTCGATCTCGCTCCTTTGAAGTGGACTGCCGGTCTGATCCTGCTGACGACCGTGCCGCTCGAGAGGTGCCTCATTCGAGGCGGTCCGGGTGGATCATCGTCGGATGATGATCGGGCCGATCACGTCGGAGGTTGAACGATGGCAACGATGAATCGTCGCAGGATGCTGGCCAGCGGAGCGGCTGCTGCTGGAGGCCTTCTCGGAGGCGGCGCACTTGTAGCCTCCAGTAGCGCGCACGGCGACGCCGAGGCAGCACTAGAAACCGCCTCGGACGCCGCCACCTCCACCCGGCGGGTGATCCCTTCGGCGTGCTGGCAGTGCGTCACTCGCTGCCCGATCCTCGGCACCGTCGACAATGGACGCCTCGTCAAGATCGACGGCAATCCAGCCTCCCGGTGCACCCGAGGCCGACTGTGCGCCAGGGGTCAGGCCGGAGTCAACCAGGTCGACGATCCCGATCGACTGCTCCATCCCCTGCTGCGCGTGGGTGCTCGCGGCGAGGGACGGTGGAAGAAAATCTCGTGGACCGAGGCACTCGATCTCCTGGTCGAGGGTGGCGAGGTTGCCGGCCGTCACGTGCGAGGCCTGCGCGAGCTGCGCGATGCCGGCACCCCGGAGAGGTTCCTCTTCCACTACGGCCGCACCGTCGGCAGCGACTTCCTGATTCTGATGTACTACTTCCTGCCCGCGTACGGGACCGGCTCGATCGGCGATCACAACTCGATCTGCATCGCTGCGGGCGGAATTGCCAGGGCTTTGACCGGAGGGGGCGCCGGCTTTCTGGATTTCGAGCGGGCGGCGATGATACTCAACTTCGGCAACAGCATGCTGGAGGCCGGTCTCGACCACGTACCGTTCGCCCAGCGTTGGGTCGACGCCGTCGCCAACGGAACCAAGCTGGTCACCTTCGACGTCCGGCTCTCGAACACTGCCGCGAGGTCGACGGAATGGATTCCGGTGAGGCCGGGCACCGATTTGGCGGTCGCCCTCGCCATGTGCCACGTCATCGTGGAGGACCGACTTCACGACACCGCCTTCATCGAGGCGCACACCAACGTGACCGCATCTGAGTTGGAACACCACCTCGCGCCCTACACTCCGGAGTGGGCCGAGGGTATCAGCGGTGTCCCGGCGAGCCGGACGAGGTCGCTTGCCAGGGAGTACGCGACGAGCGGACCCGGCATTTGCGTCAGCGGTCGCGGCGCCTTCATGCACCACAACGGAGTGCAGGCTCAGCGTGCCCTGTACATGCTCCAGGCTGTGAGC
>JBFELO010000129.1:0-13113 GCA_041552055.1 Candidatus Sulfomarinibacteraceae bacterium | reverse complement strand
GAGCGAGCCTCCAGGCGAGCGACGAGTCGAAGGATCCCCTGGGGCAGTGAGCGCCGCTGCGATCGGTGCGCCCCACGAGAACCCGGGGGGACCCTTCGACTGGGTCGGCACTCATGAGTTGAGTGCCGACCTCGCTCAGGGTGACATGAGTTGGAGATGTCACCGGCGGTACTGCTTCCGCGTCTCCGTCTCCTCGTCCTCGGTCGCGACCGACCTGCGCAGTCGTTCCTCGTCGTCCGGCCCGAACTCGAACTCACCGGCGTGGGGGCAGAAGTCGTCCTTCACCGCCCGGTCGAGGTCACGATCCAGGATGAGGGGATACAGCCGGCACCCCTCGGGCCGATCGTCGTAGACCGCGCACTCCGACCCGCGCAGAAAGACGCACCGCCCGTTCCGGTTGACAAGTTGGAGTGCCCCCCCCGCCGTCTTGCGGAAAAAACGACGGTGGCCCCCCGCCGCCGCCAGCCGATCGATGTCTTCGAGCGTCAACGTCATCATCGTGCCGACGCAGCAGGCGTGGCAGCCGTGTCGCAGGCAAGGGTTGGCCAGGGCCACGCTTTATTGTGGCATCCCCCTGCCGCCCGACCAGAGGGTTGCGGGGATGAGGGGATGAGGGGGTGAGGTCACCCACCCACCCAGAGCCCGCTCGTCATCGTCATTACCCACACGCCCGCCAGCTCTTCGTCTTCGTCTTCGTCTTCGTCTTCATCGTCATCGCCCACCCGGTCCCAGTTCGCGACGATTTCGTTCCTGCAACGCGCCTTCTCCCCAACGCCCTCCCCGAGGGTGCCCCCTTAGACAATGTTGGGACCCAACGGGCCGTCCCACCCCGGTGGCGGTATCCCCAACATTGTCAAAGACGGCCCACCCGCACGACGCGCTGTCGTCGGTCTTCCGCTCGCGTCGACAGTCTGACACCAGATGCGCCCTCTCCCCCATCCCCATAGACGCGCAGCCCCCTGCTCGCCACCCGCGCCTCTGGTCCTGGCTCCCGACGAGGGCATTTGGCAGTCGTGAAGCGCGCACGGGGTGCGCGCCTACACTGTTCTCCCCCTCACCCGCAGGCGCCGCAGGCGTCGGCCATCCCCCACTCCCTCAAGCCCAGGTGCCGACCTGTCACGTCACGTGCGCCCTGAGCCCAAAGAAAAAGGCCCGCCGAGGCGGGCCACGTCGTACTCACTCTTGCGGACAGACCCCTACTCCTGAGTGAGAACTCCGCCCACGAGGGTGAACTCGAGCACCTCGAAGAGATCGTCCAGTGCCGCGGGGTCGTCGTAGTAGCTGGTGTGGATTTCAGTGTACGGGATCTGGTAGATCTTCGTGTACAGCGCCTCCGGGGTCGCCTCCATCACACCGAAGCCATGGGCCCACTGATTGCTGTAGACGATGTTCGACGGCGACACCAACTCGTCGTCGAGAGCAGAGATCTGGAGCAGAGCGTCGAGCTGCGCCGCCAGCTCCTCGGCGCCAGCGTCCGGACCGACAAGCTCCAGTGCACCCCGCAGGAAAAACTGGCCGAATGTGGTCGAGGAGATCGATGGCGGCGTGAACTCGTACACGCCGTCCTTGTGGTCGGTCACGAAGGTGGCGTGGACGTCGCCCGAGATCACAACCGAGTTCGGCACCACTTTGAGCAGGCCGAGGACTTCGAGTCGCTTCTGCGGAAACCCGTTGAAGCCCTCGACGTCGAGACCGATACGAGCCCGGAGGGTGTCCGGAAAACTCGGCGGCAGGCCGGCCGCGATCAGTGGGTTGGTGAAGTCGATCACCTGCGGCGCCATCACCACCGACTGTCCCAGAACCTTCCAGGTGGCCGGACTGCCGATCATCGTCCCCTGAATCCACGCGGTCTGCTCGCCGCCGTACACGTCCTGAGCTGCACCGCCAGTCTCCAGGAATCGATGGACGGCGTACAGGTTGAAGGTGTCATGAAACACGGTGTTACGTGCGCCCGCCGAGCTGTAGATCGCCTGCTTGCCGATGAACAGGAACGAAAGGCCGCGCGGCAGCCCGGCTAGGACATCGGGCGTGAACGGTGGCGAGGCGCCATCCGCCGCGAACGCCAGGTTGAGGTAGGTGGCGCTGACAGGACCGTCCAGCGCGGCCTCGGCCAGCTTGACCGCCTGGAACAGGTCGAGGGCGGGGTTCTCGGCCATGTAGGCGGAGGCCACCACCAGGCTAGTCGTCTGGTGGAAAATCGGCAGGAGCGACCCCACGTACGCCATGTCGATGTAGGGGTCGAAGCTGTCCTTGACGTCCTCGAAGTCCAGTCCCACGAATCCGAGCACCTCGATCAGGTCGTCCTGCTCGATGGCGATCGCGCCCGGGAACGCGTCCTCGGGCACCAGATGATCGGGCCGGGGGGTGCGGGAGTCGGGCAGCACCACGTGGAGGTTGGCACCGTACACGAAGTCACGGTAGATCCTGGTGTTGGGGTACAGCATGCTGGCGTCGATCTCGAGCACCCCCTCGTCACCGATCCCGACCTCGATCGGCATCCACTCGAAGAAGGCCTGCTCGGCGTTGCGGCGCCGATCTTCGTCATACTCTTCCATTCGGCCGTTGGTGTAGGTGGCCGTCGCCCCCCAGTGGTCGTTGGAGAACTCGTGGTCGTCCCAGATCACCATCATGGGCCAGCGCTCGTGCACCTGCTGGTAGACCGGGTCCGTCCGGTAGGTTCTGTAAATCGTCCGGTAGTTGGCGAGGCTTCCGGCGGCGAGGAACTCGCCGTTCGGGACCACGCCGTCCAGGTCCTCGAACTCGATCATACGGTCAGTCTCTGCAGGGACATCGGACGAGCCGCCGGTGTGCTCGTAGATGATGTCGCCGAGGTGGACCACGAAGTCCACGTCCTCGTCGTAGTCGACGAGCAGCTTCTCGAAGGCGTTGTAGTAACGATCGATGTAATCCTGGCAGTAGACGATGGCGAACTTGACGTCCACGTCCATGTCCGGGGTCGGCGCCGTCCTGGTGCGGCCCACCCGAGACGTCCACTCATCGTGGTTGAAACGGTAGTAGTACGTCGTGTACGGCTCCAGGCCGTCGACCAGCACCTTGACCGCGCCGCCGTACTCCTCGTCCACGATCACGGTGCGGGAAACGACGGGATCGGTGAACTCCGCCATCGTGTCCATCTCGAGCGTGACCGTCAGCGGCGAGATCTCGAGCGGGCTGTCGAGGAAGGTCCACAACACCACGCTGGTGGCCCGCGGGTCGCCCGATGCCACGGAGTACGGAAACACCTCGTCAGAGGTCTCGGCCGCGGCCAACCCGGCCAGACCGATCAACAGAAAAACGCACAGGATGCCTCGTCGCATGATGCCCTCCCTCTCGTCTTCAGGCTCACCGAAACCGGTCACTCGCAACCCGCCGAACCGGTCCGGTTTTCCTCGATCTCGGTGTACCATGAACCAGCGACAATCTTACACCGGCCTCGCGTGGGCTTACCACCTGTTGTCATCCTGAGCAAGGAGCGAGCCGCAAGGCGAGCGACGAAGCGAAGGACCCCCCGAAAACTCCGGAGCGACGACCCGATCGCGCCGGCGCTCTTGCTTGTGGGGATCCTTCGCTCGCTGCAACCCTGCGGGCTTCCGCTCGCTCAGGATGACAAAAGCAAGGGACCTGTATGGCGGAGCTCGCCGATTCACGTTCTGAATGGCTCAAGCTACCAGCAGCTGCTCGCCGGCGCGAACCAGGCGCGCATACCAGCCGTCCCCGGCCATCAGCTCCGCGTGGCTTCCCTGCTCCACGATGCGACCCTGCTCCATCACCACGATCCGGTCCGCCCGCTCCACCGTCGACAACCGGTGGGCGACGACGATCACTGTCTTTCGTTCGAAGATCCGCTCCAGCGCATCCTGGATGAGCTGCTCGGTCATGCTGTCGATCGACGCCGTGGCCTCGTCGAGGATCACGAGCGCGGGGTCGTGCGCCATGGCGCGGGCAAAGGTGAGCAGCTGGCCCTCGCCCACCGACAGATCGGCTCCGCGCTCCCGGAGCACGTGCCCCCATCCGACCCGCTCCACGATCCGGTCGGCGTGCACGAGGCGAGCCGCTTCCCCACTCTCGTCCTCGGAAATCGCGGGATTGCCGAGATCGACGTTGAACCGAACGGACTCGGAGAACAGCTGGGGGTCCTGGCGCACGCCGCTCACGTGGCGCCGAACGTCCTCGCGGCGGAGCGTGTCGAGCTCGCGACCATCGAGGGTGATGCTGCCGCGGTAGCCGGTGTACGAAGTGTCGATCAACCTCGTCAAGGTCGTCTTGCCGGAGCCCGTGACACCCACCACCGCCACCACCTCGCCCGGCTGCACCTCGAGATCGATTCCACGAACCACGTCCTTGGTGTCCGGCCAGTACCTGAACCACACATCCTCGAGTACGAGGTGGCCACGAACGCCCTCTACCGGCTCGCCGTCGTCCGACAACGTCTCCGTCAAATCGAGCAACAGCAGGATCTTCTCGAGCGCGGCCGCCCCCCGCTGCAGCACGGCAACCCGGCTGGACAGCTCCCGCAGGGGCCGGAACAGGCGATCGAGGTACTCGATGAACGCCACCAGCAGCCCCACGCTGATCGGCTCGGCGAACGACAGGCCGATGTTTGCCGCCAGCCCCGAGCCGTACCACAGCATCACCGCGACGCAGATCGACGCGACTCCGTCGACCAGCGCGTACATCAACGAGTCGTAGACGTTGGACCGGGTGGTGGCACGTCGGAACCGGTCGTTGCGTTCGTCGAACCCCTCCTCGCTCATCTCTTCGTTGTTGAAAAGCTGGACGACCTCGACCCCGTCCACCCGTTCCGCGAGATACGCGTTGACCGCAGCCAGCGCCTCGCGGACCTCACTGAACAGGACTCTCAAACGGCGCCGGATCAGCTCCAGCACCGCCAACAGCGGCGGCGCGAGCAGCAGCAGCACCCCGGTGAGGCGTGCGTCGAGCCACAGCATGGCCCCGAGCGTGCCGACGATCATCATCAGATCGAGAACGATGTTGACCACGCCGGAGCCGAAGGCCTCGCCGAGAGCGTCCACGTCACTGGTGGCACGGGTCATCAGGCGCCCGGCCGGCTGTCGATCCAGATAGCTCTGCTTGAGGTTGAGCAGGTGTCGGTAAATGCCAGAGCGGATCCGGACGATGCTCCGCTGGCCGCCCCACGCCAGCACCAGCACGTACACGCCCTCCAGCACGTAGCCGACGATGACCGCGCCCAGATACAGCAGCGCCCACCCGAGCAGGCCCTCGGCCACTCCGGACGCGATGTGGTCATCGATGGCGCGCTTCAGGATGTACGGCTGCACCAGACTCAGACCGGCTGCCAGCGGCGTCAGCAGCAGCGCCATGCCGAACGCCCACGCGTCGGGCCGGAGGTACGGCCACAGCCGCCGGAGCAGCCCCAGGTCGGTCACGAGGCCGCCTCTCCGGCCTCTGCCGCCTGGCTCTGCACGGCCCATGCATCGCGGTACGGCCCCGGCCGCGAGGTGAGCTCTTCATGGTTCCCCTGGTCGACCAGGCGACCACGATCGAGGACCAGCGTCAGGTCGCAATGACGCAACGCCGACAGGCGGTGGCTGGCGATGAAGATGGTCGGCGCCGACGGCTCGCGCGCCAGGCCCGCGACGGTCTCGACCAGCGCCGCTTCGGTCTGGTGGTCGACCGCCGAAAGCACGTCGTCGAGGATGAGCACATCGCCGCCGCGGTAGAGCCCGCGTGCGAGTGCGACCCGCTGACGCTGGCCTCCGGACAGCATGATGCCGCGCTCGCCAACCACGGTCTCGAGACCGTCGGGCAGCACTGCGAGGTCGGGCTCCAGGGCGGCCATCCTGACCGCCTCGTTCACCGCGTCGCGGCCGGGATCGAACTCGAGCGCGACATTGGCGGTGATGGTGTCCGAGAACAGGAACGGTCGCTGCGGCACCATCGCCAGACGCCGTCTCCACGAGGTGAGGTCGAGCGTGGAGATGTCGTCTCCATCGACGAACACGGTCCCCGACGGTGGGTTGTACAGCCGTGCAAGAACCCGGAGCAGGGTGCTCTTGCCGCTGCCGGTGCGGCCGAACAGGCCGACGACCGTGCCCGGCTGAATCTCGGCATCGATGCCGGCGAGGACCGGGGTGCCTGGGTCATCCGGGTAGGCGAACTCGAGGTCGCGGAGCTCGATCGCCGGACCGCGGCCGGCAGCCTGGAGCAGGCCTTCGGATCCCTCGGGCCGGTCGATGGGCGCGTCCATCAGCTCGAAGATGCGTTCCAGCGCGGCTCGCCCTCGCTGGATCACCGACAACATCCAGCCGAGCGACCTCAGCGGCGGCAGGAGTACGGTCAAGAGAGCGGTAAAGGCGGCCAGCTCGCCGAGGGTCAGACCGCCCGTCAGCACCATGCGACCACCGACCGCCAGCAACACGAACATGGCGATACCGCCTGTCAGCACCAGCAGGGGGAGCGCTGTCGCCCGGATCACCGCGAGCTTCATCCCGGTGCGCAACCAGTCCTGATTGCGCTCCTCGAATCTGCCGATGAACGACTCGTGGGCGACGAAGCCCTGAATCGCCGCGATCCCCTGGAGGCTGCCGAGCACGTGCTCCGAAATCTCACCGAGCTGCTCCTGGCTGCGTCGGCTGAGGTGGAACAGCCGGCGGATGCTCCATTGAACCAGCCCCATCCCGACCAGTATCGGCAGCAGCGCGAGCAGGGTGAGCTTCGGCGACAGGGTCAACATCTTCCAGCCGGTCAGCACGACGGCGATGGTCACGTTGAAGACCTGCAACCCGCCGTAGCCGACGAGCGTCCGCACCCACGTGATGTCGTTCGACGCCCGGCTCACGATGTCGCCCCGTTTGTGGCGGGCGTAGAACTCCGGTTGCAGCTGAAGCAGCTTGGTGAACAGGTCGGCGCGCAGGTGGTACTCGACGTGGCGGCCGGGGTTGAAGATGAGGATCCGCGACAGGGTCCGGACACCGATCACCGCGATGCCCATCGCCGCAATAGCCGCCACGTGAGGTCCGACCGGCAGCTCGCCGCGGAGCGCATCGATGGCGCGACCGATCTCGCCGGGAATGCTCACCGACAGATAGTTGGTGATCCACAAAAAGGCGGCCCCGGCGAGGTAGCTCCAGCGGTAGCGCCAGGCGTAGTCGCGAGCGAGGCGCACCAGCGGGTTGGCGGACAACCCCCCCGCGCCCCTGATCATCGTGTCGCCTCGCGGCTGGGACAACGCCTCACCCCCCCACTGAAACCTCGCGCCATGATCTCATGTTCCGGCGACCCGCCCTCTCCGTGATACCGTGGCGCGCGGGGAGGCTGAGCGATGTCCGATACGCGACCCAAGGTCCTGATCAGCGAGCAGCAGATCCTCGCCAAGATCGACGAGCTCGCCGACCGCATCTCGTCGGACTACTCCGAGGTGGACGACCTCCTGATGGTGGGAGTCCTCAAGGGCTCGTTCATCTTCCTCGCCGACCTCGCGCGCCGGCTTACCATCCCGCGGTCGATCGACTTCATGGCGCTGTCGACCTACGGCGACACCACCAAGACCGATGGCGCAGTGCGCATGATCATGGACCTGCGCAGCGACATCGGCGGCCGGCACGTCCTGGTGGTGGAGGACATCGTCGACACCGGCTACACCCTCACCTACCTGCTGCGCACCCTGGCCACGCGACAGCCGGCGTCGCTCAAGACGTGCGTGCTGGTCCACAAGCCCGAGCGGCGCCAGGTCCACGCCCAGATCGACTACCTCGGCTTCGAAATACCCGACGTGTGGGTGGTCGGCTTCGGCCTCGACTGGGCGGAGAGGTACCGCACTCTGCCCTACATCGGCGTCGTCGAGCCCGAGGAGTGACGAAGACCCCAACCGACCGCCCGCGGGCTCTCCGTCTTCGTCTTCACACAACCACCCAGCCGTCGCTCGTCGCCAGTCACCGGTCGCTCGACCGCCCATCCGCTCGCTCTTCGTCGTCGTCTTCGTCTCGACGCGCCCGCTCCCCGACGCGCTCCCCGCGGGAGCCCGGTATTGGCGTTTCGAGACCGCAATGATTGACCGTATTCCACACGACGGAGGTCCTCGAACCGCAATACCCGGCACTCCCGCGCGAGGCGCTGGCGTCACTGCATGGGGTGACCGCTAAGGTCCGCAGCCCGTTCAAGCGGGCTGGCGGCCGAAGGCCGTCGGCGCCAGTGCATCCCATTTCTTCTTAGCGCCTTGGTGATTTTGCGGTTGGTGTTGGGGAGGGCGGAACATCTTTTTCCATCTGCGTGATCTTCGGTTTCTCTTCCGGGCGGATGGGCGCTTCGTGTCTTCTTGCCTTTGTTGCTGGTCCTCCCTGGACGCACCGTGCTCGCAGCGCCAGCCGCGAGCGCCGCGGACCCGACATCGTCCCCTCGTGTCGTGTGAGATCGACACTCAGGTGCTGCCGTGTGACCCGGCTCACAGCGCCGATCGGCGACGAGCCCTAGATTGGTTATTGGACGCACCAACCAATCTCCTCCTTCCCAAGCCCATCTGGGCTTGCTTTTTTTCTGGGAAACCGATTCCGGTCTCAAAGGACGCCCCGACATCGCGGACGAGCACGACCCCGGAAGCGGGTGAGTTCCCCTTGTCGATCGACCACTGGCTGCAGTCTCGTCTATCCTCTCTCCATGGACTGTGCACCATGACGGATAATCCCCCGCCCGCAACCGATGTCCCGCCGCAACGCCGGATCTACGCCAACCGCACACTGAATCTGAGATCGATCGGGGCGATCGGCTACGACATGGACTACACGTTGGCGCATTACCAGGTGGAGACCTGGGAACGACGCGCCTACGACGAGATCAAGCGCATGCTGGCCGAAGACGGCTGGCCGGTGGCCGAGCTTGCGTTCGACCCCACGATGGTGGCGCGAGGTCTGGTGATCGACACCGATCTCGGCAATGTCGTCAAGGCGAACCGCTTCGGCTACGTGATGCGCGCCGCTCACGGAACCCGACTGCTGAGCTTCGACGAACAACGTGCCGTCTATCGTCACACGCCGGTCGACCTGTCGGAGCCGCGGTTCTTCTTTCTCAACACCCCGTTCTCGCTGTCCGGGAGCTGCCTCTTCTGTCAGCTCGTGGACCTCTACGACCAGCATCAACTGCCGGAGGTCCACGGCTATCAGGACCTGTACAAGAGGGTGGTGGTCCACCTCGATCAGACCCACGTCGAGGGCAGTCTGAAGGCGGAGATCGTGGCCGATCCGGGGCGCTACATCGAACGCGACGGGAATCTCGCGATGGCGCTGCTCGACCAGCAGCGGTCCGGCAAGCGCCTGATGCTGATCACCAACGCGGAGTGGCCGTACGTTCGGGACGTGATGACCTACACGCTGGGCCACGACCTGCCCGAGGGCATGGTGTGGCGCGACCTGTTCGAGCTCGTCATCGTGGCTGCGAGGAAACCCGACTTCTTCACCTTCGAGCTGCCGCTGTTCACTGTCGTCGACGAGGAGCGGGCCCTGCTGGCACCGGTCCCCGGCCTGATCCCCGGGCCCGGCGTGTACCTCGGTGGCGACGCGTCCAAGGTCGAGGAGTACCTCGCCCTCTCCGGCGCAGAGATCTTGTTCGTGGGGGACCACATCTACGCCGACGTCAGGATGTCGAAGAAACTGTTGCGGTGGCGCACGGCCCTGGTGGTGCGCGAGCTCGAGCAGGAGCTCGCCGCGCTCGCGGAGTTTCACCCGACCGAGCTCCAGCTGGCGGAGTTCATGACGGAGAAGGAACGGCTCGAAAACGACATGTGTCGAGCCCGCCTCGAGCTGCAGCGGTTGCGTCTCGGCTACGGCCCCGCTCAGACCGCGACCGAGAGCGAACTCGAAGAGCGGCTCGAGCAGCTCTGGTCGAGGATCGAAGAGCTGGACGGCAAGGTGGCGCCGTTGGCGCGCGGCGCAGGGGCGATCGTCGACCCACGGTGGGGCCCGCTGCTGCGCGCAGGCAACGACAAGAGCCACCTCGCCCGGCAGATCGAGCGCTCGGCCGACATCTACACCTCGAGGGTGTCGAACTTCCTCTACGCCACGCCCTTTGCCTACCTCAGGTCGACCCGCGGGACCATGCCGCACGATCCATGACCCTCATGGGCGGGGCCTCATCCCCGTCTCACGCCTTCGCGATTTCGTAAGCCGGATCAGAACACGTCTGGAGATCCACTCACAAGAACCGTCTCCGTCTCCGTATCCGATCTCCGCGCGGTCTTACCGGGCACGGAGACGTAGACGGATACGGATACGGGCACTCCCCCTGAGTCGAGTGAACAGGGAGATTGCGGTTGAGTGGACTGAATCTCGCTCGGCTGCGGTACAGTACCCGCTCGATGCGCACACACACGGTCGGCAGCGTCAGCTACCTCAACGCCCTCCCGCTCGTCGAGGGGCTCGACGAGGAATCAGGCGTGACGGTGACGACTGATGTGCCGAGTCGTCTGCTGGACATTCTCCTGCAGGGCCGGGCATCGGTCGCGCTGTGCCCGATCATCGACTATCAGACGTCGTCCGCACCGCTCGCCGTCGTGCCCGTGGGCGCGATCGGCTCCGCCTCCACGACGCTCACCGTCCGCGTGTTCAGCCGCCGGCCGCTCCCCGACGTCGACCACATCGCGGTGGACAGGGACAGCAGCACGTCGGTCGCCCTGCTCCAGGTGGTGCTGCACGAGCTGTACGCCACACGCCCGACACTCACGATCTTCAACCACCGACCGACTCTCGCCGAGGCTGCGGACGGCGCGGATGCGGTCCTGTTGATCGGCGACAAGGTGGTCGCGTCGGCTCCAAAGGGGGAGGATTTTCCACACCAGCTGGACCTCGGGGACGCGTGGCACAGGATCTCCGGGTTGCCGTTCGTGTTCGCCGTCTGGATGACCCGACGAGGCACGGATCTCGAGGAGCTCCCGAGGGTGCTTCGGCAACGACGGGAGGTCAACCGCGGCCGGATTCACGACATCATCGACCGCCACGCGACCCAGCGCGGATGGACGCGGGAGCTGGCCGAGCTGTACCTGTGCACCCTGCTCCGTTTCGATCTCGGCCAGCGTGAGCTGAAGGCGATGTCGGTGTTCTGGCAACGGTGCCAAGAGCTCGGCCTGATCGAGGACGTCCGCCCCCTGGAGCTGTACGACGCGACGGGATGAGGATGTGGCCGGCTCTGGGGAATCCAGCATCGAACATCCAGCATCCGGGCAGGTGGGCGGTGGAGCGACCAGGCACGAGCGACGGCTGGGCGGGCGGGCGCTACATCGGCAACAACCACCGCCCCAAGGTCAGCACTGCAATCGTCACCACCACCGCTCCGACGAAGTTGATCCTGATGCCCTCGCGAAACAGGTCCTGCACCGAGACCCTGCCCGAACCTATCACGATCGCGTTCGGAGGTGTCGCAACCGGCAGCATGAATGCGCACGACGCCGACAGAGTGGCCGGAACCATCAGCATGTACGGATGAACATCGAGTACGGCCGCGAGCGCGGCCATGACCGGCATCAGCAGCGTTGCGGTCGCGGTGTTGGACGTCAGCTCGGTCGCAAAGGTCGTGATCAGGCAGATGCTGAGCACCACCAGCGGCAATGGCAGGACGGCAAGACCCTCGAGGCCCGCTGCGAGCCATTCGTCGACCGATGTGGCGCGCACCGCGTCGGCCACCGCGAACCCTCCCCCGAACAGCAGCACGCCCCACGGCACGCCGTGACTGATCTCGTCCCAGCTGAGCAGCCGCCTCCCGGACACCTCCCCCGAAGGCAGCAACGTGGCCAACGCCGCCGCGGCGATCGCGGGGACCGCGTCGGAGACAATCTCCGGATCGGCGAGCAGGGAGCTCCATCCGGAGACGGTGAAGATGCCGAAGTCGAGGTTTGAGCGCGTCACCCACGCCAGCGCCGTGACGGTGAACAGGATCGCCACCCGCCGTTCGTGCGGCCTCATCGGGCCGAGCGCTGATCGCTCCGCCGCGAGCCCCGGGTCACGCCGGGCCCCGCTCGGCAGGCCCCGCGCCAGGACCAATCCCACAACCGGCGTAAACAGCACGACGAACGGAACCCCGAACATCATCCAGCCGCCAAAGGTCAGCGGTTCGAGGTCGGATACCAGGCTCGGGGCCATCCCCGCAAGCACCAGGTTCGGCGGCGTCCCAACCAGGGTACCGATGCCACCGATGGAAGCCCCGTACGCCACTGCCAGCATCAGCCGACTCGGCGCCCTGGGGTGTCCGACGCGTTGGGCGACACCCGCCGCGATCGGCAACATCATGAGAGTGGTCGCGGTGTTCGACAGCCACATGGAGAGCGCGGCGGTGGCGATCAGAAAACCCCACACCAGCCGTTTGGGCGACGCCCCGATCGCGTCGAGCACCGCAAGGGCGATCCGGCGATGGAGGCCGGACCGTTCCACGGCCAGTGCGAGAATGAAGCCCCCCAGGAACAGGAAGATCATGTGGTTGGAGTAGTTGGGCGCCACGTCCCGCACGCCTCGCACGTTGAGCAATGGGAACAACACCAGCGGCAGCATGGAGGTGACGGCCAGCGGGGCCGCCTCGGTCATCCACCACACCGCCATCCACAACACCACGGCCACGACCTGCTTGGCCGCGCCTTCCAGCGATCCCGTGGGGACGATCAGCATGAAGACACAGAGCGCCGGTCCCAGCAATCGACCCACCGTCGCAGGAGTCAACCTCTCCGAGTTCCTCATTCGCGACCTGGTTCATCCTGAGATCTGAACTCTGATCTCTGATCTCTGAACACTCCCCTTCACCTCTCCGGCAGCCACCGGTACACCTCGAGATCCAGCGTGCCGTTCTGCCGGACCTCGATTCCCTCTTCCTCCACCATGGAGCGCTGGAGGCCCTTGGGAAAGTCTGGCAGGCGGTCGGTCGAGAATCCCCCGGACGCGTTCACCACCCGATGCCACGGCACATCGTCGGGGCAGCGGTGCATGATCCAGCCCACCGCACGCGGCGACAATCGACTCGCCAGTTCGGCCGAGATCTGCCCGTAGGTCATCACCCGCCCCCGTGGGATCCGTCGCACCAGCGCGAACACCTCCTCACGGGCACCGATCCTGTCGCCCTCCACATCGCCGTGAACGCGTTTCGATCCTCGCATGGTTCAAG
>JBFELO010000128.1:0-13225 GCA_041552055.1 Candidatus Sulfomarinibacteraceae bacterium | reverse complement strand
CTCCGAAAGCTTGCATTCGGAGACGGTCGACACGACAAATCGTGCTCGCGGCATCAGCCGCGAGCGACGGGCCTTTTGTCGTCGCTGTTCTAGGCCGCTTCCTCTCCCGTGGCCGGCTCGGCGAGCACGCGCCTGACCATGTAGGCCACGGTGGCGAGGCCGGCCAGGAGCAGCACCACGAAGAGCAGGAAATTGCCCCACTGCGGTACCGCCTGCAGCTGGTACTGGCTGGTCACCGGGTCCAGGTACAGCACCCGTACCTGGTGGCGCGTGATGGTCATGACCGCGATGGTCAGGATCATGGCGCCCAGCGTGCCGCTCACGAGCCCGAAATGGGCCACCGGGTTCAGGCTGCGCGCAAGCATCATCAGCAGGCCGACCGCGAGCACGATGGACAGCGTCAGCGGCACGAGGGTCGCCAGACCTCCGCTCATGATCCCCATCAGCACGTCGCGCGGCAGCACCACCAGCAGCACCACCCCGTCCAGCACCTGGGCCGCGGTCGACCACATCGCCCAGCGCCAGCATGTCTTCGCGATGCGGCTGTTGAGCACCTCGTCGACCCCGGCCGCGGCCTCGCGCGCCGCCCACCAGGCGATCACCAGCGCCGCGAACGCGATGCCGGCGAGCACGAAGTGGAGCAGCCGCGGCCAGTAGGTGGCATCCGAGAGTACGGCGAGCGGCCTGGCAGCGTACCCCGCCCACCGACCGGGCTGGACGTGGATCAGGTGGACCGCGACGTGGATCATGGCGATCAGCAGAAAGGCCAGCGCCGACAGCCCGAGCCACAGGCCACCGCCCGAGCCGCGGCTCGGCGCGCCGCGGAACTTGTACAGGTAGGCGGCGTAGTAGCCGGCCATCAGCAGCACCAGCATGAAGAACCAGATCCAGCCGAGCAGGATGGTTCCGCTGTAGAAGTACTGCTGGTAGATCAGCTGGATGAAGAGCAGCGGGGCGACCCCGGTGGTGATGGTCAGCGAGATGCCGTAGGCGTTGACCGCCATCATGCGGCCGGCGAGCACGCCGTTGGCGTCGTCCGCACGACCGCCGGCGCGGAGGTGGGAGAAGAACGCGATCAGGGTGCCGCCGAGGGTCAGGTTCATGAACAGCAGGTGCAGGAAGAAGGTGAAGACCAGCAGCACGTGGAAGAGCCACGCGGGCCCCGGGATGCCGGCGGGGTCCAGTCCCGGAATCAGATTCGTAGCCATCACTCACCTCCCAACCGCGCCATCCGGGTGGCGTCGGTCCCGTCCGCCTCCAATGACGCCAGATAGGCGGCCAGCGCCTCCACGTCCTCGTCACTACCGACCAGGGGCGGCATGTGGGGGTACACCGATTCGTGGGTGTCGATCACCTGCGTGCGATCGGCGGCGACGTAGGACTCGCCCATCTCGTGCAGCTCGACCAGGGTGGCGTAGATCATGCCCTGATTGAGCTCGCGGATGAACTCGGGGTCGCCCCGGATGTCGTCGGGGGTCGGCACGATCTCCCTCATCTCCTCGTAGGTCAGATCCGCGTGACACGACGCGCACTCTCGTTCGAAGGCGAGCGCGCCGGTGCCGGCCGGGCTGTCCGCCGCCACCGCCAGCAGGTCGGCCGTCGTCGGTAGCAGCGGGCGGATCGCCTGGTAGCCGTCGATGGTGTGGCAGATGGCGCACTGGGCCATGAAGATCTGCCGACCCACGGCTTCGACCCCGTCGTCCGCGGCAGCCGCGACCCAGCCCGAGTGCGCGGCCATGCCCCGCTTGTTGATGGTCTCGATGTCGCTCACCAGGAGGCCGTTGGAGAACAGATGGCTGTGGATGAGGAACGGTTTGCGCACGCCCTCGCGCAGCCGCTCGTAGCTGCCGAAGAACGTGAAGGCGGCGACCATGACCGCGATCGCCGCCACGGCTCTGCCGTACCTGGGCCGCGCGACCAAGAGGAGCGCCGCGAGCACCAGGGCCGCGGTCAGCGCCCACAGGGCGAGTGATCGCGTGGCCGCCAGGGTGGGGAGCACCGGCGAGTCGCCGCGGAACAGCCCGAGCACCGTGTCGGGCAGGGCGCCCTCCCACCAGCGATAGCCGGCGTAGGACAGCAGCGCGCCTCCCACCATCCACCAGCCGAGGTAGCGGATGAGGCGCGGCCTGGCAGCGGGTGAGGCCTGCTGCGCCGCGAAGAGCAGGAACGCCGTCGCCATCATGGCGCAGATGCCGGTGCGCAGCAGTAGCGCCGGCCAGTAGGTGGGGTTGAAGAAGCCGTCCCAGAACTGGTGCGTCGTCAGCCACCGTCCCGGTGTCAGCATGAAGGTGATGATGCCATTGATGACCACCAGGCTGAGGTAGGCGCCGACGAAGTAGAGCCAGCCCACGAGCACGTGCGCGCCCTTGGAGATCTTGTCCCAGGTGGTGTAGTAGACCAGCGCGGCCACGATCTCCAGGATGAAGAACACCCACTCGATCGCCCACCCCCATACATAGGTGTGGATCAACGCCGAGATGGCACCGGGCGAGATCAGCCCGGCGACCACCCAGATGCCGACCCCGGAGATGGCGCCGAACACCGTCGACACCAGGATCAGCACCAGCGAGGATCTCCGCGCGAGCTCGCGCATCTCCCAGTCGCCGCGCTTCACCGCCAGGGTCTCGGTCACCGCGATCAGCAGACCGCCGCCGATGGCGAAGTGGGAGACGATCACGTGCGGAATCGCCACGATGGCCATCAGCATGCCGCCGCCGATGGTCACGTCCCAGATCGGATAGTCCATGAATCACCCCCTGAAGATATGGGCGTGATCGTCACCGTAGCATCCGGGTTTTCAAAAGGCAACGTCTTGGAGACAAAGCACAAATGGTTGCTCAACCATAAAGCAATATAACCGCCGTACAGGGTCACCGGCGGCGGATATTGATGAGGATGGGGAGTTGACGTCGGCGGGTTCACGGTGTGTGCGTCGGTGGGGAGCCCGTACAGAAACGGAAGAATTTTTTTCGCGGCCCACTTGACACTGCGTCGCAGCCGCTCTATCTTGGTTGAGACACTGATAATGAGTCTGGATTAGAACAATGAGCAAACTCGCACAAAGGGCCCAGAAACTCTTCATCCAGTACCTGAGGGAGAACAACCTCAAGGTGACCCAGGAACGGCTCGCGCTGCTGGACGAGATCTTCTCCACCAACGAGCATCTCGACGCGGACGAGCTGCTCGCGCGGATGAAGACCAAGCAGCGCAAGGTGTCCCGGGCCACCGTGTACCGGACCCTCGACCTGCTCGTCCAGTGCGGGCTGGTTCGCAAGAGCCGGCTCGGCCGCGAGCACTACTTCTACGAAAAGATGGAGCCGGGCGGCGGCCACCACCACATGGTGTGCACCGCCACCGGGAAGATCATCGAGTTCTGGGACGCCGAGCTCGACGAGCGCCTACGCCGCCTGTGCCAGGAGCACAAGTTCCGGCCGGCATTCATCTCGATCCAGATCCAGGGCCTCAGCGAAGAGGGCCAGAAGGTCGAGCAGGAGACGAGCTTCTTCTAGCTCGCGACGCACAGAGGAGTTGATTCAGAGCAGCTCACGTGGTGGGCTGCTCTTTCGTTTGGAACACAGCCCACCCGACCGTCGCTGGTGACTCGTCGCTGGTCGCTGGACCACCCACCCAACCAGGGCATGAGGGCGTGAGGGCTTGGGGGCGTGGCCGTGCGAGTCGCGACGCTCTCGTACCTTCATCGCGCCCTCTCCCCGACGCGCTCCCCGAGGGCGCCCCCTTTGACAATGTTGGGACCCATCGGTCCGTCCCACCCCGGCGTCGGTGCTCCCAACATTGTCAAAGACGGCACCCCGCACGAGGCGCGGTCGGCGGCCGAGAGGGCGAGGGGACGGAGTCACACATGTCTCGAGGGACGCGCTGTGCGGGCGTGCCATCTTCAACATTCTTGGGACCTTTTCTGCACTGGACACCAACGCCAGTCAGGCCCAAGAATGTTGAAGGTGGCAACCTCGGGGAACGCGACGGCAGAAGATCGCGCTGACTCCGACCAGGACGCACCGATCACTAGGGAATGGTCATTTGACGAACGTGACGCGGGCGAATCGGCGCTTGCCCACCTGGATCAACAGCGGCTCGGACGAGTCGGTCCCGAGCTCGGCCTTGGGATCGCGCACCGCGTCGCCGTCGACCTTGACGCCGCCCTGCTGCATCAGCCGTCGCGCTTCCGAGTTGGAGGCCACCATCCGAGCCTGGACCAGTACCTTGGACAGCAGTACGGAGGCGCCGTCCACGGCAAGCTCGACATCGGGCACATCGGTCGGCGTCGACCGCGCCGAGAACACCCGCTCGAACTCGGCCTCGGCCGTCGCGGCCTCCTCGGCCGAGTGGAACTCACCCACGATCGTTCGGGCGAGCTCCTTCTTGACGTCCATCGGGTGCCGCTGCCCGCTCTCGACCTGCTCGCGCAGCGTCCCGATCTCGGCCTCGGTCCGGTCGGTGAGCAGCAGCCAGTAGCGCCACATGAGCTCGTCGGTAACCGACATGAGCTTGCCGAACATGTCGAACGGCTCAGACTCCACGGCGACGTAGTTGTCGAGCGACTTGGACATCTTTTCCACGCCGTCGAGTCCCTCGAGCAGCGGCGTGGTCATCACCACCTGGGGCTCCATGCCGCGCTCCCGCATGAGGTGCCGCCCAACGAGCAGGTTGAAGAGCTGGTCGGTGCCACCGAGCTCGACGTCGACCTCGAGCGCCACCGAGTCGTAGGCCTGCGCGAGCGGGTACAGGAACTCGTGCAGCGAGATCGGCTGTTGCGCCTCGTAGCGCGAGCGGAAGTCGTCGCGCTCGAGCATCTGCGCCACCGTAACCGTGGCCGCCAGCCGGATCCAGTCCTCGGACTTCAGCGCGCCGAGCCAGCGCGAGTTGAAGTCGATCACCGTGGTGTCGGGGTCGAGCAGCTTGAAGATCTGCCGCTGATAGGTGGCCGCGTTGGCGTCGATCTCCTCCCTCGTGAGCTGCGGGCGGGTCGCCTTCTTGCCCGTCGGGTCTCCGATCAGACCCGTGAAGTCACCGATCAGGAACACGACTCGATGTCCGAGTTGCTGGAAGTGGTGCATCTTCCGGATCACCACCGTGTGCCCGAGGTGGAGATCGGGTGCCGACGGGTCGAATCCCACCTTGACCGTCAACGGCTCCCCCGTCTCGAGCGCTCGCTGTAGCTTGGCCTTGAGCTCGTCCTCGGGCACGACATCGACGCAGCCCTTGGTGAGGTACTCCAGTTGGCGATTCAGCTCATCAACACTCACTCGGGCCTCCATGGAGCCTGCCTACGATCGCGCGTCTCCTGGCAGACTCGGCGGCGCCGGTTGCCGCATCAGGGGGACTCGGAGTCCGGTATCGGCAGCACGCCGGCGCCCGTCGTCTGCACATCCTGCCACGAGCCGAACGCCGCCAGCAACCCAGTCACCACCTCCGGCGACAGCGTCAACGCCTCCATCTGAAGGTCCGACGGCAGCCGCCAGTAGACCGACCCCGCCGCGACCGCGGCACATCGCCGAGCATGACCGACCGGCCCGCTCATGTCGACCGTCACGTCGGCCGCCACCCGCCGACCCACCGGCGCCAACTCGTCGCCCGAGACCGGTCCCACGATCTCCGGCCACGCCGCCTCGAGCCGCCGTTCGAGCTCGTCGAGCGTGGCCTCGGCCACCACCACGAGCAGCACCATGTTTCGACCCGGTACGATCGGCGAGAGCACCTCCACCTCGGCACCTTCGACCAGCTGCCGGGTCCGCTCCTCGACCAGGGCGCCGACCACGGCCGGGGTCACCGGGCTGCCGATCGAGATCACGTCGAGTGCCATTACCAGCGCGGACTCACGGCCGGGCGCAGCCTCCCGCAGCCGTGGCACCGTCGACAACGCCCGGCCCTGGGTGAAGGCCTGATCGGCACTGCCCCCGATCTGGAACTTCTGCAGCGCCTCGATCGCGGTCTCGCCGTCCGGCGCGACCACGCCCAGGGCCAAATTCCTCGGCTGAAGGAGCTCGGCCGGGGACAGTCCCACATCCTCTGCGAGCCCGAGCAGCGTCGCCATCAGCTGAAGGGCACGTCGGCGTGCGTCGGGATTCTGATCGGCGAACGGGACGTCGTCCCTGGCCACCAGCTCGACGGCACTCTGCAACTCCTCGACGAGCTCGGCGAAGCCGTCGTCGGGAGCCGCCAGCTCCAGAACCGGCGGCCGCCGCGCCACCCGCACCCAACCCGGAACCCCTGCGGAGACCCGGATCTCCGCCGCGAGCCGCGCCAGCACGGTCCCGGACAGCTGGCCATCGAGATCCGGCAGCAGCACCGGCTGCAGGCAGAGGGCAGAGAGACCGGCGGTGTCGCGTTCGAGCACCATCGCCACCGCGTCGTTGGCGAGCTGCACCCGCTGCGGATCCGCGGCGAAACGCGGGTTGAAGACGCGCGGCGGCAACCGCAACACGGCATGACCCGGGTGCTGAGGAAGCCACCGTCGCGCCGCGTCCGCCACCCTGTCCACCGTGACGCCCTCGACACCGAACAGGTACTCCTGCACCGCGGTGCCGCCACCTTGGATCCACAGCCGTGCAACGATCTCGGCGGCCTCGGGGTGAATCCCGAGCAGCGCCTTGCGCCGCACCTGAAGGCGGCGCCGTGCCGCGTTCACCGCCTCGGAATCGATCTTCGGATCCGCCGCGATCCGCGCGAGCTGGAGCCGCAGCCGGCGCAGCTCGAGGTCGGCGACCTCGGCGTCGATGCGGCTCTCGATGCGCGCCAGGTCGCCGTCGACTCGCGCCATCACACCCGGCAGCTGGGGACCCAGCAAGGCCGGCATCAGCTCCCACAGCACTTCGAGTGGGCTGCGACGCCAGTCGTCGGGCGCCGGCAACATCATCTCGAGACGCAGCTGGGCCTCGCTCCCCGGCGCGCCGAGCCGACGGTCCACACCGCCCTCGATCAGCGGCACCGACTCCGGCGTCCACTGCATCGGTCTGCGCTCTCCGAGGCCGATCGACAGCACGGGTCTCAGCTCTTTGGGCTGTACCCCACCCACTACGACCACCACCGGGGGCGCTTCTTCCAGCCCCTCCAGCATCTGCGCGAGATCGGCGAGGACGGTCAGCCCACCGCTGGTCATGCTCGTCACCGAACCGTCGGCCAGCGGCCAGGCGACCGTGGTGGCCTCGGACAGCGGCAACGTGACCAGCACGAGCTCGGTGCCGCCCCCGACACGCTCCACGTGGAGTGCCTGCCCGGCGGCCGGCAACGCCAGCAGCAGGATGCCCGCCAGCATCGACTCTACGCGTCCTAAACGCTGAAAGAAATGACGTTGTGATCGCACTTCAAGCGCCATGGTAGCATGCCGACGTGGTCCGGAACCTCGACCTGACGACGCCCACGGGCATCCTCTTCGGTTGGCTGGCCGCCTCCTTCGGCTTCACCTCGGGCCTGCTGCTGGCGGTCGGTGGCCAGGGCTTCGGAGCCGTCCTCGGCGGCTGCGGATGGATCGGCTTCTCGACCCCCCTGGGGCGCCAGGTGTGGGCCCTCGTCAACCAACCCGCACTCAACTTCGCGTCCCAGCCGCGTGCAGTCGGGTACTGGCTCGGCTCGCTGGTTCTGCCGCTGCTGGCGGGGGCCGCCGCGCTCCATCTCATCCCCCGCGCACGCACGCTCGCCGCCGAGCTCATGGCGGTCCACCTCGCCTGGGGGGCAGCCGTTGTGGGGGTCGCCTGGCTGCCCCTCCTCGACCCTGCCGACGGCCACGTCGCGCGTTTCCTCGAGCTCGCCGACCTGCCGTCGCTCCTCGTCTGGGCGGCGCCGAGCCTGGCGGCGATCGCAGCGTTCCCTCCGGTCCTTCGGCTGCTCGCTCTGGCTCGCGTGGCCCGCCCCCACACCGGTCGCGGGGTGCGGCTGATGGTCGTCGCGGCCCACCTCGGAACGCCGTGCGTGGCGTGGACGCTGCTGGTCAGCGTCATCCGTGGCGCGCCCCCGCTCGCCCCGATCGTGGCGCTGCTGGGACCGCTGCTGGTCGCCTGTGCCGTGGCATGGTTCGGATACCCGCCGGCGTTCGTCCACCGCCTGCGCGAGATCGAGACCGCAAGCTGGCTGCGGCTGCTGTGCTCCGTGCTCGTCGTGGTAGCCCTCGTGTGGCTAGCCGGCCGGCCCCTCGGGGCGAACACGTGGACCGGACTGGTGTGGGGCGAGCCCTCGGCGAGGAACAACATCCGTCCCTGGATCGTCGTGACCGAGGCGTGGCCGCCGTGGCCCGCCTCTCGCTAAGATCGCCCGGATCGGTATAATCGCCCGGAAAATGAAGCCAATCGCGCCGTGGGCGGACGCGTTGTGCAACGCCCGTCGATCGCGGCCGGAAAAGGAGCAGCGATGAACCCGAAGGTCGAGCAAGCCCTCAACGACCAGATTCACGCCGAGTTCTTCTCCTTCTACCTCTACCTCTCGGTGGCGGCGTTCTTCACCTCCCGCCATCTGGACGGATTCTCCCACTGGATGAGAGTCCAGGCCCAGGAGGAGTTCGGTCACGCCATGAAATTGTTCGACTACCTCAACGAACGCGGTGGCACCGTTCAGCTGAAGGCACTCGACGCCCCTCAGACCGAGTGGGAATCGCCGTCCGATGCCGTCGAGGCGGTCCTCAAACACGAGCAGTACATCAGCCAGCGCATCAACGAGATGGTCAACCTCACCAACGCCGAGCAGGACCACGCGACCACGGTGGTACTGCACTGGTACGTCAACGAGCAGGTGGAGGAGGAGGCCACGGCCGACACTCTCTACCACCAGGTGAAGATGGTGGAGAACAGCCCACACGGCCTGCTGATGATCGACCGTGAGCTGTCCGGCCGCACCTTGGAGGCGGCGGCAGACGAAGGCCAGTAGTCAGCCGTGAACGTCGGGACGGCCCCGACTCGCGCACCGGGCGACGTGGCGGACGATCTCGGACGCCACGTCGACGCCGGAGGCCTCCTCCAGGTGCAGGAAGCCCGGGGTCGGGTTCACCTCGCCGACAACGGTATTGGAGCCCGGCAGGAGGTCGACCCCACACACGCCGAGACCAACGGCACGGGCGGCGGATCTGGCGAGCTCCTGCTCGGCGTCGCTCGCCCGGTAGGGCTCCGCGCTGCCGCCGCGGGCGGCGTTCGATCGCCAGTCTCCCTGCGGAGCCACGAAGAGCCCCGCGGCGACTGTCCGATCCCCTGCCACCAGGAGACGGAGGCTGCGGCCGTCGGTCGGCACGAACTCCTGAACGATGATCTCGTCGCCGACCCGCCACAAGGAGTCGAGCACGCTCTCCAGGTGGTCACGGGAAGCGCACAGGATCACGCCGACCCCCATCCGTGACCGCCGCTGCTTGACGACAACCGGAAAGGAGAGCGACGCCGCGGCGCCCGCCAGCTCCTCCGGGTCACCACCGGCAATGGTGGCCGGCACCGGCAGCCCTGCGGCGGCGAGGGCGTGTGTGGTTCGCCAGTGGTCGCGGCCGATTCTGATCGCCCGCGGCGGGTTGGGCGTGGCCGCACCGGCCGCGACCGCCGCCTCGAGCGCGGCGAGCACGCTGTCGGGGCGCCAGTTGCCGACCCGTGCCAGGACAGCGTCGATCGGTGCGTCAAGGAGATCATCGAAGCCGATCCTCAGCGTCGGCTTCGGGGTGACCGCTGCGGTGACCTTGGCTGCGTCGACGGTCACCACCCCGAGCCCCTGCGCACGCGCGGCTGCCTCGAGGCGTCGGTTGGTCTCGAGCTCCGGGCGTGCGGTCAACAGCAGCAGCCGCATCCGGCAAGAGTACAATAAACGGACACTTTGAGTCGAAATGCGGTTATACTGGTAGTCTGATGATCCAGGGAACGCTTGATCGACTGCACCTCGGGGACCTCCTTCAATGGTTCCAGATGGGCTCGTTGAGCGGTCGGCTGACCCTGCTCGAGGGCCAGCAGAGGCGTCACCTCGACTTTCTCGACGGCAAGATCGTGTACGCCTCGTCGACCGTGCCCGAGGAACGGCTCGCCAGCTGGCTGGCGACCGAGGGAATCTTGCCACTGTCGACCCTGCACCGGCTGCTCGCGGTCTCTCTGTTGCGGCGGACGCTGTTCACGAATCTGCTGATCGAACGTGGCGGCTTTTCACCGGAGCACCTGCGGAACAGCCTCACCCGACTGGCCGAGACCATCACGAGCCGAGTGCTGACCGCGGCCGACGTGCGCTTCGTGCTCGACCCGTCCTACCCGGTGCGCCAACTGCTCGGCCTCACCCTTCACGTCCAGCCCAACTCGCTGGTGATGGAGGCCGCGCGTCGCAGCGACGAGCACGGCCCGGATGCAGCCGAAGAGCGTGACCTCACCCTGCCCACGGATGACGAGGGGTTCGAGAGCTTCTTCTGGCAGTTGATCCGCGACGGGGTCTCGGCTGACGAGCGGGTCGACGGTGAGCAGGTGGCTCGCCTGCAACAGCAAGTTCGCGACATCGTCGGCACCCTGTCCGATTGGGTCACATCCGGCTCGGGTCTCGTGCCCATGCCGGCGAGTCAGGCGGCGCGGATCGCCGAATACACGGCCAGCCACCACCATCTCGACCTGATCGGATTGCCCCACGCCACGTGGAACCAGATGGTGTTGGCATGCGCGATCCGAAGCCCGCATCTGCAGCACCCGGAAACGCTGGTCGACCTCCTCGAGCAGTCTTCCTCTCTCGACCTCTGGCCCGAGATGTCCGACAGCTCGGCGTGGCGGCGGCCCACCGCCGGCCGAATCGACGAGGTGACGGAGAGGGCAGCCGTCGAGTGGTGCCGCACCGCCGAGGCCGCAGCATCCCACCTCGGCGTTCCCCTGGAGACGGTTCGCCTGGCCGTCAACCTGATCGTGGTGCCTACGGATCTCGTCCTGTGGGTGCTGGCGACCCTCCCGATTCCCCATCATCGGCTCCGCAACACCCTGCTGCGTGTGCTTCCACCCCGCCTCGGGCTGGGGCTGGCACAGCTGTCCGACTTCCCGGATCAGTTCCGGCGGCTGTTCGAACTGCACAGCGTGACTCCGCTCGGCACCTGTCTCGAGCTCGGCCGACAGGCGATTCCCAGCGCCCGCGTCTGGCCGGCGACCGTGCCTGACAGCGAGAGTCAGCTGCAGGCGGTGGCGACTCCGGCGAACCTGATCCGGGCAGCCGCGGCCGTGCGAGAGGCGATCGCCCCAGCGCCGGACAGCTCGGTGGCCGCCGGCTGACCCGCCGCGGCCGCAGATCTGCGGCCTCGCGACGCGAGCACCATGAACGATGGCGGCTCACCAGCACTGCTCAGCGTGTGAGCCTTCGGATCTCTGCGACCCCGGCGTCTCGCTGTCGCGGGTGCGCGGGGCGAAGCGGCCGCGGGACACCTTCGACCTTGGCAACCTCGAGACCCACAACGGACGAGTTGCACGCGACGAAGCTGGGGTCGCCCGTGTCCTGGTCGACGACCGACGCATAGGGGAACACCAGGGCTTCGTCAGGTCCGTCCACGAGGTAGAACACCAGACTTCCCCCCACGACCTCGGTGGACAGGCGTTGCTGCACGTGCCCGTAGGGCGGAACGTCGATCTGGTGGGTCGCCAGGATCGTACCGTCAGCGTGCTGGACGTCGACCCGTACCGTCGTCCACCCCGGGGTCCACGATGCGACTCCGACGTTGCAGCGGAAGGCGGTCCCGTCGCAGAGGATGCCGGCTGCGTAGCCGTAGTGCTCCCAGTCCACGCCGTGCCACACGTCGACACCGGGAATGGCCTGGCCGAACTCGCCGATGCCGCCCCACGGATCGACGGTGTAGGTTCTGCTGGTGACCATGAACTGGCAGGTCTCGATCGGGTCGCACGCCAACGAGGTGTCGGCGTACGCCAGCATCGCCCCGGTGCCGGCAAAGTCGAACACGTCCGAACCGAGGGCGTCCCACAGGTTGACCGTCTCGTAGGGATAGAGGGTCAGCGTCAAGGTCGGTGCCTCCCAGTTCTCGCTCGTCGACGGCAGCAGTTGGACGACGACGGGGAGATCGAAGGAGTGCGGGTTGTGGAGCGACACATCGCTCCGCCAGAAGGTCCCGCGTCGCCCCTCGGTGTGGGCCACTGCCGGAATCGCCCAGTCGGTAGCGAGCTGCGCGGCGGCCGCCGGGGCGAGGAGTCCGATCCATACGATCACGAACGCGCACCGTTTCATCGTTACCTCCCACAGGAGCCTGATGCAGCCCCCGTGCCAGACCGCGACGAGAGGTGCTCCGAACACGCGACGCGACGGGTAGAGATCCTCTCGCGGTCACTCGATTCCGACCGCAGGGGCCCGCGTGACAACACACGCAACGTCGTTCCCTGCAAGAAGATCTCCACACCCACACGACGATGCGTGCGGACCGTTTCATGACGGCGGTGGTCGGTGGCCGGCCGCTCCGCGGTGGCCGGGATCAGTGCCGGAACGCGACCCTGCCGCATCGCGGGGGGCGGCCACCCGTCCCACCTGGAGGACAGTGTCCCCCTCCCTGCTCCCGACGTCCGATCCGGGCGAGCTGAACACACCCGATGGGTTGTGGGCTCACCGCGTCCGTTTCCGTATCCGTCTCCGTATCCGAATCTCTGAACCGGGCACGGGCACCAACCAGATCAGGGTTGAGAGACCGGCTCCGTGGTTATACTCGATTGAGGAGGTCTCGTGCGGATTTTCGGAGCTCTGTCCCTCGTGGTCCTGTTCGCCGCTGCGGCCATGATGTATCTGCAGCAGAAGGACGCCACCACGAGCCTCCAGGCGGTGGCGGAGGCGGCGCGCGATCTTCGCGAGCGCGGCGTCGAGGGCCGCGCGTTCGATCGCGACCTGGCCTCCGAGATGGTGTCCTCGCTGCGCGCGCTGGTCGGCTCACCCGAGAATCTCGACGGCCGCACCGAGGAATTGCGAACCGTCGCTGCCGAGGCCGCCTCCTGGGCCGAGGCCGCCCCGGCTCCGAGCGTCGAGTTGCGCGTCGCCGTGGCCCTCCGATCGGCGGCAGGCGAGCTCCGTTCCTACTCGCTTCGGCCGACAGAGCGTCATCTGCGAGCCGCCGAGAAGCACCTCGACACAGCCGAGGCCGCACTCGCCGGCGAGCCGGTCCACAACAATCCCACGGACGCGCTCCGGGATCAGCTGGAGAATCTGCAGCGCTCCCACCAGGAGCAGGTACTCGAGGTCGACGAGGCCCTCGAGGACTTCTGAAACCGGCACAGCACGGACCGTCGCCCTCGTCCTGTCT
>JBFELO010000127.1:0-13339 GCA_041552055.1 Candidatus Sulfomarinibacteraceae bacterium | reverse complement strand
CTCATCGCCCACAGCTCATGGCATGGACGGGCGGAAGATAGAGCAACGAGCTCGTCGGCGTGGTGTGGGGCGGATATGCCGGCTCCGTGTGGACCACGAGCGGGGGTTGCGAGCTCTTCCCGACCCATCTGGCTCACGGCGACACCTTTGGATCCTGCGAAGACTGACCTTCTTCTCCCTTTCCTCTTTGTCGAACGACGGGGCTTCGGCCCCGTCGCTTCTTCATGCTCACACATCCTGGAAGTCGATTGTCGACAGTCTCAGCGCGAGTGCCGTCCTGCGCCTCCACCCCCGCCCCCAAAGAACGCCATAATTCCGAACACGAACCCGAAGTCGTACCAGCCTCCGTTGTTGTGCACCTCGTACACCTGGACCTTGTCGGAGATCAGCGACCCGATGAACGTGAACAGCACGATGAACCCGTGCCACACGCCCTTCCAGAAGCCCGCCACCTTGCCCTCATCATCGGGGGAGTCGACCAGCCGATTCGGACCCGGTGCGCATCCCACCAGCAGGGGCAGGCACACGATCGCGATCGCCACGATCAGAACGGTTTTCATCGTTTGCCTCCTCGATCTCTCTTCATTTCAAAACGTTGACGCCGTCCAGTCCTTCGAAGTCAGCATCTGCGGTCACCATTCCGACGCCTGTGACCCGAGCGGTGGCGTAGACGATTGCGTCGGCCATCGCCAACCTATGCTCGATGCTGACATCGGCTGCCGCGAGTGCGAGAAACTGGTCGAGGTCCACGACCCGCGTCTTCTGCATCTGGGCGACCGCTTCCAGCGCGGCCTCCTCGGAATGTTGCCGCCTGATCATGCGGTAGACCTCGAAAATGGCGATGGTGGGGGTGACCACCTCCGCGAGTTCTTCCAGGTAGGGCGCGAAATCGTCCGCCAGCAGGCCATCCGTGTAGTACTCGATCCAGCCGGAGGAATCCACCAGGATCACAGCCGATCGTCCTTGTCCCGAAGTCCGGATGCGTCAACTCCCTTCACGAATCCGCGGAGTTCGTTCAGAGGCCGATCGGGCACCAGAGTAATAACGCCGTTTCTCACCACGACTTGCAACACCTGCCCCTTTTCGAGGTGGAGCTTCTGCCGCACTTCCTTGGGGATCACGATCTGGTACTTCGATGACACCACGGTCTGAGCCATCTCTCACGCCCCCGTTCCCAAGTATTAACTTACGTTTCTGTGATCGATCTGTCAATTGTCTTACAATCAGTTCGGGTCAACAACGCATCGTTCGAGCCGCCACTCCCAGTCTTCGCCTCGCAGGTCGCCGTTCACGATTCCCTCGGCGCGAGCCGACAACCGGTCGCCGTCGCGGCGGTAGATGATGCGCTGCGGGAAGTCGTGGTCCAGGTTTTCGAAGATGGCGCGGCGGTCTTCGACGAGCGCGAGCGCGAACTCCGTCGACTCACGGCCCATCGGACTCGCGATGTAGACTGTCTGGCCTCCACGATCTTCGATCCTGAGGTACTCGAAGAACGCCGCGCCACCAGCCCGTACGTCGCGGTGTACGCCGAGCATGACGCCTCCCCTGGCCTCGGTCCAGATCTCCTCCATGTGCACGTCGCCTACGGTTTCGGCCCAGTGCCCGGCGATCCAAGCCAGCCGGCCGAGCTCGGAGCAGCCCGATTCGCCACCAAGTGTGAAACCACACAATACGGTCAGCGCGAGACCGCCACAGACTCGAAGAACTCTGTTTGTTGCCATGATCGTCCTCCAGTCATCCAGAAATCTTCGGCGCGTGGATGCGCCGCGACTGCGCCAGCCACGCGGTCCATTCCGTAGCGAGTTCCTGTCGAGGCTCTCGCCCGAGCAGCTTTGTCCACAAACCTGGACAGGATTATGCCTGGCGCAGCCGGGGAATAACCCCAGATCGCGGCATGTATGAACTGCCATGGACAGCGAGTGAGATCGAGACAACATCCTCCGACAGCTCGCGCTCCGAGCGCACGTCTGATGAAAGTGTCGCGCGTCGGGCGGACCGCCGGCCGCGTCGCTCCAAGAGGAGGCTCCGAATGAACAAGGTACGGATTGCCGACTGGGACGCGCTTGAACCGCTCCAGCCCGCGTATGCCCTGGTCGCAAACGTCGATCTGGTGGTGATCCGCTGGGAAGACGAGGAGCGGGCATCGGTGCTCTACGGTCGTTGCCTTCATCGGGGTGCGCTGCTGAGTGACGGCTACGTGGAGGGCAAGAACCTCATATGCGGCGTTCATGGCTGGGACTATTGCTACAGGACGGGCGTCAGCTCGTATAACCCCGAGGAGCGTCAGCATCGCTTCGAGTCCTGGATCGAGGACGGGGCGGTCTGGGTCGACGAGGACGAAGTTGCCGCCTGGGAAGCCGAGAACCCGCAGCCGTACGATCGAGACGCATATCAGGGGTTGTACAAGGACCTCCACGGAGGACCGGAGGAGCCGCACTTCCAGTACATCCAGCAGCTCGCCGATGATGGCCTGAGCACGGTGGGTCATCACGGTCGGGTCGCGGCGATGGGTGTGCCGCGCGACCAGCTGCCCAGGTGGGACGACGTCCAGATTCTCACTGCCCAGCTCCACAAGCTCCCCCTGCTCGAAGACGCAGCGGTCGGCACCGAGGTGGTGATCGGCCCACGCGCGAAGAAACCCCTCGAGCTCGACATTCCACTGCTGGTGTCCGATATGAGCTTCGGTGCGCTGTCCGAAGAGGCGAAAACCGCCCTCGCCATGGGTGCGGAGATGGCCGGGACAGGCATCTGCTCGGGCGAGGGCGGCATGTTGCCCGAGGAGCAGGCCAACAACTCACGCTACTTCTACGAGCTCGCGTCCGCCCGATTCGGCTACTCCATGGATATGGTCCAGAGGTGCCAGGCGTTTCACTTCAAGTGCGGCCAAGGCGCCAAGACGGGCACCGGCGGCCACCTGCCCGGGGACAAGGTGCGAGGCAAGATCGCCGAGGTTCGTGGGCTCGAAGAGGGCGAGCCGGCCGTATCACCGCCGCGCTTTCCGGACTGGGAGTCCATCGATGACTATCGTCACTTCGCAGAGGAGGTACGGGAGGCGACCGGCGGGATTCCCATCGGCGTGAAGCTCTCCGCCCAGCATATCGAGCGCGACATCGACGCCGCCCTGCAGATCGGAGTGGACTACATCATTCTTGACGGCCGCGGCGGCGGCACCGGCGCGGCACCCCTGATCTTCCGTGACAACATCTCGGTGCCGACCATTCCGGCCCTCGCGCGTGCCCGGCGGCACCTCGATCGGCAGGGGCGAGGCGAGGTGACCCTGGTGATCACGGGCGGCTTTCGTCTGCCCGAAGACTTCGTCAAGGCGCTGGCCCTTGGTGCAGATGCGGTGGCCGTGTCGAACGCGGCTCTGCAGGCGATCGGCTGCCTCGGGATGCGCGCCTGCCATACCAACAACTGTCCAGTCGGAATCGCAACGCAAAAGCCGCACCTGCGGCAACGACTGAAGATCGAACGCGGGGCGGAGCAGCTGAACAACTTCTTCCGCGCGTCGACCGAGCTCATGAAGGTCATGTCGCGCGCATGCGGGCACAGCCACCTCGATCAACTCTCGGTCGACGACCTGACGACCTGGAAGAGTGACGTAGCACATCTGACGGGAATCCCGTACGGCGGCGTGTCCCTCGACTGACCGTCACCGCAATGACGAGCAACGTCTGCAGTAACGTGGCTTTCAATGAAACGGGTCTGGTTCCGTGTGCGGCGGTGGTGGGGCAACACGCGATAAGCTATACGCTACGGGCTATAAGGTATGGGCCGTGAGCTTTGGGCGTGGCGCTGTGAAGTGTCGGTTCCTGGGCGGTGTCCGAGTGGAATCGAGCCTTGAACTCCGAGCGTAATAGCGTATGGCTTACCACCCCTCTTTGTACGGCCTGAGATCAAGCTCGAACGTCCAGGCGTTCCTCGGCTGTCGGTGAAGCCACAGCATGGTGGCCGCGATGCTCTTCGGGTCGATCAGCCCCTCGTCGCCCTTGGAGGCCGCCAACTCCGGCATGTGCTCGTGCACCCTGGGCACGTCGATGACGCCGTCGATAATGAGGTGGGCGACGTGGATGCCCTTGGGCCCCAGCTCCTTGGCCATGCTCTGGGCGACCGCCCGCAGGCCGTGCTTGCTCGACGCGAACGCCGCGAAGTTCGCGCTCGCCTTGACGGCGGCGGTGGCACCGGTGAACAGGATCGTCCCTTCACCCCGGGGAACCATCCGCTTTGCAGCCTCGCGCCCGACGAGAAACCCCCCGTACGAGGCGGCGCGCCACATCTCCCCGAACTTTTCCGAGGTCGTCTCCAGGATCGAGCCCATGGTGAAGCCGGCGGCGTTGTACACGGCGACTCTCGGAGTGCCGAACCGTTGTTCGGCCTGCTCGAACAGGCTGATGACCTGGTCTTCGTTTCCGGCGTCCACACCGACCGCGATTGCCCTCCCGCCGCCGTCCTCGATTTCAGCGACCAGCGGGGTCAGGGCGTCCGCGTTCCTGCGGGCGAGCGCGACGGAGTACCCCTCTCCGGACAGCAATTTGGCGATCTCTGAGCCGGTGCCGGTTCCTGCCCCAACTACGACGGCACACTGCGAATCTGTCATGGCGTTCGTCCCTTCGGATGGGTAACACCTGCCGCTCCGATGCCATTCTGAGCGGGCGCATCGTTGATGGTGCGGCGAGCCGCACCCTACGTGTGCTTCAGAAACGTGCCCGCCTCGAACTCGGCGAAGGCCTGGCGCAACTCGGCCTGTGTGTTCATGACGATTGGTCCATACCAGGCGATCGGTTCCCCGATCGGATTGCCTGACACCAACAGGAATCGCATCCCCTGATCTCCCGAGTCGACCGTGACCTCGTCGCCGCGGTCGAACACCACCAGCGACCGGTTCTGGGCGAGCTGCGATTCCGAGTGTTCCTTTCCGATCCCGTCGGTCGACACGCCACGTGGTTCCGATGCGTTGCAGAATGTGCCCGAACCGTCGAACACGTAGGCAAAGGCGTGGCGGGTGGTCTCCACAGGGAGGCTCTTCCTGGTGAGCGGCGGCACCCGGACGTCGAGATACCGGGGCTCCGCCGCGATTCCGTCGACTGGACCGCTGACCCCCCAGAAGTCGCCGCAGATGACGCGGACCATCGTCCCGTCGTCATCGGTGACCTCGGGGATGTCGGCCGATCTCACGTCCTGGTAGCGGGGCTGGGTCATCTTCTGGGACGAGGGCAGATTCGCCCACAGCTGGAACCCGTGCATCCGCCCTTCGTCGTCGCCCTTGGGCATTTCCTGGTGGATGATTCCTGAGCCGGCGGTCATCCACTGCACATCTCCAGCTGAAATGCTGCCGGCGTTCCCGAGACTGTCTGCGTGATCGACCGTGCCGGCGAGCACGTAGGTGATCGTCTCGATGCCGCGGTGGGGGTGCCACGGGAAGCCGGCGAGGTAGTCCTCGGGATTGTCGTTGCGGAAGTCGTCGAACAGCAGGAACGGATCGGTGTCGCTCGTGTTCCCGAATCCGAAGGCCCGGTGCAAATGCACCCCGGCTCCTTCGATCGTGGGCTTGGACGCGACGAGACGCTTGATCGGCCTGACCGACATGTGGCCTCCCGCGAGCGGTGTTGAAGCATCAGTCCGCTCACCAGATCGAACGCCGTGTAGCGGAGTGAGTATTCCTTGGGAGAAAGTGGCGCTCTCCGAGGGGAGTCACTCTCGCGCCGGAGCTGCCGCTCGCCAAACGAGAATGAACGCCACAGGCAAACTGCCTCTCTCACGCGTCTTTGACAGTCCGACAACCTCTCGCCCAGAGCTCATGGGCCACCGCACAGAGCCCGTTGCCCGTCACACTCCACGGCTGCTTGCCCATGGCCGGCGGCATATGGCCTATCGCCTATAGCTCATCCGGCGCGGAGGGGGGTCAAACGGCGCCCCGGTCGCCGTCTGACCCTTGGAGGGTGGTCGGTCAGGATTCAATTCGTGTGGATAGAGGGGAAGAGGCGAGTCTGGACTCGCTCCGTTGGCGGGAATGACGCAACGAGGCCTTCAACCGCACTGGCTCCCTCGCGGTCATGCCTCCGGGGTGCTCGGTCCCATCGCGCCAACAAGGTCGTCTGTTTCATCTCACTCTTCACTTTGCGGCCAAGAACGAGGATGTTACACGGGCCTGCTATGAGCTGAGATACGTCGACGTCAGGGACAGGTTTCGCTCTCCGGTTCACCGTCCGGCCGGATCGACCGTGTATCAGGGCTCGACGCTGCGCGGCCGGGAACGGTGTCGTCATCGTCGAGTAGCACCCGAACCCCGGGCGTTGTGAGGTCGTCGAGCTGGCCGCTGCGCACCGACCAGATGAACGCGATCACGCCGACGAGCGCGAGCAGCAACGCGACGGGGAGGGCTATATAGACGGCAGACATCTCACTCTGAGCAATCTCGTCCGGAGTTCGCGAATTCCCGGTGAGATGGCGGAGGGGATTCGGGAATTGGGCCTCGGGGCTCGGGCCATCCGCCCGGCTGGAGTGTCGAACCGCGGATAACGCAAATCAGAGGACGCTGCCCGCAGATCACTAAGACGAAGATGAAGGTGGTGTTCGCGCTACGGGCGGGTGGGGGAGCTCAGCTCATAGCGCCTGGCGCAGAGCTCATAGCCCCGGCAGGGAGGGCGGGCGGCCGGGACTCTCCTGGTACACTCGGCGCAGGTCGTACATCGTCACCTGCGAGGGATAGCAGCAGACCAGGAAAGGCGAATGACTGAGCAGAAAGGTGTCGTCGAGGTGATACAGCGAGCCGCGCGCACGGTGGTGCTGGCCGTGCTGATCATCGCGTACGCGACGCCCGCCCTGGCCGACTTTTGGTACGAGCACTATGCACGGGCCGAGGCGGCAATCGCCGCGGAGGACTGGCCACGTGCGGTCGAGGAACTCAACGAGGCCCTTGCGAGGAAGGGTGACTCGGGCGCACGGGTGCGGTCGTACGGGATGAAGGTCATCGCGTATTTCCCGTACCTCAAGCTGGGCATCGCCTACCACGCTCTCGGTCAGCACGAGGCTGCCCTGTAGGCGTTTCAGACCGAGGAGCAGCTCGGGGCGATTCAGGAGTCCGAGTCCGACCTCGCCGAGCTCGAGAGGTACCGTCGGTTGACCGTCGAGGCGCGGCAGGCAGTCGCGGCCGAGGAGGCCCAGCGCATCGACCAGATCGTTCGCGAGAGTCTCCGCGAGGCCGACATCCTCGAACGGCAGGGTCGCACACAGGATGCGATGGACGCCCTCGGCAAGGGACTCGCCGTTGACCCCGACAATCCGGACGCGGTGTCCAGAATGGAACAACTGCGGCAGGAGGTCGTGCGGCGGGAGCGTGCGAGCGAAGACGAGTCGCGCGCCGCGGAGCTCCGCGCCCGGGGCAGGTCGCTCCTCGAAGAGGGGGACTACGCCGCAGCCTCGGGCGTTTTGCGGCAGGCGCTATCGCTGAGGGCGGACGCCGAGACCCAGCGTCTCCTGGAGCAAGCCCAGGCCGGGCTCCGGGTTGCTCTGCAGGCGGAGCAGGACGCGGTGACCCGCCGGTCGCAGGTCGTGGCGGGCATCAGCGACGCGCGCGAGCTCGAGGCGGCGGGACGATTGTCCGATGCGCTGGATCGGCTGCAGCCGGTGCTGGCGTTGGAGCCGGACAACTCGGAGGCGGTCGGTCTGCAGAACCGTATCCTGCAGGCTCAGCAAGACGCGGCGCGGGGTCAGTCGATCGGCAGAGCGCTGGAGGAGGCCGGGAGCGAGCTCGCAACCGGCCGATTCGAGGCAGCGATCTCGTCGGCCAACCGCGTGCTCGCCCAGGATCCGGGCAATGCGGCGGCGCTAGAGTACGTACGCAGCGCATATCGCGAGATCAGCCGGCGCCTGATCGGTGCTCGCAGCGTCGAGAACATCCCGCCCGCGATACGTTTTGCCGACTTCCGACAGGACCAGGAGGACGGTTCGCGGCTGCAGCGCATACAAAGCCCCGACTTCCAGCTGAGTGGCGTCGTGATTGACAACTCGCCGGTCGACGTCGTGTTTTTCGGGCCTGCCGACCGCGAGATCGCGGGCAGCAGCACCAGCCAGCCGGTCGGGGAATACTTCGTCACCGAGTTCTCGGTCGGCGATCGCCTCGCCGAGGGTCCGTCGACCTACAGACTGGTCGCCACCGACAGCGCGGGGCTGAGCTCGAGCAGCGAGTACACGGTCGTGTACACGCCGCCGTTCTACCGCTCCCCCTGGTTCATCGGGGCAGCGGCAGCGATTCCGATCGGGATCCTCACCGGGGTGTGGGCCAGCCGCGCTCGCCGGCGTCGGCGGCTGCTCAGGCGGCGGTTCAATCCGTACATCGCTGGCGCGCCCGTGCTCGACTCGGAGCTCTTCTTCGGCCGTGACGTCCTGGTGGAGCAGATCCTTCAGACGATTCACAACAACAGCCTCCTGCTCTATGGCGAGCGTCGCATCGGCAAGACCTCGCTCCAACACCATCTCAGGAGGCGTTTGCTGGAGCTCGAGGATCCGCAGTACGACTTCTACCCGGTCTACGTCGACCTCCAGGGCACCCCGGAGGAGCGCTTTTTCGCCACCCTGGCGGAGGACATCTTCCACGAGCTCGCGCCGGTCCTGGGCAACCTGCAGCCGGGCCCCGAGATTGCCGATGGGTCTGCCTACGGCTACCGCGAGCTGGTGCGCGACCTCCGCACCGTCATCAAGGCACTCGAGCAGCGGAGCGCCAGAAGGGTGAAGCTCGTGCTGCTGATCGACGAGGTCGACGAGCTCAACGACTACGATCCGAGGATCAATCAGAAGCTGCGCAGCCTGTTCATGAAGAGCTTTGCCGAGAACCTGGTAGCGGTGGTGTCCGGGGTCGAGATTCGCAAGCAGTGGGAGAAGGAGGGGAGCCCCTGGTACAACTTCTTCGAGGAGGTGGAGGTCACGGCCATCGGTCGTGACGACGCGGAGGCCCTGATCAGAAGACCGATACAGGGCGTCTTCAAGTTCGATCAGGGCGTGGTCGACCGGATCATCGAGCTCACCGAGAGCAAGCCGTACTCGATTCAGCGGTTCTGCATCGCACTGGTCAACCGACTGCACGAGCAGGACCGACGCACCATCACGGTCGCCGACGTCGAGGCCGTCGGCAGGGCGAAACAGGCGTGATCCCCGGTCCGGGTGTCCCGTACGTCGTCGGTCAGTGGGTGCGTGGGGAGAAGTTCTACGGTCGGGACGACCTGATCGCGGAGATTCTCGACGGTCCGCGGAACTCGATCTGGCTTCTCGGCACCCGGAGGATCGGCAAGACATCGCTGCTGAAGCAGCTCGAGCACATCACGTCGACCGGTGACCATGGATTCCTTCCGGTGTTCTGGGATTTCCAGGGTGCGGACGATCCCAGCGAGCTCGGACTCACCTTCAGCGACGCTCTGCTCGATGCGGAGGACCGGCTCGGTGATCTCGGGATCGCGCTCACGGAGATCGAAAACGAGGATCTCTTCTCCAAGATGGGCGCGCTCCGCCGAAGGCTGCGCGCGCGGGGTCTCTCGCTACTTCTGCTGTGCGACGAGGTCGAGGAGCTCATCGGCCTGCATCGCAAGGACCCTGCGCTGTTGCGCAAGCTGCGTCGCGCCATGCAATCGCAGGAGGGGGTGCGCTCGGTGCTCGCCTCCTCGGTCCGTCTTTGCGCTCTCGCCGAGCAACGCGGCGACACCTCGCCGTTCCTGCACGGCTTCAGCCCGCCGCTGTACATCGCCGGCCTGTCGCACGGTGAGGCGGAATCGCTGATCCGGCAGGATCGCCTCGACACCGGCTCGAGGCCGCGATTCTCGACCGAGAACGTGGAGCTCATCCGCAGCCGGTGCGGCAACCACCCCTACCTGATCCAGCTTGTCTGCAAGCGGTTCCTCGAGCTCGAGTACCTCGATGAGGCGTGCGAGCAGGTCGCCGCGGACCGGATGGTCAACTACTTCTTCTCGGTCGACTTCGAGATGCTGTCCGACACCGAGCAGACAGTGCTTCGCATCCTCTCGGAGCGTGCGCCGGCCGCCGCCGCCTCGATAGCCCAGGCTCTCGTGACCGACTCCGGGACGAGGACAGGGGCCCTCCAGCGCCTCGAGAACCTCGGGTTCATTCAGCGCCACGCGGACGGCCGGTACACACAGTCCGGCTTTTTCCTGAAACGCTGGCTCGATGACCTCGCGATCGCCCGGCCACCGGAACCGCCGAGCGGGGGGCGGGGGACCGCACCGCCGCACGGTGAGGACACGACCCTGTCCCTCAGGACCGTCGACGGCCGCTACACGCTACAGGACGAGGTTGGTGCCGGGGCGGCAGGGACCGTCTACAAGGCCTGGGACTCGCTCCTTCAGACCCAAGTGGCGCTCAAGCTCCTGCGGCCGGAGTGCACGGCCAACCCTGACGCTCTCGAGCGGGTCCGGCAGGAGATTCTGCTGTCGCGCGACATCGGACATCCGAATATCCTCAGGATCTATCACCTGGGCGCGTTCGAGGGCAGGACCTACCTGACCATGCAGTGGATCAAGGGCGCCACGCTCGCCGAGCTGATTGCGGATCGCGCGCCGCTGCCACTCGAGACTGTGCTTGGCGTTTCCTCCAGGCTCGCCTCGGCACTCGCGGCGGCGCACGGCCGCGCGATCCTGCACCGCGACATCAAGCCGAGCAACATCCTGCTCGGAGACGATGGCGAGCCGTACCTCGCGGATTTCGGACTCGCCAGACTGATCGGAGAGCACGGCATCACCAGCCACGGCCTGTTCGTTGGTACGCCGCACTATGCGTCCCCGGAGCAGGTGGCTCTCGAGCCGCTGGACGAGCGGTCGGACCTGTACTCGTTCGGGGTGGTGCTGTTCGAGATGGCCACCGGGCGGCGGCCGTTCGCGGCGGCCACGGTGCAGGAGATGCTGGAGATGCAGAGGAGTGCTCCGCCACCCGACCCGCGATCGATCACGCCGACCGTGCCTGCGGCGCTGGCAGAGCTGATCCTGCGATGCCTCGAGAAGGAGCCAGCGGATCGTTTTCCGGACGCGGTGGCGCTCGAGGGAGCCCTCCACCAGATCGCCCGCGATTCCTGAGCGGGAGATACCCTCAAAAGCTGTAGATCGCCGAGATGGCTGCGGTGTCCACCAGGTCCGAGATGTCGACGCCCAGATCGAGCTGGAACGAACGGAAGGCCCACCCGAGCCCGACCGAGTAGTGGAGGGTGTCCTCACCGGGCTGGAAGATCGCGCGGGCGAACGGATCGTTGCCGAGGTACCGAATCCGGTGGTCGGGATCCAGCCAGACGCCGACGCGCAGCGCGACCAGCGGAGTCGACTTCAGGATGACGTACTCGACTCCCAGGTGCAGCTCGTCGGCGTCCTCGAGCACGACGTCGGCCGCGTCCACGAAGGGAGCAGCCGCGAGCGAATCGAGGATCGCGGAGTACTGCACGCGATCCCACTCGAAGCTCACGGCCACGTCGCCGCCGGCGGTTCGATAGGCAATGCCCAGTCCGAATACGTCCGGCAGCTCCAGCGACAAGCCTGAAAACGAATCGATCACCGTGCCCTCGGGGAGGTCGTACGCAGGCCCAGCGATGTTTTCGAGTGTGTACGCTAACTCTGGACCCTGGCGAAACACGCCGCCGATTCTCCAGTGATCGGTGAGGTTCCAGAGAAATCCGGCGTTGAACCCCCAGTCCGTGGCGTCATCGATCGCGAACTCGCTCGTGACCCAAAGCCGATGCGGTAAGAACGAGTTCACTTCATAGAATGTCGTCGGGTACTCGTCCATCAGGTACGCGGCTGTCGTCGACCGAACCGAGCCCTCGAAGTACGACAGCCCAAAGCCCAGGCTGAGTTTCTCGCCGAATCGAAATGCCCCCGACAAACTGGTGCCGACGACATCGAATCGCGTGGTGATGAGCTGGTCGAGGTGCCGGATCACACCATCCGGAGGGTCCCCGGCACCGAACAGACCGTTGAGTTCGGTGCCGAGCCGGAATTCCGACAACTGGTGACGTGAGACGGCCACGCACCAGCGTGTTCCAGGGTAGACGAACGACAGGAACGAGAGACCGCTGGAATCCTCGTTCGACGTGTCTATCCGTAGACCGGGCACCGTGTCGATCCCGAACCCGGTCGGCGTTCCGGATGCGCGCCCCCCGACCGTGTATGGTGTGGAGAAGCTCCAGCGTCTCAGCTCGACGGAGACCTCCGGCCGCAGGAGTTGGATGAGGCCGGCGGGGTTGGCGTACGCGGCGGTTGCGTCGTCGGCGAGGGCGACGAACGCGCCACCCAACGCGATGCTCCGCGCCCCCGGGTTGGAGAAGCTGAACTCGAAGGTTGCCGGTGCCTCCTGGGCGCCGGCAACACCCGCACCAGCGAGCCATGCAAGCAGCAGCGAGAGCGAGCGCGTGTTCGACCTCAATCTCCGATCCCCACCTTTTCGATTGAATCGAGGCTCTCCAGGTCCTGAGTGAATCCTAGCACGCGGACAGATCCTCACCGGACCGTCATCGCTCCCTCAAGACCCCCTCAAGCGCACCGGATGTTCGCGCCCCACACTGTGGTTCGTGGACGACGAGATCGAGATTTCGACCGCTACTTCGACCCGCGACCTGGGAATGACCGAAGCGGTGTCGAAGGGAACCCCGAGGGAGGAACGGAAGATGTCACACCGTCAGAGATGCCTGGCCATCTGTTGCGCATTGATGATCACCGCCACTGCCGCGGCGACCGAGCGCCGGTGGACGGTCACCGGCCAAGAGGTCCCGGAGCTGTCGGCCATCGACCACGTCGTGCGCGGTCAGATGCTCGAGTTCGACATTCGCGCGGCCACCGTGGCCATCGCCAAGGACGGCCGGCTGGTGTTTGCACGGGGCTACACCTGGGATTCCGATGAGGCCGAACCCGTGCAGCCGACCTCGCTGTTCCGCACGGGTAGCATCGGGAAAGCGATCACCTCGATCGCCATCCACCAGCTCATCGAGGACGGGTTGCTGAGCTATGACACGCCGGTCGCGTCGACGCTCGGGCTCCAACCTCCTGCCGGCCAGAGACCAGACCCCTGGCTCGAGCTGGTCACCGTCGACCACCTGCTCACCCACACCGTTGGTTGGGACAAGTACGACGGCGGGATCGATCCGATGGTATTCCGCGACTGGCAGGTCGCCCTGTCCCTCGGTGTGCTCCCGCCGCCCACGCGACGAGAGATCGCCACCTTCATGACCGGCCAGGAGTTCCAGTTCTACCCCGGAACCCGCTGGGCGTACTGCAACGTAGGCTATCTGCTGCTACAGATGCTCGCCGAGAAGGTCACCGGCCAGGACTTTCCGGAGTACGTGTTCGATCACGTG
>JBFELO010000126.1:0-13619 GCA_041552055.1 Candidatus Sulfomarinibacteraceae bacterium | reverse complement strand
CTTGTCCAGAAAAATGTCGAGCTCCTCGTCATTACCGGCGACTGCCATGGCGGCTCCGGACAGCACGTACGACGGACGCACGATCACGGGGTAGCCGTGCTCGGCGGCGAACCGCTGCGTGTCCTCCACCGAGCTGAGTTCCTGCCAGGCCGGTTGCGGCACGTCCAGTTCCTCGAGCAGGCTCGAGAAGATGTGTCGGTTCTCGGCGCGGTCGATGGAGCGGGGCGACGTGCCCAACACCCGCATGCCCGCCTCGTCACAGCGCACCGCCAGGTTGTTGGGGATCTGCCCACCCATCGAGAGGATGATGCCGAGCGGACTCTCCTTCCGGTAGATCTCGGAGACCGCCTCGAAGCTGAGCTCGTCGAAGTACAGCCGGTCGCACTCGTCGTAATCGGTGCTCACGGTTTCCGGGTTGTGATTGACCATGAGCGTCCGGTAGCCGAGCGCACGCAGAGTTCTGACGGCGTTGACGCAACACCAGTCGAACTCGACCGACGAGCCGATCCGGTAGGCGCCCGGTCCAAGCATCATCACCGTCCCCTCCTGGCCGTACTCCACATCGTCCTCGGAGCCGTTGTACGTCAGGTAGAGGTAGTTGGTCGCCGCCGGGTACTCGGCCGCAAGGGTGTCGATCTGTTTCACCGATGGGAAGAGCTCGAGCTCGTGGCGACGGTCCCGGACCTCCTCCTCGGTGGCTTTGACCGCCACGGCGATCTGGCCGTCGGAGAAACCGAGTTGCTTGGCCCGGCGCATGAGGCCTAGGTCGATCTCCGTGAGATCGGTCTCGCGCAGCTGCTGTGCGATCGCCACGATGCCCGCGATCTTGTCCAGGAACCATGGGTCGATGTGGGTGATCTCGTGGACCTCGTCGGTGGTCATGCCCTGCCGGATCGCCTCTGCCACAGCGAAGATGCGGCGCTCGGTGGGTTCGGCCAGCTCCTTGCGAATGTCGTCGTCGTCGCCGTCGTCGTTGAGCACCACGCCGCGCGCTCCGGTCTCGGTCATGCGCAGCGCCTTCTGTAACGCCTCCTCGAGGCCCCGGCCGATCGCCATGACCTCGCCCACGGACTTCATCGCCGATCCGATTCGCTCCTCCACCCCGGGGAACTTCTTGAAGTCCCAGCGCGGCGCCTTCACGACCACGTAATCCAGTGCCGGCTCGAAGCACGCGCAGGTGGTGCGCGTGACCGAGTTATCGATGTCGGTGAGCGACATCCCGAGCGCCAGCTTGGCGGCCACGAACGCCAGCGGATAACCGGTCGCCTTGGAGGCCAGCGCCGACGATCGGGACAGGCGAGCGTTGATTTCGATCACGCGGTATCCATCACCGTCGGGCGACAGTGCGTACTGAATGTTGCACTCGCCCACGATTCCGAGGTGCCGCACAACGCGGATCGCGATCTCGCGCAGCAGGTGGTACTCCTCGTTGTCCAGCGTCTGGCTGGGCGCCACCACCAGGCTTTCGCCGGTGTGGATCCCCATCGGATCGATGTTCTCCATGTTGCAGACGGTGATGCAGTTGTCGTGCGCGTCGCGCATCACCTCGTACTCGATCTCTTTCCAGCCCGCCAGGTACTCTTCGACCAGGATCTGCTCCGTGTGCGCAAAGGCCCGGGTGGCCAGCAGTTCCAGCTCCCCTTCGGTTCGACATATGCCGGACCCCAGACCCCCGAGGGCAAACGCCACGCGGGCCATGCACGGGAAGCCGATCTCACGTCCGGCGTCCACCGCCTCTTCGACGCTGGTGGTGGGGAGGCTCCGGGGAACCGTGACCTCGATTTCACCGAGCCGCTCTACGAAGCGCTCGCGGTCCTCGGTGTCGAGGATCGACTCGATCGGCGCGCCCAGCACCCGGATTCCGAACTCCTCGAAGACCCCGCGGCGGTACAGCTCGACGCCGCAGTTGAGCGCGGTCTGGCCGCCGAAGCCGAGCAGCACTCCGTCGGGCCGCTCGATCTCGATCACCTGCTCGACGAACTCCGGCACCACCGGTATGAAGTAGACCTCGTCTGCGAGGTGCTCGGAGGTTTGGATGGTCGCCACGTTGGGGTTGATGAGGACGGTCCGGATCCCTTCCTCCTTGAGCGCCTTGATCGCCTGGCTACCGGAGTAGTCGAACTCGCCCGCCTCGCCGATCTTGAGCGCCGAGCTGCCCAGCACGAGCACGGTTTTCGGGAGGTCAGCCATCACGCACGTCCTAGCCGAACGGCCGCCGAGAACTCGTCGAAGATCCATGCCGAGTCGACCGGTCCGGGGGTCGCCTCCGGGTGGAACTGAACGCCCCACCGGGGCTTGCTCACGTGGCGGATCCCTTCGATCGTGTCGTCGTTGGCGTTGACGAACCACAGCCGCCAGTCGTCGGGCAACGACTCCTGCCGCACTGCGAAGCCATGGTTCTGCGAGGTGATCACGCACCGCGGGCCGCGCTCGCCAGAGGACTGCACCTCGATGCACGGCTGGTTCTGGCTGCGGTGGCCGAACGGCAGCTTGAAGGTCTCGGCGCCGGCCGCCAGGGCGAGCAGTTGGTTGCCGAGGCAGATGCCGAGGATCGGTACGTCGAGTGCCAGCGCCCGTTCCACGTTGCGGATCGCGGCCTGGCACATCTGCGGGTCGCCGGGGCCGTTCGAGATCAGAAGACCATCGAACTCCATGCCCGGGAAGTAGTGATCGTGCGGCACCCTCAGCACATTCAGGCCGCGACTCAGCAGACACCGGATGATGTTGACCTTGCATCCGCAGTCGAGCAGGACCACGGTCGGGGCGTCATCGTCCCCGCTGTCGTAGCGGACGACCTCGTCGATGCTCACCGTCGCGACCAGGTCGGTCGCATTGGGATCGCTGAGCTCGACGGGGACCTCGGCACCCTCGAGCACGATCGCTCCCAGCATGGTCCCCTTCTCGCGCAGTCGCTTGGTCAGGGCACGGGTGTCGACACCGGCGAGCGCTGGAATCCCCTCGCTCTTCAACCACGCGTCGAGACTGCGGTTCGCGGTGTGGTGGCTGTAGTGCTCGGAGTGCTCGGCCACGATGAGCCCCGATACCTGGATCCCGCCGGACTCGAAGCCGATCGGCAGCCCGTTGTTGTCGTGACGGTAGAGGGGCACCCCGTAGTTGCCGATCAGCGGATATGTGAGCGTCAATACCTGGCCGGCGTAGGAGGGGTCGGTGAGTGATTCGGGGTAACCGACCATGCCGGTGTTGAACACAACCTCGCCGCCCACCTGCTCTTCGGCCCCGAAGACCACTCCGTCGAAGACGCTGTCGTCCTCAAGTCGCAGCCGACCACGTCGCATTCGCTCCTCCTGTGGGCGCAGCGTTCGGCCGTGCCGGGTTCCCGCATGCCCGGTTTCAGACGCCGCAGCCCATGCTTGGGCCGGGAGTGTAGCAGGTCGGCGGGTGAGCCCGGACTTGATCTGGGCAGCGGATCGGGAAGCGATCCGGGATGCCCCGTGTTACGCGTTGGGAACGCATTGGAAACCTGACCCGGGAGGACAAGATGACGCGTCGAGCCATAGCCAGAGCAGCCTTGATCGTCATCGCGGCCGGTATCTCGGGCTCACGACCCGTCGCTGCGAGAGACCTGACGGTCGGCGACTTGGCCCCACCGTTCACCCTGAAAGGGTCGGACGGGGAGACCTACTCGCTCGATCAGTTCCGGGGAGAGAGGGCGTTGGTCATCGCCTGGTTCCCAAAGGCGTTCACCGGCGGTTGAACGATGGAGTGCAAGTCGCTGCGTGACAGCGGGAACGAAATCAGGAAGTTCGACGTTGCCTTCTTCGCGGCCAGCTGTGACGATCTCGAAACCAACACCAAGTTCGCCCAGTCGCTCGAACTCGACTATCCGATCCTGAGTGATCCCGACGCCGAGGTGGCCTCAGCGTACGGCGTCGCGAGCGGCAGCGGCAAGTTCGCCAAGCGCTGGACCTTCTACATCGGTGCCGACGGCACGATCCTGCACATCGACACGTCGGTCGACCCCTCGTCCGCGGGCTCGGACCTGGCCGAGAGGCTGGCGGAACTGGGGATTCCGAGGGTGGACTGAGCTCGAGCGTCGACCACGCACCACGAGCCGTGGTGATCCCCTGTCCTTCGTACCGGACACCGGTGGCCCGTGTGGAAATCCTGGACGCGCGCTAGCGCTGGGGGGTCGACTCAGCATCGGTCACGAACTCGCCGTGGAGTGCGTACGGCCGGACCAGCACGGCCAGCACAGCTGAGGCGGCACCGATGATCGCAGCCAGTACAAACGCCAGCTCGTAGCTTCCGGTCGCGTCGAAGATCGCCGCGGCCGAAGGCCCGCCGAAGATCACGCCGATCGCGAACCCGGCCATGACGAGGCCCTGGATCTTGCCGAACTCGAGATCGCCGAAGCAGCGTCCCACCAGAATCGGCAGTACCACCGTGCTGCCGGCAATGCCAAATCCCTGCAGCACGGCGAACAGCCAGATCGGGAAGGACCCGGTCATGCCCACGTTGATCACCACGACGTCGAGCACGAGTGCGCTGGCAGCCATCAGCAGCCCAGCCGACGCCATCAGGATCGGAGGAGCGATGCGGTCGGTGAGCCAGCCGTACAGGAACCGGCCCGGAACGCTGACACCTACCGCGAATGCCAGGAACAGCGACGCGACGAGTGGGGTGTAGCCGACGCCCTCGGCAAACGCGGTTGTGTTGACGTTGATCGCCGACATCACGTAGAGCTGCAGGAGGTAGGTGAAGAACAGCAGCCAGAACGCCGCCGTGCGTACCGCGCGCCGCGCAGGGATCCCCGTTGGAACGTGGGCCACCTCGGAATCGACCGTCGCTCGACCGTCAGGAACCTCGCCGATATCGGACGGTTTGTCCTTCAGCACCAGCAGCAGCGGCGGCAGGAGGAGCACCAACGTGGCTGCAGCCGAAATCTGGTACGTCTGCCGCCACCCGACCTGTTGGATCAGCCACGCCACCAGCGGGGGCAGCATGAGGCCGCCGAGGCCGATTCCCATCAGCGTGAAGCCCATGGCCCGGCCTCGTTTCTTGTTGAACCAGAGCGTGATCAGTGTCTGGGCCGGGACCAGGGTCGTGGCGGCGACCGTGACTCCGGACAGCATCACGATGATCCGCAGGTGCCACAGGTTCGTGATCATCGACATCGCCAGGTAGAGTGCGGCTCCGGCGATCGTGCCCGAGACCATCACCCTGCGGATCCCGAACCGCTGGATCCAGGCACCGACGAAGAAGCCGGAAATGCCGTACACAACGGCCCACAGGGCGGCCGGCAGCACCGTCTGGAGGCGGGTCCAGCCGAACTCCTCCTCGAATCGCGGAATGAAGACCTGGTAGCTGTAGAACCCCATGCCGGCGGTGAAAATCAGCACGTACAGCATCAGCAGGGTGATGTAGACGCCGTAGAAAACCCGGGTGCTGTCTCGGTCGCTGGCCATTTTGCATCTCCTCCCGATCCTGACTGAGGTTGAATGGAGAGTCCCGGCGTGAGCGTCAGGGTGCCCGGGCACCTCCGATCAGGTACATCACGAAGAAGAAGGTGAAGATGATCTCGAACAGCGCGACGGTCGCCATCAGGTCTGAGTTACGCCCTCGGAAGTGAAAGGCCAACAGCGTGATCGAAATCGTTGCCTTGGTGACGGCGCCGATCGCCACGACCCAAATGAACATCGGCAGCTTCCAGGCGACCAGCAGCAACCCCACGGCGAGCAGGAACAGGAAGAAGTTGAGCAGCCACTGTCTGAGCCGCGGCTGGAAGCGCAGAGAGTCGTTGCCGAAGAATGCCCGCAGCCCGGTGGTGGGGGAGAGCAGCCCGGGTAGAGCGATCAGCAGCGTCCACCCGCCGGCGATGGCGAAGATCAGCCGCCAGGTGTGGTAGTCCCACTCCATTGGGTTAAACGTCACGGTCGACACCTCCTGGTTGATCGTGTCCCCAGCGCGCCGATGGCCATGCACAGACGCAGCCGTCGATCTAGCTTACCGTGGCCGCATTCTCAGATCGTTGACCAACAGGTTCATGGAGCGCCCCGGGAGCGTCTGCAGTGATCGTCACCATTCCGTAGTTGAGGGCGCTAGGGAGGCCAATGGCTGCAGGCATCGGCAGCCGGTACGGCAGGTCCGAGCAGTCTGGAGCGATCGGCACGGGCGACGAGTCCCTGCTGCCGGACGTGGTTCAGGGGATGATCGACCACGGCCGCGCGCGCGTCAGCGTGCTCCGTTACGGCGTCTGCTGGTGCGGCATCACCTTCCCCGAGGACAGAGAACGGGTCCGGAGGTGCATCGCGAGTCTGGTGGAGAGAGGAGACCACCCGGTGTGGCTGTGGGGTTGAGACGCCCCCGTTCGTCCGACACTCGCTTGACTCATGTTCTCGGAAACGCCGATGTAAAGGTCGGTGCTCGACCGGAGTTTCGGGGCATCGGGAAATCGTGGGTGCGAACCGTCCGAGGAGAAACTTAATCAATAATAAGGATTTCCGGCTTCCTTTTCTGTGAGGCGGCACCGAATGTGGAACCGTGGGTTGGCCGACATCCGGATCCGCGGTTCTGGTCATGGCTTGTCGCCGCAGAGTTTCACCGATCGTCCTCGGCGCGGTGCTGGCGGTTTCGGTTGGACCCGCTGTAGATACCGAGGAGACCCTCAAACCCGAGCCGCGACCACCCAACGATCCGACTGTTTCAGGAACGACCTACCAGTTGGTCAAAGATGGATGCCGACTATGTGAGGAGTACTCGACAGCGAGATCAAACGATGACGTCCATTGTCCTCCACCGCGGATTTCCCCTCGGATGTCATCGCGAGTAAAGAGAAAGATGGAATCGGCCTTCGAGTTGGCGGTAACACGTGTTTGTGAAATCCACTCGTGTCACGACCTGTTCATGCGGATCGGCGCAGACGGCGTAAAGGTGCTGACGACCGCCATCTACTACCCGGCCAACCCAGGGATGGAGAACAGAGTTTGCCGACGCGCGACGCTGCTGACTGGATATAATTTTGTCCCTGTTTGGGTATGTCGGAGATTCGGGACCTATTCAGACGAGCGCGCTACCATCGCATTGATCCACGAGGCGCTGCACAACGCCGGGCTGGTGGAGTGTCCCCCATACCGATATGATCGCCGTTGTTTTTCGTCGGCCGACATCGACGTGATCGTTTCCCGAGCGTGCGCGCTCTGACCGGCATCGCTCCTGTTTCGCCACGCCGGGAACGATTCCGCTGACACGTACGGGCCGGCGGCAGGCGGATTCGTGCTGGAATCTCAGCCAGCACGAGTCTTGGTGCCGTCGACAGCGACGAGTCGGGCGCCGGCGGCAGCGCGGCAGGCGAAGCACGAGCTCGGGAGGTCGACCTTTTCGCGGTACGCGGTGTGGACCTCTTTGATGAACGAATCGGCGTCACCCGCGGACACCAGCGCGATGGCGCAGCCGCCGAAGCCGGCACCGGTGAGGCGGGCACCGAAGCACGCCGGGTGGCGTCTCGCCAGATCGGTGAAGAGGTCGAGCTCGTCGCTCGACACCTCGTACAGGTCGCGCAGGCTGAAGTGTGACTCGTCCATGAGTCTCCCCGCCGCGGCGAGGTCTCCCTGGCGTAGCGCCTCCGCCATGGCCTGCGGCCTGCGGTTCTCCGCCACCACGTGGCTGGCCCTGCGGAACGTCTCCTCGGCCAATCGGTCACTCGCCGCCAACAAGAGGTCCGCATCGACGTCGCGCAGGGCACGAACGGCTGGTTCGATCTCTCGGAGGTTCCGTACTGCCTCGCGGCAGCTCCGGCTGCGGTCGTTGTAGGCGCTGCCCGCCAGGGTGCGCGGCGCGCCGGTGTCCATCACTACGACGACTGCCTCGTCGGGCAGCGGCACCGTCTCCGTCTCCAGCGACCGGCAGTCGAGCAGCAGCGCGTGGCCCGCCCGGCCCATGGTGGCGATGAACTGGTCCATCACACCGCCCTTGACGCCGATATACTCGCTCTCGACCTTCTGTCCGAGCAGGGCCATGTCCACCGGTGACCATGGGATACCGGACACCCGGCACAGGGCGCGGGCGGTCGCCATCTCGATCGCTGCCGACGAGCTCAGTCCCGACCCGATGGGTACGTCGCCGTCGATCACGAGGTCGGCGCCGGAGAGGTCACGGCCCGATGCGGTCAACGCCCACGCCACGCCGGCCACGTACGAGATCCACTCCGAGCCGCCGGGGGGCTCGAGATCGACGATCTCCACCTCGCGTGTTTGGTCGAACGCGACGGCGTGGGCCCGGATCCGTGCATCGCCACGCTTGGCGAAGGCGACGCGCACGCAGCGGTCGATCGCCATCGGCAGCACCCAGCCGTCGTTGTAGTCGGTGTGCTCGCCGATCAGGTTGACTCGACCCGGGGCGATCGCGATGGCGATATCCGGTGTGCTTCCGTACAGGTCGCCGAAGCGACGCGTGAGCTCCATCATCGGGATGCAAGGATACGTCATCTCAGACACTCGAGGGTCGAGTGGAGTGACGGTGCCCCGAATCATCGCTTCGCCGGATCGCTCAACACGACGGATGCGCGGCGTCGTGGAGCAGTACATGATGGCCGCGATCGCCGAGCTCGTCGGACGAGCAGCGGGGGGCGTGCGCGTGACGACACACTCGGTGTGCAGGCCACCAACCGGTGTCGCGCCGGTTGTGACGACACCGAGCAGGACGGGATGGTCTGGCATCGCGGGCAGACCGAGCGCGATTCCGACGCGTCGTTCGTGGCCACCAGGGCTGTTCCGCGCTCGTAGCCAGCACGGAAGGCCATTCCTCAGCCGATTCCTGACACTGCGACAGAGCCGGCTACCTCGATCTCGCCTCGAGCTGTTCCGCTGCGAATCACGCCGGTCCCGGACGTCGGTGCCGCGGCGAGTGATTCCCTACCGATCCCGAAAGCAACTGGCTACGCCAGATCGATCGCCTCGGTGCAGAAGTCATCGGGCGTGTCGCGGAACTTGGGCAGCCACACGCTGCGGTCGGGAACGATCCTTTAGAGGGTCGCCTCCTCGCACGCCACGGCGCTGCGGCCCATGGGCTCGAGGGTGTCGTGGTCGATCCCCGTCGCCCTGGCTCGGGCCGTCGAGCGAGGCTGGATCGGTGGTCGAGTGGTCAAGCCTCCCGGGACCGAGGGGGCCTGTCGAATAGGGTTCTGACTGCGGAGCGAGTGGCCAACGACGATGGAGATCTGGCGCAGTTCGCAGAGCGGGCTGCAAGATAACCGGCGGCCCCGGCGGGCCGCCGGTTCGTTCGTCAGTTCAAAGATACTTCACCAATCGAACACGAACCTCAACATCACGCGCCGAGGGAGCACCCAGTTGGTGGGCACGAACTGCCCGCGTTCGTATGCGTCGGAATCCCACGAGTCCCAGGCGGTCTCGTTGAGGATGTTGAAGACCTGGAGGTCGAGCCTGAACTCGGTGCCGGCGCCGAGGGGGAAGGCCCTCCCCAGCGTGAAGTCGAGCATGTACCGCTCGGGTAATCGCAGGCTGTCGTTCGCCGGCTCCATGATCACCGTTTCTCTCCCCTGTTCCAGCCCGCGTGACTGGACCTGTCGGTTGTGCGCCCTGCCGTCCAGGTACTTGAAGACGACCGAGGACTGGAGCTTCCAGGGGAGGTCGAAGTTGCCCTGGGCCTGGAAGATGTGCCTGCGATCGCCCTGCTGCAGCTGCTCCGCGTTGATATGGTGGTTCGGATCCGCACCCTCTATTTCCCCCCAGAAGACGCGGCCCTGAGACTGAGCGAGCATGCGGGGCGCGCGCCCATTGGACTCGGAGTAGCCGTACGACGCCTGCAGGCTCCAGCCGTCGCTGTACCGCCTGTTGAAGGTCAGAAAGAGTCCGTCGTACTCCTGCCAGTAGTCGGCTCCCGGCGGCGCCAGCGAGCCGACCCCGGGGCGGTTCCCCTTTCGGATTGTCGGTTTCTCGATGATGCTGGCAAGCTGGTACACCTCGCCGGTCACCGGATCGGCAAACGGGACCATCTCGTACACGCCGTCGCCGAGAATCTCGAAGCCGATCAGGTTCTTGCTCTTCTTGTGGACCGCCTGGATGCCGACCGCCATGTTGCTGCCGACCTGGTGCTCGTACCCCAGGGCGTACTGATCGGTCTGCGGCGGTTTGAGATCTTCTGGGAGCGCCACGTTCGCCGGCTCCCAGACGTCGTAGACGTAGAAGGGACCGTCGTAGTAGTAGCCCCACGAGTAGTAGGCTGGCGACTGGCCTGGAGCGAGGTCGTTCCAGTTGCCGGTGACGTTGCCGTCGTAGTACTTGCCGTAGGAGGCCCTGATGACGCCCTTGCCCTGGGCCACCTGGTAGGCAAGCCCCACACGAGGAGACCATGTCTGCCAGTCGATCATGTTATTGATCGCCGGGAAGCTCTCGCCGGTCGGGTTCATGTCGACGTCGAGCACCGGGTAGGAGGGGATGTCGCCGCCGTTCTTGTCGTACCGGACGCCGATGTTGAGGGTCAGGTTGTCGGTGACCTGCCACGAGTCGTCGAAAAAGGCCGAGAGGGTGTCGTTTTCGCTGCCGTAGATGAACGGCAGCCGGGTGTAGGTGTAGTAGTAGGGGTAATAGGAATAATGGTACTTCCACTTGCACTCGCCGCCGAAGCAGGGGAAGGCCAGGGTCTCGGCGGTGCCCGCGGAGTAGGAGACCCCGAATCTGAACTCGTGATCCCCGGCGATGAACTCGTCGGTGTAGTTCGACGCCTTGACGTCGATCTGATCACGGCCGACCTCGTAGTCGTAGGGATACCAGATGCTCCCGCTGAACAGTGGGATCGGCTGAGTGTAATCGCCGTACCACGGCTCGGTGCTGCCGGTCTGCGAGCGGCCGAAGTCGTTGCTGATCCAGCCCGCGTACTGAGCCTCGAGAAAGGTCCGGTCCGAGAGCACCGACTGCAGGAGAGCGCCCCAGTAGGTGACGTCCCCGGGTTCGAGGTCCCAGCCCGACTGCGTGGTGTACGGGTCGCCCTCGTAGAACCAGTCGTAGTCCTCGCGGTGGCCTTTCACCTCCAGGGTCGTGGACTGGCTCAACGCTGCCGTGAGCTTCAGATCGTAGCGCTGCCAGTCGAACGGCCCCGCGAGGTCGGGGTCGGTCCCGGGCAAGGCCACGGTGTCGGTGTTGTACTCGATCCCGGCGAAGTACCACAGCCGGTCCTTGATGAACGGTCCGCCGGCGGTCAGCGTGATGTTGTGGTACTCGACGCGCTCGTGACCGGTGAAAACACCATCGAGACCCGGCAGCGTCACGCCAGTGGCCATCATGTCCTTGCCCTGCCAGTACCAGCTGAACCTCCCCTTGTGCTGGTTGGTGCCCGACTTGGTGACGATGTTGACGGCGCCGCCCGACATGGACCCGTACTCGGCCGGCGCACCGATACCGAGCACCTGCATCTCGGCGATGATGTCGGGGTTGGTGTACCACCACGCGGATCCCAGGTCGTTGGACGTGGTGTCGAGACCGTCGATGTTGTAGACGTTCGAAGACTGGCTCGAGCCGAGAATGCTGTGGTAGAGAGTCGCCGACGAGGTGCCCTTAGCCATTTCGCTGACGCCCGGCGCCATCGAGATGAGGTCTTGATAGTAGCGGTTGGTGGGCAGGTCCTCCATGAACTCTGCCGACATGCTCGAGTCCACCGCCGAGCTGGTCAGATCCACGATCGGCCGTGCGGCCGTGACCTCGACGATCTCCTCGAACCTCTCGCGCTCCAAGATGATCGTCAACGACGCCGTCCCGCTGATGGAGACCGAGACGTCCTCGACGGTCTTGGTTCCGAGCCCCTCGAGGACGGCGCTGACCGCGTAGACGCCCGGTGGAATGGAGCTGAACAGGAAGGCGCCGTTTTCGCCCGAGATCATCGCGCGATCACCGCGGATCAGGTCACCGGTGACTCTCACCGTCGCGCCGGGGACGGCGGCCCCTTCGGCGTCGACCACTTTCCCGCGGATGCTGCCGGTGGTCTGGGCGAGCACGGGCATGGCCGCCAGCAGCCCGATCACGACCAGCAAACAAGAGAACTTTCTTCCCATCTCGGATCTCCTTCCTGAGACTCTCTCGGACCAGTTGCGAAATCGAGTCTCATCAAAAACTTCGAATTTGAAACGAAATCTCATGTAGAAAACAATATCTCAGTTGAAGAAAGTATAGGCCGAGTGTCGTTCTCCTGCAAGTCGAGTCGAGTCGTTCCTCGACCGAGCCCGGACGAGCCACATGCTAGACTCCGGCCGGAATCATGGGCCCAGCCACACCCCCGTCTGGCGACAAGAAGAGCCCCTCGCGTCGATGGATCGTCATCGGTGTGATCGCCGTCGGCATCGTCGGTGCGGCGTTGCTGGCGCTCCGTTACGCCTCTACCAGGGTCGTCGCCGAGCGAGCTGCGAGCGGCACCGCCACCGAGGCCGCGACTGAAGAGGCCATAGGCCCTCCCGAGGTCGAACTGGCTGCCGCCGAGCGATGGCGGCAGCGCGTCGGGGATCAGCCGGTCGACCGGCTCAACGTCATCCTCGTCACAATCGACACCGTCCGGGCCGATCATCTCTCCTGCTACGGCTCCGAGACCGTGGAAACACCGAACATCGACCGGCTGGCAGCCGAGGGCGTCCGTTTCACCAACACGGCCACCACGGTCCCCTTCACGCTGCCGGCCCACAGCTCGATCATGACCGGGACCTACCCGCCGTACCACGGGGTGCGTGAAAACGTCGGCTATTTCCTGGACGAAGACATACCCACCATCGCCGAGCTGCTCGCGGCGAACGGCTACTACACGACCGCCTTTGTCAGCGCGTTCGTTCTCGATGCCCGCTGGGGCATCGCCCGCGGCTTCGACAACTACTTCGACGACTTTGACGTGGCGTCGCAGAGACAGATCAACATGGCATCGGTGCAGCGCGACGGTGGGGAGACCGTCGCCGAGACGATTCGCTGGCTCGATCAGCGGCCCCCGGGACCATTCTTCCTCTGGCTCCACCTGTTCGACCCGCACGAGCCGTACGCCCCGCCGGAACCCTACCTGTCGCGGTACTCCCATCCCTACGACGGCGAGATCGCCTACACCGACGATTTGATCGGTGAGTTCCGGACGGCCCTCGAAGAGCGCGGCCTGTTGGCGAACTCGTTGTTGGTTGTCACCGGAGATCACGGTGAGGGGCTCGGCGACCACGGGGAGGGCTATCACGGGTACTTCGTCTATGACAGCACCGTGCACGTCCCGCTGATCATCCGAGCTCCGTTTGCCGATCTCGCCGGTCGGGTGGTCACCGAACCGGTCAGCCACGTGGACCTGCAGCCGACGATTCTCGCCGCCGTCGGTCTGGGGTCGCCGGAGGGTACCCAGGGAGCGAGCCTCATCCCGTCCCTGCTGGGTATGGGCGGCACTCGGAATCGAGCCGTTTACACCGAGTCCTACTACCCCCTGTTCCACTACGGCTGGGCGCCGCTGCGGAGCATCCGCACCACCCGTCACAAGTACATTGGGGTGCCGCGTCCCGAGCTCTTCGACTTTATCGACGATCGGCGAGAGGAGCAGAACCTGTTCGACCAACGGCAAAGCCTGGCCGAGGATCTCGAGCAGCGCCTGACCGCTCTGCTGGAAACGCTGGGTCGTGAGGTGGAGAGTGCGGCGCG
>JBFELO010000125.1:0-13647 GCA_041552055.1 Candidatus Sulfomarinibacteraceae bacterium | reverse complement strand
GACCCTCGCGACGAAGCCCTCGCGACCTCGAGGCCGCTGGCCGTTGGGCAAAGACCGCCTCGGGTGTCAGACGATCGATGCGATTGGGAAGCCGACGACAGCGCGTCGTACGGGAGTGCCGGGTATTGCGTTTCGAGGACATCCTTTGTGGACAGGGCGGTTTGCCTTGAGGCCGCGAAACGCCAATACCGGGCTCCCACGGGGAGTGAGCTGGGGAGAGGGCGCCTCGAGAGCCAGATGGTCGATGCGAGCCGCAGGCCGACGACAGCACACCGTGCGGGCGTGCCTGGTATGACCGACATGCGGGGTGCCGTTCTTGACAATGTTGGGATCAACGTCGCTCAAACCGGCAGCTTGTCGGGGGCCAACATTGTCAAGGGGGGCACCCGCGGGAGGGGCGCGCGCAGAAGGGCGCGACGAAGCTACTCCGGTGTCCCCGATCGAGAATCCCCGGCCCCCTGGTGCGCCCGCGGGGAGCACATTCGGGAGAGGGCGCGTCGAAGGAGCGAGAGAACCTCGAAACGTCCCTGTCGCCGGAGTTGCGGGTTGAGTGGCCGGATCTCGCTGTCACAATGAGCGTGGTATTGCTCCAGTGACGTCTCAGAGGCGTGGGAGCGACGGTGGGACGGCCGCGGGCGACCTCCCGTCCGAGCCCGGCACGATATCTCAGAGTGACGCCTTCGACAGGGGCGCGATAGGAGGCTGACATGAGGACTTCGATCCGAAATTGCCTGCTGACTCTCATGGTCGCGGCGGTCGCAGTGGTCGCCGATGCCGAGACCCATTGGATCGCCGCGGTCGCCCACAACTCCGGGGTGGGCGACAGCGCGTGGCGAACCGACGTCGGGGTGCTCAACCTGTGCGACAGCGACGCGGTGGTGGAGATGCTCCTGCACACCGACGGAGGGGTGTTCACGGAGAGCTTCGTCATTCCGGCGGGGGAGCAGCAAATCTTCCCGGACGTCGTGACCTGGCTGACGTCGGGCAACCACATGGGAGCGCTCGAGCTACGGTCGGACGTGGGCGTGACCGTCACCTCGCGGACCTACAACCAGACCCCGCTGGGTACCTATGGTCAGGCGATCGACGGAATCACCACCGCGGACGGACTGGCGGTGGGAGCCGTCGTATACCTGCAGCAGCTCAGCGAGGACGCCGGCGCGCGGGCCAACGTCGGCGCGTTGAACATGGGGGGAACCACGGCCGAGGTGGCGGTGACCCTGTTCGACCGGCTCGGCTCGCAGGTCGGCACCTTCGAGCTCGAAATTCCACCGGGTGAGACGGTGCAGGACAACCGGCCGTACCGCAGACGCTTCTCGCGGACGGATATTGTCGGAGGCTTCGCCAGTGTCGAGGTGGTGTCCGGCGACGGTGTCTTCCCCTACGGCTCGGTGGTGGACAACGAGACCGACGACCCCACGACGATTCTGGCCAGGCCCGCGGCCGCGTGTCCGGCCGACATCGCGGCCGAGCTGGGGGCCATCGAGGGCCTGATAGTGACTGAGCTACCCACCGAACACGAGGGCTACCGATACTTCGAGCTCCTCTTCCAGCAGCCCGCCGATCACGACGAGCCGGCCGGCGAGCAGTTCCAGCAGTACGCGACGCTGCTGCACCGCTCGTACGACGCGCCAATGGTGCTCAGGACCCTCGGCTACCACAACACTCGCGCGGACCGCAAGGCCGAGCTCACCGAGCTGCTGTCGGCGAACCAGATCGTGGTCGAGCACCGCTTTTTCAGCGGGTCCACCCCGGCCTCGGGAGACCTGGGCCTGCTGAATATCCGCCAGGCCGCCGCCGACCACCATCGGATCGTCGCGGCGCTGCGGCCGCTGTACACCGGCACGTGGATCAACACCGGCCACAGCAAGGGGGGGATGACCGCGTTCTTCCACCGGCGCTTCTACCCGGACGACGTGGATGCCACCGTGTCGTACGTCGCGCCGCTCACCTACGGCCGACTGGACGAGCGTTACCTCGACTTCCTGGCGAACGTGGGAACGGAGGAGTGCAACGAGACCCTGTGGGACTTACAGAGGGACGCCCTCCTCCGCCGCGACGATCTGATCGAGATTCTCGAGACGTCGACGGACTGGACCTACACCTGGATCGGCGGCACCGAGCGTGCCTTCGAAACCATGGTTGTCGAGGTGCCGTTCGCGTTCTGGCAGTACCATGGCGAGAGCTTCTGCTCGGAGATTCCGACCTCTGCCGCGACGGACCAGGAGATCTTCGACTTCATCGAGGAGCACGTCGGCTGGATCTACCTGTCCGACGCCGCCCTCGGCTACTACAACGCCTACTACTACCAGGCCCACAGTGAGCTGGGGTACCCGGACGTGGCGACCGACCACCTGGATGATCTGCTCGTGACCGATCCACCGTCGCCCGAGGCGGGGGCGCTGCCACCGGGAGTCACAGCGACATTCGACCCCGACGTGATGCCGGACATTCAGGAGTGGATCGCCACAGAGGGCAGCCGGATGATGTTCATCTATGGCGAGTTCGACCCCTGGACGGGCGGCATGGTCGAGCTCGGTGACGCCACCGACTCCTACGTCTTCGTCGATCCCGGCGGTACCCACGGCTCGTACATCCGGACGCTCGAGCCAGAGGATCGGGAGGAGGCGCTGGCGGTCATTCAGCGCTGGACCGGGGTGACACCGGTGATGCCCACGACGACCAAGGAGGCTCGGGACGAATTGCCACCGTGGCGGCGGTTCGTGCCCGGATTCGCTCGATAGCTCGGGTTGTGGTCGATCGCGCGCGTCGAAATCAGCCCTGGAGGCTGCGTCCAGTGACCACGTGGTAGCCGCTCACGTCAAGGTCCTTGCCTGTGATGGCCTCGCGCTCCCGGGAAGGCGCGAGCGACAGTTTCCACTGGTACAGGCCGGATAAGTACTCGCTCACCTTGGCGACCAGCTCGTCGTACTTGCCGCTCAGCTCGTAGCGGATCGCGTCCTCCTCGCTGTCCCACACCGTGACCGACAGCGCCCGCGAGCGTGCCTTGATCCCCTCGACGAGGAACACCGAGCGACACCCGGGCGTCGCCAGCAGCACCGGCTTGATCTCCTGGTCGTAGCGTTCCTTGAGCTCGTCGAACCGACCGGCCTCGACCCGCGCCGCGACGATGCGCAGGAACAGCCGCGGGGAGGATGCGGGATCGAGTCCGCCGTACTCGGCGGCCAGTTCGACCGGGTATGCCTCGACCTTGGGGTCTTGCAACGGGCGTACCGCGGGCACCCGGTCACCGGTCAGCCGGGCCCGCCATTCGGACGCCTCGGCGAGGTAGTCGTCGCTCTCGTCGAGGAGCTGGTCATAAAGACCGCTCTTTTCGTACTCGTCGGCGTACTCGGTACTGCTCCACAGCGTGAACGAGAGGCATTCGTCGCTCTCTCCGGTCGGCTGGAGCAGGCTGGAGAAGAGACAGCCCTCGGTATTCTGGAGCGCGGGGATGACCCGCTCCTCGTAGAACCGACGCAGCTCCCTGAGCTTCCCCTCTCGGACCTTGAGGTGTACGAACCGCATGTACATGGCGTGCCACCTTTCCTTGCCATCGGCGGCTGCGCGTCCAAGCCTGCCCGCCGGCGGACCGGGCCGTTGTTCCGTCCGTCTCGATTTCGTGAGATTGTATCTCAGATTTGTCAAATGTGCACCCCTTTTGATTTCGGCGGAATTCTCCGAGTGACATGTCATTCCTTGTCCTGAAGAGCGGTACGCTGCTCCGCGGCGGAATCAAGTCGAGCGACCCAAGGTCGTGCCAACCTGTCATCCTGAGCGAGTGGAGGCCCGCAGGGACGGAGCGAGTCGAAGGATCTGGGCGGGGGCAATGCCGGTGCAGCTCTGCTCCCCCGCCCAGATCCCTCGTCGCTGGCGCTCCTCGGGATGACAGGGTCTTTCATGTCATAGAGAGCGAGTCGAAAGATCCCCTGAATGATCGACCGTCGGCGCGACAGTCTCGCCCCACGAGAGCCCCAGGGGAGCTCCGACTCTTCCGGCACTCGGATGCTGGAGTGCCGACCTCGGTCAGGATGTCACCACGCTGCGAATGCCGACATCGAGGACCGTGAAAAAACAACGGTGCGCCTGGTCGGGAATGATCTCCCGCGCGGCGCCATTGGAGCTTGGAGAGGGAAGTCATCGTGGCACGAGGTGGGGTGTGATCGACGTTCGACAGGTCATCGCCGTCGGGCTGGTGCTCGTAGGGATCTTCGATACGGCCGCTGCAGCCGGAGCGGACGCTGCGAACGAGACGACTTTTGTCGGCTACGCGTACGACCGGAAGACCGATGGCCTCCTCTACACGGAGTTCCACTCTGAAAGAACCCGGGCCGACGGCCGCGTGCTCGCAGCGACCTATGTCTCTCCGAACGGCGAGAAGATCGCGACCTATCGCGCTGAGTTCTCTGGCGATTCACTGGTCCCCGAGGTCCGGTTCGAGGATCTGAGACGGGGTACGAGCGAGGGCGTCCGGATCGAGGACGGAACCATCGTGCTGTACAGGGAGCGCTCGGCGTCGGACGAGCGCTTCGATGAGAAACGTCCGGCCTGCGCCGACCTGCCGGTGGCGGATGCGGGGCTCAACCACCTGGTGAACGACCATTGGGATCGGCTGCTCGACGGTGAGCGGGTCGTCGCCGAGTTGCTGATTCCGCAACGGCTGCGGTGCCTCCGATTTTCCCTGGTAAAGACCGACGAGTGGAGCCTGGACGGCGAGCCGGTCGTGACGATCGACATGGCGTTCACCAATCCGTTGATCCGGCTGCTCGCGGGCCCGCTGCGGTTCATCTACCACCGCGACCACCGGGTCGTGGTGCGCTTCGAGGGCAAGTCCCGATTGGTGGACGAGTCGGGCGACAACTACGTGGTGCGCGTCGACTTTCCGATTGCGGAGCGGAGCGAACGGACCGCCGAACGGAGGGCGACACGGAACGGGGGCAGCGATGGGTAGGAACGAGCTCGTGTTCGCGGTCGCGCTGGTCGCCTCGGCGGTCGTGCTGTTGACGAGCGGCCAGCCGTTCTGGATCGGTCTCGCAGTCGCCGCGGTAGCATTCACAGCCGTGTGGACCGTCAGCCTGGTTCTGCGCAACGCGAGCATCGTCGACATCTTCTGGGGACCAGGATTGATCCTGGTCGCCTGGGTGTACCTCGCGGTGGTTCCCGATCGCCCGACACTCAGGGGTCTGCTCGCGTGCCTGTTGGTCACGGTATGGGGGTTGCGGCTCGCGGTGCACATCGGCGTTCGAAACGCCGGTCACGGCGAGGACTTCCGCTACCGGCAGTGGCGCGAGCAGGCAGGGGCGAGCTTCTGGTGGACGTCGTACTTCAAGGTCTTCATCCTGCAGGCGGTGGTGCTGTGGGTGGTGGCGACCCCGCTCCTGCTCGCGCAGCTGGGCGAGCAGGGACTACGTTTGCTGGATGGACTCGGCGTCGCCCTGTGGGCGATCGGTTTCGGCATCGAAGCCGTTGCCGACTGGCAGCTGATGGCGTTCAAGCGGGACCCGTCCCATCGCGGGAAGGTCCTGCGGTCCGGCCTGTGGGGATTGTCACGTCACCCCAACTACTTCGGCGAAGCGGTGCTGTGGTGGGGGATTGGGCTGATCGGCACGGCCGGCGGCGGGCCGCTCGCCCTCATCAGTCCGCTGCTGCTGACCTTCCTGCTCCTCAAGGTCTCCGGTGTGGCCATGCTCGACAAGGCCCTGGTCGAGCGCCGCCCCGGGTATGCCGAGTACGTGGCGTCGACCCCCGCCTTCGTGCCCCTGCCGCGGTGGGCCCGCCGCTGCGGGTGATCGACAGAAGGTCAAGGTGCGCGGAGGATCAGGACTCCTTCCCGGTTTCGGAGTCGGACCTGGTTTCGCTCGATCGCCTCGACGGTAAATCCCTCGATGGTGCTGCCGACGTGGACGTCGAGGCCGTTGATCTCGGCGAACGGATCGTCGGGCCGGAAGACGATGAAATCGAGGGTGAGGGTCACCCCGTCGAGATCGGCCTCGATCAGGTAGATCCGTTCACCGTCGGGACCGATGGTCACGCCATCGGTTCGGTCGCGGTCCGACTGAGCCGTCCGATCCGTCGTCGAGGCGGGATCGATCGCTGGTTGGGGCCGGGACTGCACGGGAAGGTCCCCGGGAGGGGCGTCGCTCGTCGACTCGGCGGTCTGGTCGGTTTGCCGCACCGGTGAACCCGCCGCGTCCTCACGCGGTCGGCGTGCGGTGGCGGGCGGCGCGGACGGCGCCCCGTCCGAGGATGGACCAGTGGCGAGCTGGTCATCCGAAGAACCGGCCGGTGGAACCGGCCGGGGTGACGACGCCTGCGCGACCGGCTCGGAATGAGCGCGTTGGCCGACGAACCACCACACGGCGCCGGCACCTGCCAGCGCCGCGCCGAGAGCGATGGTCGCGCCGAGCACCAGGCCGAGGCCGAGCCGCGTCCCCCTGGGGCGCGTCGCCGGCGCCCAGCTGTAGAGCACGCCGCGTCGCTGTTGGCCCTCCTCGGCGGCCTGTTGTCGCGCCTTGCGCAGCGCCTCGCTGATCAGGCTCATCGGGCCGCCCCCTTGAGATCTCGGATGGCGCGGCGGACCTGACGCCAGCACAGGTGGTCCCGCCCCTCCACATAGCCGCACAGCAGGGTCTTGTCGCAGACCGCGTTGATCAGCCGTGGAACTCCGCGAGAGTGGCGGTGAATGGCGCGGATCGCGGCCGGGCTGAAGGTCGGTCGGCCGTTACCGCCCGCGATCCGCAATCGGTGCTGGATGTACGACTCGGTCTCCTGCCGGCTGATCGGACCGAGGTGGTAGCGCACAGTGATCCGCTGTCGGAGCTGTCGCAGCTCGTCGCGATCGAGCCGGCTTCGGAGTTCGGGCTGACCGATCAACACGATTTGAAGCAGCTTGCGGTCATCGGTCTCGAGATTGGACAGCAGGCGGACCTGCTCCAACAGCTCGTCCGACATGTCCTGAGCCTCATCGACGAACAGCACGACGTCCTCCTCGGCTTGGGCCCGATCGAGAAGGAACTGGTTGAGGCGGTCGACGAGCCGCACCCGATCGTTGCCGCGGTCGTTGAGGTCGAGCTCACGCAGGATCGACCGAAGGAGCTGGATTCCGGTCATGACCGGATTGAGGATCAGCGCGGTGGCGTAGCCCTCGTCGAGCCGCTCCAGTACCGCCCTGCACAGAGTCGTCTTCCCGGTACCGACATCGCCTGTGATCTGGATGAAGCCCGTGCGCTGGCTGATGCCGAACAGGATGTGCTCGAACGCCTCCCGGTGGCGTTGGCTGTAGAACAGGTACCGGGGATCCGGTGTGATGTTGAAGGGTGGGGCGTCGAGGCCGTAGAACTCCTGATACATGGTGTGTCCGCCGGCGGCCGCTGCGGCACGTCGGCAGCCACAGATTGTACCCGGATGCAGCGGCGGTGGACACTCCGGATTCGCCCGCAGAGAAACCTCGGGCTCGGAAGCTCGACACGGAGACCTTGAAGTTCTGGAGAATCGGTATATAGTGCGGCCTTCCGGCGGGTGCCGTCGGGGCACCCCACGCACGGGCGGGCCGGTAGCCCGCCGAAATCGTCAGGAGGGGCGGCGTTCTTCAACGTAGTGACCCCGGGAGAGATGGAGAAGATGGCGAAGAAACTGTTTGTTGGCAATCTGAGTTGGAACACCAGGGATGAGAGCCTTTTCGAGGCGTTCGCCCAGTTCGGCGAGGTCACCGACGCCAAGGTCATCACCGACCGTGAGACCGGGCGCTCGCGGGGCTTCGGCTTCGTCACGTTCGCGGACGAGCAGGCCGGCCAGGACGCCATGTCGGCGATGGACGGGCAGGAGCTCGACGGCCGACCGATCCGCGTCAACGAGGCGCAAGAACGGCGCAACGGCGGAGGATTCCGCGGCGGCGACCGCTGGTAACCCACTCGCGAAATACGGACAATCAGACACCCCCTCCGCGCCGGAGGGGGTTTTCAATGCTTGAAGCCCTGCCAGCGTCGGCCGACAGGGAACCGCTCGACTACTCCTCTGCCGCGGGCTCCTCGGCAGGCGGGAGGTAGGACAGGTCGGGTCGGTACTCTCCACGGATGAACTCGACACGGCGAACGGTCGGGAGCATCTCCACCCAGATCTTCATCGTGTCCTTCCCGATCTCCTTCTCGAGCTTGTCCGACTCGGTCCAGAACTCGCCGCGACTGGGTCCGACCTCGGAGTAGACGTACACAGGCATCTCGCCACCGAACTCGGCGACCCACGTGTCCCAAGCCCACTCGATACCTTTCTCCTTGGAGTAGCTACCGAATTTCTTGAAGCTCTCCTCGAACTTCATCTCCATCCCGGGTTTGACGAAGACGAAGCCCCAGGACCGGAACATGTCCTTCTCGGCGTCGAACTTGGGCGGGTCTGACGAGTAGCTGAGATCCGGTCGGTGCCGCCAGAGGCTACTCTCCGAATACTCGTACGTGCCGGTGAACTTGTCGAAGTGGGGCTGCAGCGTGTCCATGCCGACCTTCTCGGCAAACTCTGCCCAACCGTCCCACTGTTCCTGGATACCGGTAAAGTCCTTCACCGGAGAGCCGTACATGTACTGCATCTCCTCGGTGACGAACGCGTACCAGTAGCCCGTGTACCCGTTCTCGGCCAGCATCGGGAGGAACTCCTTGATCGCCGTCTCGTACGCCGCGGCGTGCTCGGGAATGACCTGGTGCACCTCCAACACGACGCGTTCGGGTTCGGGCTCCTCTGCCGTTGCCGGGATGACCGCGAGAGCAACGCCCAAGACGCCCGCAAGCACACACCGGAAAGATGGTTTCATGGCTCGACCTCCTTACCAGTTGGAGTTCACGAGTGGCCGGGCTGCGCGGTCGCCGACGGTGCGCAAAGCACCCACGCGCGCCACCGATCGGTGAGCCGAGCTGCCGACCCGGAATACTCTCCACACATGAGGATCTGTCGACCTAAATGTCGGTCGGCGAAACGACCCTGTCAACCGACGATCTGCGAGCGCTTGCCGCCGTTCCTGATCTGCTCCCGCACGAGGTCGCCTACGGTGCGCAGGGCTCCCTCGACGACATCGGACCACGGCATGGCGCAGTTGACCCGTACGCAGTTGCGGTAACTGCAGCAGGCGGTGAACATCGGGCCGGGTGCGAGGCTGATGCCGTGCTGCAGCGCCCGCTCGTAGAGCGCCACCGAGTCGACCTCGGGCGGCAGCTCGACCCACAGCACGTGGCCGCCTCGTGGGCGGGTCAGCTTGGTGCCCTGCGGGAAGTGCTCGGCGATCGCGCAGCTGGCCCGGGCCACCAGGCCCCGATACGTACCGCGCAGTCGCCGGAGATGCCGGTCGAACGCGCCGCCCTCCAGGTAGCAGGCAACCGCCATCTGCGTCGGAGTGGGGGAGGCCACGGTGGTGATGTACTTCTGGCGCTCCACCTCCTGCAGGTAGCGGCCCGGAGCGATCCACCCGACGCGGTAACCCGGTGCCAGGGTTTTCGAGAACGACGAGCACAGCAGGACGATGCCCTCCTCGTCGAACGCCTTGACGGCGCGCGGCCGTGAGCGGTCGAAGAACAGCTCGCCGTAGACATCGTCCTCGACCAGCGGCACACCCTTGGCAGTGAGCAGCGCGAGGAGGTCTCGTCGCTTGGGCTCCGGCATGCAGTGGCCGAGCGGGTTGCCGAAGGTGGGCACCAGCACGCAGGCCGCGACCGGCTGTCGATCGAGGGTGTCCGAGAGGCACTCGAGGCAGATGCCGTCATCAGGGTCGGTGGCCACCTCTAGGGCACGCAGGTGAAGCGCCTCCAAGACCTGGAGCAATCCCGGGTAGGTGGGCGTCTCGACGACCACGGTGTCGCCCGGCGCGGCCAGCGCCAACAGCGCGAGGAGAATCGCCTGCTGGGCACCGGCCGTGGTGATGATGTGGTCAGGGTTCAGGGTACAGCCGACGTCGAGCGCCCGTCGTGCGATCCGGGTGCGCAGCGGTCCGTAGCCGAGGCCCTCGTCGTAGGCCTGGCTCGTCTCGGGCCGCTGCCGGACCTCGCGGGCGAGGATCCGGTTGAGACGCTCGGTCGGCAGGAACGATGAATGCGGCACCGCCGCACCGAACGGAACGAACGCCGCCTCGCCCTTCTCGCGAAGCATCCGCACGAACAGGTCCGGGATGTCGAGCGTGACCGCCGCCGGTGCACCCGTGGTCTTGGCGGGAGCCGGAGGCATTTTCCTGGGCGACCGGACATAGAAGCCCGACTGGGGGCGGGCCTCGATCAGATCGCGGTCCTCGAGCACCCGGTAGGCCTCCATGGCCGTGGTCAGACTCACCGACATCTGCTTGGAGAGCTTGCGGAGGGACGGGACCCTCGCGCCCGGTGAAAACGCTCCGGTCGCGATCATGTCGGCGATCTGGTCCGCAACCTGCTGGTAGCGAGGGATATCACGATCATTCCGGGTGGCGGGTGACTCCATGTTGGCCTCCGATACAGTTCTACATATCAAAAACTGTACTGGTAATAATTTATATCCATTGAATCTGTTGTGCAACCCCTTCGGGCCCGATCTTCTGCACAGGACGAAAGGGAGGCCCCGTGCAGAGCGACGTGAAGCAGCCAGCGCTAATCGCGGCCTTTGCCGCCATCTATTTGGTCTGGGGGTCAACCTACCTGGCGATCCGAATCGGGCTCGAGACCCTGCCGCCGTTCCTGCTCGCGGGGGCCCGGTTCGTGTTGGCCGGCACGGTGCTGTACCTGTGGCTGCGCCTCCGCGGCGTTCCTCGTCCCACCGACTCCCAGTGGTGGTGGGCCGCGGTGACCGGCACGCTGATGCTTGTGTGCGGTGTCGGGGGCGTGACCTGGGCGGAGCAGGAGGTGCCGTCGGGCCCGGCCGCATTGCTCGTGGCCACCGTTCCGCTGTGGATGACCCTGATCGACGGCACGGGCTTGCGCCGGGGGCCGGTGGGTTGGCGCACCGTGACAGGCCTGGTCCTGGGTCTGGCGGGCGTCGTCGTCCTGATCGACCCCTCGCGTCACGCCCTGTCGACCGTGAATACCGTCGGGGGCGTGGTGATCCTGGCGAGCGCACTGTGCTGGTCGCTGGGATCTCTGCAGTCTCGACGGTGCAACCTTCCATCGTCGCCCGCCATGACCGCGGCCGTGCAGATGGTGACCGGCGGCGTGGCGTTGCTGATCGTGTCCAGCGCCCTGCGCGAGTGGCAGGACGGATTCGCGCTTGCCGAGGTTTCCCTGCGTTCGGCGGCGGCGCTCGCATACCTCGCAGTCGTGGGCTCGCTCGTGGCCCTGTGTGCCTACGTGTGGCTGTTGCGGAGGGTGTCCGCCCCGGCGGTGGCCACCTACGCGTTCGTGAACCCGGTGGTGGCGGTGTTTCTGGGCTGGGGACTCGCCGGCGAGTCGGTCGGCCCCAGAATCGCCCTGGCCTCCGCACTGATCGTGGGTGCGGTCGTGCTCATACAGTCGACGCTGTGGCGACAAGTAGACGCGAAGAGCTTCCCGGCCCCGTGCCCGGCTCCAACGTCTGCCCGAGTGGCACGCGTGCAGCCGGCGCTGGCGCACGTGGCCCGATCACCTGTGTTTGCTGAAGCCCTTGATGGATTCCGCACCTCGGGGGAAGCAGCGCTGGTTCTCGCAGGGCCGGAGTCCGATAACGACCCGTGCGGTGGTTCTTCGACCGGGGTCGCCGGCGACGGGGTTTCAGCTGCGCGTATCGCGGAGTGTGAGGGTCCGTGATCGGCTCGATGTCGGTCCGCATGAATTCCAGAACGCCTTCGCGCCGTAGGCGGTCCGATCATGGCGGAGAGAACGGGGTCTTTGCGTGCAGCTTTTGCGCGCTCGAGGCACCTTGAATCGTGGTTCGCGAAATGGCAAGTGGCCAGACTCGAGGCGAGCGAGGCGTGCATGCCCACGCTACTAGACACCCGTGAGCCGCTTTTCAGACTCCCACGCCAATCGGAAGACCCTACGTGAAGCAGGCTTGATTGTGGCCAACGTGTACAGATCTCGGGCACGCTGAACTCGCTAAATCCCGGATCGGCGCTTGACGCGATTCTGCGATCGTACATGACTCATTACGTTCATTCGTGATACACTGGGCAGGAGAAATGATTGGTTTTTGTGCATTAGCGGCAAGTTTTGGACGAACCCATAGCGTCTTTTCGAGTGGGGGCTTGCGATGTCAAGAGACGGGCGTCACATTATAACTTGACAAGGATGACCACTCTGTGACAGAGTTTACAGTTACCAAGAGGAGGATTCGACCAAGAATTCGACCGGAGAGAGTGCACTGGCGGCATTCGCCAGGGCTTCGACGTCGTGGAGGGAGGGCACGGTGGCTCCAAGCAGCACGAGCAACATTGGTGGCCCATCGGTCGGAGCGGCGTGCGCTCTCACGCCGATCGGACGTCTCCCGATGCCCTTCGACCTCGTTGCGGACGCGGTTCACTGTCGAGTCACACCTCGGTGTTATCCTTGTAGTTCGTGCATCGTAAACAGTGGAGAGCGGACGGAGAGCCCAGCATGAACTCCAGGCGACCACTCAGTCGGCAGAGGCTATCCGTTGGACTTCCTATCGTGGCCGTCCTGTGCATGTGGATGCTTGCCTCGCCGTGCGTGGCCAAAGAACCGACCGGTGTCCAGATCGTGCCACCGGATCGACTCCCGCCGGTGGTGGCCGGCCCGTACGAGATCGCTGTCGGAGACATCTTGGCCATCGACTTCTTCAAGGCGGTCGAGATGAGCCAGACCCGCACCGTTGGGCCGGATGGGGAGATCTTCCTCACGCTGATCGGGAGGGTGGAGGTCATCGGCCGCACCGTGGCAGACATCACCCGCGAGATCACCGAGCGGTACAGCGTGGAGATGGTCAACCCGCAGATCACGGTGAGCGTCGAAGAGTTCTCGGGTCTGAGGGTGTACGTGGCGGGCGAGGTCAGGTCGCCCGGGATTCGAGAGTATCGAGGCGGCGTCACGCTCGTGCAGGCGATCTTCGACGCGGGCGGATTCAACGAACGGGCACGAAAAAGTCAGGTCCTGGTGATTCGCAGGGGTCCCAACGATGAACCGTTCGGTTCGCTCGTCAACGTGAAACAGATCCTGAGGAAAGCACAGCTGACGGACGATCTGCAACTCGCACCCATGGACACGGTGTACGTGCACTGGAAGAAAATCGTGAACTTGAACCTCTTTGTCGATCAGTACATCTCCAGTAACCTGCCGCGTTTCGGCGCGTGGTTCTACTGGATTCCGGCATACAGGAACACGGAGTGATGCGGATCGTGACCAGTTCAATCCGGGCATACCCGATGCCAGCCACCGAAAGTGGCCTAGTCCTAGGGAATTGCTCCGTTTCTGTCAGACGTGGGGAGGCCGAATGACGGTCGACAGGGACGGCGACGTCTCCCGTGAAGAGCGGGGCAGTTCGATCTCGCTGCGAGACGTGCTCACAGTCTTGTTCAAACGGTGGAAGCTGATCGTCTTATTCGCGGTGTTAGTGCCAGCAGCTGCGCTCATTGTCAGTGTTCTCCGACCTCCGTCATATGAGGTCACCGCCAAACTCCTTGTCAGCAAAGCCCGCGCTGAGGTTCCACTGGCACCGACGGAATCTTCTCAGGCCGTGATAGGAAATGTGGACGAGAAGGAACTGAACTCCGAAGTGGAG
>JBFELO010000124.1:0-13727 GCA_041552055.1 Candidatus Sulfomarinibacteraceae bacterium | reverse complement strand
TGATAAGCTTCGAGAGTGACCTTTTGCAGTCCTGACGGGGGGCCTCGGTGGCGGCGGTACCTGCCGTGGCTGCTGCTCGTTGCCCTGTCCTTGACCCTCCACCTGTGGGACCTCGGGGAGCGCTCCTACCACCACGACGAAGCCATCCACGCCCACGCCTCGCACCTGATTCTCAAAAGCGGCATCTACCGCTACGACCCGACCTATCACGGCCCGCTGCTCTACTTTCTCACCTCCGCGGCCTTCGTCGTCGCTGGGGAGTCCGATTTCACCGCCCGTCTGCCGATCGCTCTGGCCGGGGTTGCATTGATCGCGGTGGCCTTCATGTTGCGCCGGCCTCTCGGTCCACGCGCAGCGTGGTGGACGGGTCTGCTCGTCACCATATCGCCTATCTACCTCTACTACGGCCGATTCCTGCGGATGGACATTCTCGAGGCGTTGGTCGCCTCAGCCGCCTTTGTCGCCCTGTGGCGGGCGGTTCACGGCAGCACCCGGGCGTGGGTGTGGTTCGGAGTGTGGGTCGGCCTCGCCTTCGCCACCAAGGAAAACGCCTTCGTCACGGCGGCGCTCACCGGCGGCGTGCTCGGTCTGATGCTGATCCGCAGCGGCATCCGGCGGATGGTGCCGGCGACGCTGCAGTGGATCGTCGACCACCGCTGGCATCTCCTCTCCGCGGTAGCGGCCGCAGTGGTGGTGACGGTGCCGCTCTTCACCGTCGGCTTCCGCCACCCGGGCGACTGGTTCTTCCCGTACAAGGCCATCTCGTACTGGTGGGGGCAGCACAGCATAGAACGGGTCGCCGGACCGCCCTGGTACCACCTGCCACGGCTGGCCCTTTACGAGTTCCTGCCCATTGTGGCCGCCTTCGCCTGGGCCATCCGTCGCGGGCGGAAAATGCGGACCGTCGAGTGGTCGCTGCTGCTCTTTGGTGTGGCCTCGATCGCCATGTACTGCTATCTGGGCGAGAAAGTGCCATGGCTCGGCGTACACCAGGTATGGGCCTTCCTGCCTCTGGCCGGGCTGCAGATGGCCCGCACATTCGGGCCGCACGGCGTCTGGTGGAGCCGCGCCCTGGCGAGCGTCGGGCTCGCGGCAACCCTCGTCACCGCCGTCGTCGCCAACTTTGTGCTCGACGAGATCTCGCCCAACCTTGAGCGGGTCGAGGCGATCATCTACGTCCAGACCTCGCCAGAGATGAAGCAGGTCGTCAAAGAGGGCTACGAGCTCGCCGCCGCGGGTGAGGACCCGGCAGCCGCGGTCGACGGTGAGGCCGGCTGGCCGCTCTCCTGGTACTGGCGGCGGACGCCGGTTCGGTGGTCGGAACCAAAGGTCGGGCAGCGTCCACCAATCGTGCTGTGCAGCCCCGACAAGGAGCCGTCGGTGCGACGCAGCCTCGGGCCCGGATACGAGAGCACCCGCATCCCCCTCCGCTCCTGGTGGGTGATCGAGGACTTCAAACCCAGCCTTGGCGACGTCGCGCGGTACATCTTCACCCGTCACCCGTGGGGCACGGTCGGCTCCACCGACACGATTGTCCTGCGACGGACCGACGAGGAGATCGAGGCGACCCGCGAGGCGGCGGTACCCGCCAACCTGGCCTCCGTTCTCGGGGTGGAAAAAGCGCGCGTCTTCGGCCAGGGCTGGATGTTCGAACCTCGCGGGCTCAGTACCTCGCACGACGGCCGCCTGGCGGTCGCCGACGTCATCCTCAACGAGATCATCCTCTTCGATGCCGAGCAGTCGATCCTGGAAGGCGGCATGCCCGAAACGCTCAAGCAGCCGGAATCTGTCGCCTGGACGCCGGACAAGGTGCTCATCGTGTGCGATACGTGGAACCATCGCATTCTCGCTTACAACCCGCAGTCGAAGATGGTGCGTCCACTCCCCGCGCCCGAGGGGGGCTGGTATGGCCCGCGTGCGGTGGCGGTGGCGGAGGATGGCAGCGTGGCGGTCGCCGACACGGGCAATAAGCGGATCGTGATCCTGTCAGCCGGAGGCGCCAAGGTCGAGACCATCGGCGGCGAGGGCTCGGAGCCCGGTCAGCTGGTCGAGCCGGTGGGGCTGACCTGGCTCGACCGGCGGCGCCTGCTGATCTGCGACACGGGCAACCGTCGCCTGCAGGTGATGGATCGGCGGGGGCGGCCGCTGGCGGTGGTGCCTCTGCCCGACGCCTGGGCCGACTTCTACTCGCGTCCGCAGGTCCTGGCGCTGTCCGAGGACCGGTGGCTGGTCACCGATCCCCCGATCAAGTCGATGTGGCTGGTGGAAGAGGGCAAGCCGAAGAAGATCGACCTCAAGGATGAGGGCATCATCCCGTCGGGCCTCGCGCTTTACGGCGACACGCTCTTTGTCTCCGACCTCGGCTCGAAGGTGTGGGCGTTCGAGCTGCCGGTTAGTGACTAGGGATCCTCGTCGATCTCGCTGCAAGTAGTTAAGAGTTAAGGGTTAAGAGTTAAGGTCGTTGACACGATTTACTGAGCGGGATGAGGTTGGCAGGCTCTTTACCCTTTACTCTTTACCCTTAACCTCTTGACGCGAGCCAGATCCGGGCCGCATGCTGGGAGGGATGAAAACCACGATTCGCACCGGCTTGACCTGCCGCAGACCGCGTCGCGACCGCGGCTTCACCCTGTGGGAGATCATGGTCGTGCTGATGATCATCGGGCTGGTGGTGGCCATCGGTTACCCGATGATGCGACGGTCGCTGGTGCGGGCGCGGATGATGAGCCAGGTCGGGGTGCTCAAACAGGCGGTCGCCGTGGCCCGCGCCACGGCCCTCCGCCACGGAGACGGTGTCGCCCTGCGCTTCCTCGACGGCAACGCGGCGCAGCACGGCGGCCAGGTGGTCGCCTGGGTGGACGGCAACCAGAACGGAGCCGTCGACTTCCCCGATGAATCCGTGATTGGGAAATGGACCGTGAAAGAAAGAATCATCCTCAAGCCCGACGCCGCCAACCTCCTCTACACCCTCGACGGCGCGGCCCGCGGGGTCCTCTTTCTCGGCAACGGGACGGCGATCTCGAGCGCCAGCGGCAGCGTGGGCGTCGGCCAGGGCGCGTTGATCGTCTCGGACACCAACCAGAACGATGTTCGTCTCCTCGTCATGGCCGGGACGGGCACGGTGGTGCAACACATGTGGGATCCGGAAAACCAGGTCTGGTCGGATGAGCTCCGCTTCTGGCGCTACTGACCTCAAGTCCTTTAAATGGCGAACTTTGAGTTTTAGATTTTGAATTCCCATCCACCATCCCGGTTCTCAGGGTGGGCGGACGATAATTCAAGACTCAACCCTCAAAGCTCCTCCTCGATCGGCCTCTGATGGCGGTGTTCAGATCGTGAACAATCACTGTCAAGACACCCAATCTGTAGGGCTTTGGATGACCGATCGGAGAGACCCCTTGCGGCGCGCCGGGTCGAATCGGGGTGAAATGAGCTAATTCACGTATTGTCAAAGGTTTTTTAAGGTCGGCGCGGGCCTCTTGACGGTCCTATGGCTGGGGCCGCATGCTAAGAATGATGAAGTACCCAGAACTGCTGCCGCGGTCCTGCCCACTGAGGCGTTCCGAGAGGGGTTTCACCCTGCACGAGGTCTTGGTGGTCATCATGATCATGGCCCTGCTGCTGGCGATCGGGTATCCCATCCTGTGGCGCTCGAGGGTGCGTGCCAGGTTGCTGGGCGAGGTCAGGATGGTCCAGCAGGCGACCATGGTGGCGCGCGTCAACGCCGTCAAGAACAGCCGTCGGGTGGCCATGAAGGTCCTCGACGACAATGCGACCCAGGAGGGCGGCTTGATGGTTGCTTGGGTCGATGACAACGCCGACGGGCTGCAGACGGCCGGTGAGGAAGAGGTCGGGCGGTGGTTGGTCAAGGACGGCTATTACCTCACGCCGGACACGGGGAATCCCTTTCTCAAGCTGGCGGCCTCCGGCACGGCGCGCGGGGTCGTCTTCTTGCCCAACGGGACCACGATCGCCGACGCCAGCGGCGCGATCGGCGTCGGCCAGGGCGCAGTGATGGTTGGTGATCTCCACCTCAATACCATCCGGCTGATGATCCGCGGCGGCTCGGGAACCGTGACCCAGGAGATGTGGAACCCCTACGACGACGTCTGGTCGGAAGAGCTGAGATTCTGGAGGTACTGATGGGCGGCAGACCTCATGTCCACGAGAACAGCGAAGGCTTCACGCTAATCGAGATCCTCATCATGATGGTGATCCTCAGCTTTGTCGCCCTCGGCATCGCCGGTCTCTTCTCGCACGCGATGGTGGTCAACGCATCGGGCCACGACTATGCGCTGCTCGCGTCGGAGGCCCGCTTCGCCCTCGAGGCGCTGCAGGCCCGCGCCTTCACCGATTCGGCGCTCAACGACACCGGCGGCACGCCGCAGACGTGGACGCCGATCAACCAGAACTTCGTCATCACCTACACCGTCGAGGACTACATCATCCAGAACTGGACCGAGGCCAGCGGCGGCAGCTGGACCGAGGCGACGGCGGGCGAGACGCCGAACCTCAAGCGGATCTCGATGACCGTGAGCTCGACCAACCAGGTGCTGCGCGGCCGGCGGGTGCTGACCGTGACCAGCCTCAAAATCCCGGGATAAGACCATGCGGTTCAACGACAAGGGTTTCACGCTGATCGAGATGCTGGTGGTCATCGCGCTGCTGTCGATCATCATGATCGGCCTCCTCAACCTGCTCGACACATCGTCCAAGATCTCGGTGGTCGAGACATCGCTCGCAGACACCCAGGAGAACGTGCGCTTCGCGGCCTACCACATCATGCGCACCGCACGCATGATGGGTTCGGCGGCCCTGCCCTTCGCCGCCAACGTCGGTGGCTCCGATCAGTGGATGGCGGGCGAGCTCGTGTCGAACGTCACCGGCGGCACCGCCACCACGCCCTTCGGCAGCGTCGACGTCGTCGAGGGCTCGGACGTCCTCACCGTCAGAGGTTTGTTCGAGATCGCTCCCTTCTTCACCGACCGCACCGATCTCGGCTCTGGCGTCATCACGATCCGCGAGTCTGACGCCGGCGAGGTCATCAACGACAACTTCAACCTGGTCGACGTCAACGGTCTCGAGGGACGGGGCCTCTTCTTCGTCGGCCGCATGGACCAGGGCGAGTACGCGGTCGGACAGATCGCTGCCGGCTCGGCCTTCACCGGCACCGCGCCGGATCGCACGCTGGCCATCAACTTCGGGGCGGGCACCGCCCAGTGGAGCGGCCTCAACCGGTCAGGGACTTCGGTCACGCCCGTGACCTTCGACGTCTACCGGGTCGGGGTCTTCGAATCCTACACCTACTATGTGGCGCCGGACCGCACGCTGCAGCGGATGCGTGCTGACGCCACCGGTGCCTCCTCGGAGCCGGTGGCGGTGAACATCGGCAGCCTGCAGGTGGCCCTCGGGGTGGACAACAACAACGACAGCCAGGTCGACGCCTGGATGGCCGCCCCGACCGCGGCGCAGATCGCCGGTAACCGGGTCATCGGCATGCGCATCACGGTCCTCGGAAGGACCAGCCGCGAGGTTCCGGATTGGGTCGAGCCGGAAGTCACCTTCCAGGTCGAGGACATGGATGCCAGCCTGGTCAACCGCAATGCCAAGTGGCGACGCATCGAGGTCGCCGCGGCGCTGCGCAACTACCTGTTCTGACGGAGGCACGATGGAGATTCGAATCACCACCGTCGAAAGAGACCACGAGCGATCGGGCGAGCGCGGCGCCGCGCTCATCATGGCGCTGATGGTCTCGCTGGTGCTGGTCTTCCTCGGCATGGGGCTCCTCCTCCAGACCTCACTCGGTCTGCAGGCGGCGGGCACCGACCGCTGGGTGACCAAGGCGCTGTACGCGGCTGACGCCGGCGCCATGATGCAGATCGAGATGATCCAGCTCGGCGCCATCGGCACGCCGGGCTCCTTCGTCCTCGAGGACGACCCGAACCTCTCCGGCATGCTCAAGGGCCAGTTCACCGTCACCATCTCCGACTTCTGCGAGTCGCAGCCGGCGACCCCGGTGATCGCCAACGGCGTGCCGTCGTCATTTCCCGAATTTCAAACCCGTCACTTCCACCTCCGCAGCGATGCCGAGCGGACCATCGGCGGTCTCGCCGGCCTGACCCGCGCCGCGGTGGAAGCCGACGTCTCGTCCTTCCCGTTCATGGAGGACCAGTTCGTACCCGTGGACCTGTGTTACTGAGGCGGAGCTCGAGGGGGCTGTTATGAGATTGAACAAACTCTCCACAGCATGGCTGGCGCTGGCGATGGCCGCGCTGCTGGCCGGCACGGCGGTGGCCGACGACAGGGACTTCCTGCGCAAGCTGGCGGCACCTCCAAATCTGATCTTCATCCTCGACACCTCGAAGTCGATGGTGGGGAGCCCGGAGGAGCCCGGCTACCAGATGAACTCCATCGTCAAGTACGGGATGGTGCCGGGCGCCGGCGACGACCCGTACTCGCGCATGGGCATCGCCAAACGGGTGCTGCGCGAGTTCCTGGGCGACGTCACCGACGCCAACTACGTGCTCGCGGGCTACGCTCAGGCGCCGCCGGCGGCCCCGGGGTGGCCGATCCAGACCAAGCACTGGGTCTACGAGGGCATCGGCTTCTGGGACGACACGTTGGCGACGCCCGCCTACCGCACCGACCACTTCCACCTCATGGAGCAGAACTACACCTACCGCTTCGGCTATGCCGAGACCTTCACCGGCCTCTCGCTCGACAACCCCTCCGAGATCTACCAGGGCTCGATGATCGGCTTCAAGCCCTACTTCGATCCCTCGCTCGGCGCGGTCGATGTCCAGAATCGTTACGGACCGGTCCGCGCCTTCGACGCCGACCCGCTACTCCCCTATGACCTGATGCCGGTCTACTTCGGGAGCTGCATCTATGACGCGGTCGAAGACGAGACGCTGTGCGGGGACGGCCTCTTCCCCTTCTATGACACCGGCGCGCGCGACGGTATGAACAAGATGATCACCGACTCGTGGTACTACGGCAACCTCTCGACCAACCGCTTCGACAACTGCGTGCCCTGGAAGACGGTCGTCGACCCGATCCTCAGCCCCGACGACGGCTGCTTCGTCTCCTGGGAGGACAACACGGGGACCGTTCCCGGCCATGTCGGCAAGAGAGTCGATTACCGGCGCCGGGTGCGGCTCGAGATCCCGACCGTCAATCCCGTGGACGGCGCCGACAACCACGTGCTCAGCATCAGCGATCCTGACGGCGTGCCGATGAGCGGTGACGAGGTGCCGGTGGGCAACCGGCTGGAAGCCGACATCATGCTCGAGGACTACGACCTCGACGGCACCTGGGACGACGACTACGACGGAGACGCGGCCAACGACTGGGTGCTCTACGTCAACTCGGTCGAGCAGATCTCGCTGCGCGAGTGCGCCACGCTGCGCACCCCGACCTACACTCCGACCCCCTCCGACACCCCGACCCCGACCGATACCCCGACCGACACCCCGACCGTCACCAACACCCCCACCGACACCCCAGTCGCCACCAACACCCCGACGCCGGCGCCGCCCATCTGCGATGCTGTTGGTGGTCTCTACATCTCCGACGACCTCGACCGCTCGACGAGCGCTATGAACCGCATCAACCTCGAGGTCGACAACGAGACCGACTACCGCGCCTACCTCATCGAGACTCAGATCTTGTGGGACGACACCGAGTCGCAGTCCTCGGCCCCCTACATCAACTACCTGCGCTTCGATGGCATGTGCCAGGACCAGTACTGGCACGACAACATCACCAGCCATCCGTTCACGGGTATTGGGCCTCCCTACGCCGACCCATCTCCACCCGGCCACAACAGCGATTGCCTCGATTCCGAAATGTACATTCCGCCGCTGAGCGAGAGCAGTAACTACGACGACAACGACTGGGACGCCTATCTCAACACCGGCACATCCTGGATCGGCACGACCTGCGTCTCGCTGACCTTCAATTTCCCCGACTATGACGGCGGCGCCTTTGAATGTGTGCTCACCGATTGTGCGACCTACACGCTCCAAACCCCGACGCGGACGCCGACTGCGACTCCGCGACCGCCGACCAACACGCCGGACCCGTCGTGGACGAACACTCCGACCAGGACCAACACACCGCCTTCGGTGGCGACCAACACCCCGCCTCCGGCGGCCACCAACACACCGCCACCGGCGGCCACCAACACACCGGTGCCGGCGACACCGCCGCCGACCAACACCCCGGCGCCGACCAACACGCCGACGCCGAATGTCATCGAGTAGGGCGGGAGGTTGAAAATGACTATCAAACGACACACCGTTCGCCCTCAAGCCCACCGCGGCCTCCTGACCGCTGCCTGCGCTCTCCTCGTCCTTTGTTGGGCGGGGACGGCTGCGGCCCAGCTCCCGGGCGGCTCGCCGACCCAGATCTTTGTTGACACCTTCGATGCCGGCAGCGTCGACACATTTCCGGTCGCCTGGACCGAGTACCACTGGGACCCCTACGGCAGTGCCGGTGACTGGCTCCTCCAGAACAACGCGGATCTGTCCGCGATCAAAGGCCCCTGCCCGGGCGACACTCTCCGCTGGACCAGCGGTGGCTCCTTCTTTCTCCGCACCACCAACACGCATCTGCCGCCCGGAGCCGGTCAGAGCATCCTCTTCCCGGATGCGGTTTTGTCGGGCGGCTCGATCCCGGTCGCCGACCGGACCAACATCCGGGTCGAGTTCGACTTCGTCTTGAGGGACGATCCGGAGGGTCGGGCAGGTGTCGTTTGGGCCGCGAGCGACAGCAACGGCGACAATGTCGTCGATGACGGCTACCTGTTCCACATCGACGACATCCCCGACGACGGAGCCACTGGTTCCCTCTCAAACTACGTGCTCATCAAGCGCACCGCCGGCGTCGACACCGTCCTCCAGACCGGCGTCATCGATATGAACTTCGACCCGACGTGGCCCGCCGGCCGCGGATCTGTGTTCGAGGACTTCTGCTACCGGATCCGGCTCGACTACTACTGCGGCTACGTCCAGGTGCAGTTCAAGCAGTTCGACTGCGCCTCTGGCTCCTGTTCCGAGATCGGCTGGACGACTGCCATGACCTGGCTCTGGGACCCCTCCGACGGGCCGGAGCCGGCGGCGGGAGCGGTCGGCGTTTTCTCGGGCTCGAACAGCTCGTCCAGCACCACCTATAACTTCTTCGACAACGTCGAGATCTCGACCTGGGGCTCCTGCGGCACCCCCACCCCCGTGCCGACCGCAACGGCATTGCCGACCGCCACTCCCACCCCCGGGCCCGAGTGCAGTGAGTGGACGGCCTGGACCGACGAGAACGTCGAGCCCCTCAAGTTCAAGCTCCTCTACGAGGGCGGGCTCATCGATTACTCGGCCGGCCGCAACGTTCCGGCGCGCAAGATCGACGTCAACACGACCTCGCCCGATCCGCTGGACACCGGCACCTACTGCGACGGCTGGCGCCTGCTCGTCAACCTGCCGCTGCCGGTCATCGCGTCGGATCTGACCAAGGTCCGGCACTTCCTCGAGGACACTGCGACGGCCGTCGACCTGGTGTCGGACGGCGCCGGCACCTTCACCTGGTCGCCGGACTTCGACGAGGACGAGCTGAGCGGCACCTACAACCCGGTGCCGATCGTCGCCGACGGCGCGACCCCGATCGGCGCATCGCTGATGGACGCCTACGATTGGTATATCTCGGAGCGCCAGCCCGGCGGCCGGTGGGAGATCGACCCCCTCGCCGACTGCCGCAAGTGGTACGTGATTCTGATCACCGACGGTGCGGACACCTGTGCGACGCCGGGGACCTTCGCCTGTGATCCGAGCCAGGCGGCCGATCTCTTCGCCAACCCGGAGCAGGGCATCGAGCCGGTGCCGATCTTCACCATCGGCTTTTCCGAGGCCCTGGCCGCCGCGCCGCCACAGCTGACCTGTATCTCCGACAAGACCGACGGCGAGTACTTCGGTGCGCGCAACGCGAGGGAGCTCAAGAACGCCCTCTACGGCGTGCTCAACCAGCTCAACACCGACGAGGCGCGGGTCTTCACCCCCTTCAAGGTGTCGCCGCCGCCGTCGTCCAGAGGCGGCCCGGCGAGCCAGCAGGACTTCCTGGTCGTCTACCCCTTCTTCCAGGGCAAGCGAGAGTCGTCGCTGTGGCCGGGCAACCTCTACGGCTTCATGCTCGACGAGAGCCAGCCCACCCTGCCGGTCGACAACGACTGTGAGGTCGACGCCTCGCAGCTGGTGGTCGAGGCGGTGAGCGGTGACGAGTGGAATGCGGCGGCCAGGCTGTCCGCGCAGCTCGCCGCCTTCACCCCTGTCCGGCCCGTCATGATGTCGGCCTTCGACCTCAGCGGCGCCGGAACCGGCTGGACGCGCCACGATCTGACCGAGGTCACGACCAACGCGACGCTCCGCCTCTACCTGCAGACCATCATGGACGTCCCCGGTGGCGTCACCAACCTCGAGACCCAGGAGGTCGTCAACTTCGTGCGCGGCATCTGGATGGACAACGACACCGGTGCGACACCGGATCCGCGGACTCCTGCGAGACCGGACGGTTACCCCGCTCTCGGGGACATCTTCCACTCGCAACCGGTGGTCGTCAGCCCGCCCAACCGGTCGATGTTCTACTTCGACTACGGCTACGGCTCGGCCCACGACTACCCCTCCTTCATGGAGACCCACGCCAAGCGGCGGCGGGTGGTGGTGGCCGGCGCCAACGACGGCCTCCTCCACTTCTTCGACGGCGGCATCTGGGACCGTGACCGCTCTGGCACCGGCGAGACCTACCACGAACAGCACGACCTCGGCAACGGCTCAGAGCTCCTCGCCTTCATGCCGCACGCGGTGGCGAGAAAGCTCTACGGCATGACCTATGGCGAGACCCAGCAGTACATGGTCGACGGTCTGATCGCGGTCAGCGACGTCTTCATCGACCATGACGGCGACACCAACCGTGAGTGGCGGACGGTGGCGATCGCCACCATGCGCCGCGGCGGCCGCGGCATGGTCGGCCTCGACATCACCCAGCCCGACCCGATCGGATCGGCGCCCGATTACGAGCCGACGGTCCCCTCCGACCAGTTCCCCGACTGCATCGACGGCACCACCAGCGGCTGTGACGGCGATTATCCGATGGTCCTGTGGGAGTGGTTCGACACGGACGACGACGACGGGAACTGCCCATTGGGGCTGACGGGCGCCCAGTGCTCGCCCTTCTGGGATCTCGGCTGGACGTGGTCCAAGCCGGCCATCGCGCGCATTGCGGTCTACAACAGCTCCGATCCCACCAACCCGGATGACGAGTACGTCGCCTTCTTCGGCGGCGGCTGGGATCGCCAGCAGGCCGACTACACCGGCAACTTCATCTACGGCGTGAAGATCGACGACGGCAGCGAGGTCTACAAGGTCAACGTCGGTGTGTCGGCGCCCGGGAGCCCGACCGCGCTCGACTCCGACATCGACGGCTTCCACGACCGCATCTACTTCGGCGACTCCGATGGGAGCGTGTATCGAATCCAGTTCCCGGGTCCGGAAGACTCGGGCGCCACCGGCGGCGGCGCCGGGACCCTGACCCGGATCTTCGATTTCCGCACGATCTCCTCGGGCGGCCCCGGCTTCAACGACCGACAGCAGTTCTTCACCCGGCCGGTCACGGTGCCCGCCCTCTTCGACGGGTCCGGTTACACCTGGGCGGTGGCCCTCGGCAGTGGCGACCGCGCAGACCTCGACTTCTACGACGACGTCGGCTTGCCGGTCGATCACTTCTACTTCCTGCTCGACGTGGGCGACACTGACACCCGCAACAAGAACGATCTCGTCGCCATCAACTACGACGAGCTCGACGGCGACTTCGACTGCGAGAACTCGGCCCTCGACCCCGCGAACGGAAACTACGGCTGGTACCTCAGCCTGCGGCCCAACGAGAAGGTGGTCTACGACGCCACGGTCATCAACGGCCACGTCCTCTTCCCGACCTTCGACCCGACGCCGAACGTCTTCGCCACCCACAACGTGCCCGACGAGTGCATTCCGTCGGCCGGCGGGCCGACCCCGACCCCCACGCCGACGCCCAACCTGGCCCTCGGCGAGGAGATCATCTGCAAGGCCGCCGGCATCGGCCGTGCCTATGATCTGTGGTTCGAGTGCGGCCTGGGCGACTACAGCGAGAACGACGACATATATACTGGTGTCGAGGATTACACGATCGGAGGGACAACCTACGTGACCTTTACCGAGAGCAAAGCGACGGAGGGCGAGACCGAGGAGTTCCCGAACGTCACCGGCCATGTGGTGACCAACTGGCGGCAGGACTGAGCCATGCCGCGGGTTGTGCAGAGCCTCGCGCTCGTGCTGCTGATCGCCGGTACGGCGGCGGCGGTGGACATCACCATGCGTGACGGCACCGTGATTACCGCCGAGAGCTACCGGCTGACCGGCTCCTACATCATGATCACGCTGCCCAACGGCGCCCAGGTGGCCTACGACGTCGCCGACGTCGACCTCGACGCGCTGCGTGCGGCCGAGGCCGCCGCAGCCGGCCCCCCGGATGCGGAGGCGGGAAAGGCCGCCGGGGCGGAGGGCACGCTTTCGGGCAACCGGAAGCTCAAGGACGCGTCGACCGTCGGCGAGGACGACGGCTCGAGCCTCAAGATCACCGACCGCGATGTCCGCCACGTACGCGGCAGCGGCGTTCTCGGCGAGGGTGAGGAGGCCGACGAGGGCACGGGCTCGGAAGGCGGCGTCCCGGAGGGCTATGAGCAGGGGGGCGGCGTCGTCCTCAACAGCATCCGCGTCAGCCCCGCGGGCGAGGGACGGTGGACCGTCGAGGGCGAGGTCGTCAACCGCACGCCGGCCATGGTCAACAACGTCCGCGTCCAGCTGCAAGCGGCTGCCGCGGTCCCGGGAGGCCAGCCATGGCAGGGCGAGGTGATGGTGAGCAGCGCCCTCGGCCCGGACGAGAGCGGTGTCTTCACCCACAGCTTCGCGGCCGAGGTGGCCGAGGGGAAGGCCCAGCCCGACGTGCGCGCGAGCGTGATCTGGATGCGGCGGGAGACGAGGCGTGAACCCGACTTCAGGCCGACTCAGAACTGGGGCGGAGGCGCGGGCCACCCCGGCAATTTGCCGGTGCAGACCGGCGGGGTGACCGGCGCCGACGTCCGGCCGCAGCCGACGCCCATCGAGTAGCGATGGCGAACCGCAAGGCCGTGGTGGCGGTCGCCATCGGGCTCGTCGTGGTGGTCGCGGCGGGCCTGTGGCTGTGGCGCGTGTGGCAGGCCAATCGGCCGTTGCCGGAGCCGCAGCAGGTGACGATTCCGGACGCGATCCCCGTGGACACGATCGATCTCGCCTCGCCCGATCTCGATGTGCTCCTGGTCGGCATGCGCGGCACCCCCAACCCGAGCTACACCGACTGGTCCTGCCTCCTCGAGTGCCGCGAGCGCGAGGGCTGCCGGGCCGATATCCAGCTCAGCGTCGAGTACCGCTCCGAGGGTGAGCCGCAGACGCTCATCCTCGCCGGGCGCCTCGACGGCGAGCTCGGCGAGGTCATGCGGGTGGGGCGGGTCCAGCGACCGCCGGTCACCGTCGATTCGATCGATCGCGTGTCGATGACGGTCCTGGAAGTGTATCGGTCGAACGCACCTCAGCCGACGGAGATCGAGTAGCGCCCGCCCACCCGCCCAGTTAAGAGTCAAGAGTCGAGAGTCAAGGCCTGCTGGCTGGTGATTC
>JBFELO010000123.1:0-13876 GCA_041552055.1 Candidatus Sulfomarinibacteraceae bacterium | reverse complement strand
ACCCATAGCGACGAGCCACTGCGGTGACCTCGGTCCCAACATTGTGAAAGACGGCACCCCGCACGGGGCGATGTGGTCGGGCTGCTGTTCGCACCGGCTGTCTGACACCCGAGGGGGTCTTTTCCCGGCGCGCTTCCCGCGGGAGCCCCCTGTCACAATGTTGGGACCCATAGCGACGAGCCACTGCGGTGACCTCGGTCCCAACATTGTGAAAGACGGCACCCCGCACGGGGCGATGTGGTCGGGCTGCTGTTCGCACCGGCTGTCTGACACCCGAGGGGGTCTGTCCCCGTCGCTCTCATGGTTGTCGATGACGATGACGATGCCGATGAGGATGACGAGCGCGAGGTTGCTCCGGGCGGGAAGGTGGTCTGGATTCTGGGATCTGGCATCAGGTCGGGCGGGCAGGGGCCCTCACTCCCTCACCCCCTCACCCCCACATCCCCACATCCCCTGGGCGGGTGGGGGATCCAGCGACCGGCCACCAGCGACGGCAGGGACGGGGGTCTGAGATCGTGTCTCCTTGACCCCGGGGGTAAAATTGAAGGATGAGCACGGCGGAGAAGATCCGCATCGAGGACATCCTCAACCGCGTCGAGCAGTACCGAACGGACTTCGACGAGGATCTGCTGCGCCACGCCTACGTGTTTTCCGCCAACCGCCACCAGGGGCAGGTGCGACGGTCTGGCGAGGACTACCTGACCCATCCGTTGACGGTGGCGTGGATCCTGGCGCAGATGGAGCTCGACGAGACGGCGATCGTGGTCGGTCTGCTGCACGACATCCTCGAGGACACCGCCACCACCAGCGATGAGCTCCGGCTCGAGTTCGGCGATGACATCGCCCGCCTCGTGGAGGCGCTGACCAAGATGTCGACCTTCGAGTCGAGCTACTCCAGCCGGGAGGCGACCGAGGCCGAGAACTTCCGCCGGTTGCTGCTGGCCTCCATGGACGACGTGCGGGTGATCCTGGTCAAGCTGGCGGATCGGCTGCACAACATGCGAACGCTCGGCTTCCTGTCGCCCAAGCGCCAGGTGGCGATCGCGCGAGAGACCCTGGACATCTACGCCCCGATCGCCAACCGGCTCGGAATCGGTGCCATCAAGTTCGAGCTCGAAGACCTTTGCTTCAGGTACCTGCACCCCACCGAGGCAGAGGAGCTCGAGCGTCAGGTCGAGGAACGGGCGGCGGTGGCGGATCGCTGGTTTTCCGAAATCCGCGAGGAGATCGGCGAGCTGCTGGAGAGTCACGGCATCGAGGCGACCATCTACGGCCGTGTCAAGCACCTCTACTCCATCTACCAGAAGCTCAAGCGGCAGCGAGTGGACGTGACTGACGTGTTCGACGTGCTGGGATTCAGGATCGTCGTGTCGTCGGTGGCCGAGTGTTACGCCACGATGGGCCTGATCCACCAGGAGTGGTCGCCGGTCCCGGGACGGATCAAGGACCACATCGCCATCCCGAAGCCGAACGCCTATCAGTCGATCCACACCACGGTGGTCGGACCGGAGGCGCAACCGTTCGAGATCCAGATCCGGACCTGGGACATGCACAAGATCGCGGAGTACGGCATCGCCGCGCACTGGAGCTACAAGGAGCAGGGATCTCACGCCCGGGCAGAGGACTCCCGCGTGGCCTGGCTGCGGGGCCTGCTGGACGACTTCGAGAGCTCGTCGCCACGCGAGTTCCTCGACTCGCTCAAGGTGGATCTCTATCCCGACGAGGTCTACAGCTTCACCCCCCGCGGTGACGTGTTCTCGTTCCCCCGCGGGGCGACGATCCTCGATTTCGCATATCGGGTCCACTCCGAGGTCGGCCACACATGTGTCGGTGGGCGGGTCAACGGTCGCTGGGTGCCGATCAAGACCGAGATCAAGAACGGCGACATCGTGGAGATCACCACGTCGCCGCAGCAGCGGCCCCATCACGACTGGCTCGGCATCGTCGGGACCACGAGGGCGCGGTCCAAGATCCGGACGTGGCTCAAGCGCGAGGAGAAGGATCGAGCGGTCGAGGTGGGGCGCAAGCTGATGGAGCGCGAGCTGCGCAAGCTCGGCACCACGTGGCGCAAGGTGAGCGGCGGCGAGCGTCTGGCCCATGTGCTGACGTCGCACGGACTCGGCCGCGAGGATGATCTCTTGGCCGCGATCGGCTTCGGCAAGATCGAGGCAAGCAGCGTTGCGGGCGGGCTGGAAGAGGGTGAGCGCGCGACCGACCGCAGGCCGGACACCGCGCCGGCGGTGGCGGAGGCTGCGGGCGCCGAGCCGCCGGTTCTGGAGATCAGCGGTGACGCCGACTTCCTGGTCTACGTCGCCAAGTGCTGCAAGCCGTTGCCGGGTGAGGAGATCGTCGGCTACGTGACGCGCGGCAAGGGAGTAGCCGTCCACTCGCGTTCCTGCCCGAACGTCAAGAAGCTGCTGTACCACCCGGAGCGCGAGATCGAGGTGCGGTGGGCGTCTGACGCCGGTGACGGCCGCGCGATACCGTCACGGGTCGACGTCGACATGATGTTCCGCGACCGCTCGGGCATGCTGGCCTCGATCTCGCAGACCATCTCGGCCGAGGGCAGCGACATCCTGAGCTGTCAGCTCCGGACCGAAGAGGAGGACACCGGATTTGCCGCCATGACCATCGTCGTGCGGGACGCGCCGCACCTGGCCCGAATCATGGATCGGCTGCAGTCCCTGAACGGGATGCTGCAGGTGGAGCGGCGCGGTCAGGCTCCCTGAGCCATCCTCCCTCCTCCGTCCCCGTCCCCGTCCCCGATCCCGTTCCTGTTCCCGAAAGAACCACGAAGGCACCAAGGTACGAAGCCCCCGTCTCAGGCTGGCAGTCGCAACGGCTGTCCGACACCCGACGCGCCCTCTCCCCAAGGCGCTTCCCGAGGGTGCCCCCTGTCACAATGCTGGGACCGAGAAGAACCACCCCGCCGGGCGGCGGTGGCCCCAACATTGTGAAAGACGGCACCCCGCACGAGGCGCTGTCGTCGGCCTAGTGTTCGCGTCGATTGTCTGACCCCCGAGGCGGTCTCTCCCGCGCGCGCTCCCCGCGGGTGCCCCCTGTCACAATGTTGTGACCCGAAGAGCCACCCTACCGTGGCGGCGGTGGCCCCAACATTGTGAAAGACGGCACCCCGCAGGAGGCGCTGTCACGGGCCTGCCGTTCGCACCGAGCCTCTGACCCCTGGGGCGCCCTTCCTTGGGTGGGTGGGGGCTCTGTGTCTCCGTGTCGCTGTGGTTTGGCCGGGAGGCGTGGTCCTGCCGCTACGCGCTCACTCTCGCCCGGACCCGCGGTGCCTTCACCACCCTGCCGGAACGGATGCAGCGGGTGCACACCTTGATGTAGGTGGGTCTGCCGTCCACCATGGCGCGAACGCGGTGGAGATTCGGCAACCAACGCCTCTTGGTGACGTTGTGAGCGTGTGAGATGTTGCTGCCCGTCATCGGGCCCTTGCCGCAGATTTCGCATCGCTGCGCCATCGTGAATCCTCCAGAGACCCCTGATGGGGGTTGGTTTGAATACCACACTGAAGGCCGAAAATCAAGTCCTCGTGACAGGATTGAGGCCTCCGAGTTGATCTTCATCACGCAAAAACAGGTCAAGACGTCGGAGTTACTTGCATAAAAAAATCGCACCGAAAATATCGCCGCAATCTTTGAAACTCGTTTCGATTTCTGACCAAACGATTTTCGACCGAAAGTGTATTCAATGCCACGGTTCCGGGGACAATGGTGATGCGACCGATCGCCTCCAGGGCGAAACTGGGGAGCATCTATCATGCTGGTTCGCTTGTTCTTGACAGTACAATTGCCCTTTGCTAGCCTGCTTAATAGAGGGGATATGGCCAACCTCGGATTCAAATCCGTAACAAGGGTGGACAGCCGTGTTTGGTAAAAGAAAACGCCAGGTAGTCGGCTGCGATGTTGGCTCGTCATCTATCAAGATCGTCGAACTGAAGCCGCTCAAAAACGACGAGTACCAACTCCTCCATGCCGCAATCGCGAATCTCTCTCCCGAGGCAATTGTCGACGGGGCAATCATGGATTCCTCGCTGGTCGTCGAGGCGCTGTCTCGATTGATAGCGGACAACAACATTCGGAATCCCAACTTCGGTGGATCACTGTCTGGCCACTCGGTGATCATCAAGAAGATCCAGCTTCCATCGATGACCGACTCCGAGCTGGCGGAGTCGATTCAGTGGGAGGCGGAGCAGTACATTCCGTTCGATATTAATGACGTCAACCTCGACTATGTCGTGCTGGATTCCGGTGCCGGCGACACCATGGATGTGCTGCTGGTGGCGGTGAAGAAAGACCGCATCGCCGACTACACTTCTGTCATCGTTCAAGCGGGCAAGGACCCGGTGTTGGTCGAAGTGGACGTGTTCGCGCTTCAGAACGCGTTTGAGGCGAACTACTCGGTCGATGGTGAAACGGCGGCGTTGGTCAATATCGGCGCCTCGGTGATGAACATTAACGTGCTGCACCGAGGCGCGTCGATTTTCTGGCGTGACGTGGCATTTGGCGGCAATCAGTACACCGAGGCAATCCAGCGCGAACTCAACCTGCCACGCGAGGACGCGGAGCGGCTGAAGCTCGGTGACCAGGTCGGCGAGCACTCGCTGAAACAGGTGATGGGGGTGCTCAACAGCGTGTCCGAGGACCTGGCGGCCGAGATGCAGAAGACGATCGACTTCTTCGTCGCGACCTCGTCGGTGGACCGGCTGGACCGGCTGGTGCTGGCCGGCGGCAGCGCACAGGTGCTGAATCTCGAAGAGGTGCTGAAGGAGCGGTTCCAGGTCGATGTGGAGATCATGAACCCGTTCCGGAACATCCGCTACTCAGAATCGGACTTCGATCCGGAGTGGATCAACCGACACGCCCCCGCCATGTCAGTGGCGGTGGGGCTGGCGGTCAGGACGGTCGGAGATTGATGACATGATCAAGATCAACCTGGTTGCAGAGGTACCTGCCGCGGCGGCGAAGAGACGCAAGCGGCCGGAGTTCTCGCTGGGGGCAAAGCAGGGCGACATTCTGTTGCTGATCGTTCTCGGAATTGCCCTTGTCGCAATCGGAACCCGGTGGCTGCTGCTGAAGAACACCAGGGACAACCTCCGCCAGGTCAAGCAGGAGAAGCAGATCGAGCGTGACGAGCTGCTGCCCTACATCGAGAAGGTGGACGAGCTCGAGAGCAAGCGTGAGCGGCTACGTCACAAGATCGCGGTCATCAACCAGCTCAAGCAGAACCAGACCGGACCGGTGCGCATCATGGACGAGGTGTCGCGTGCGTTGCCCGACCTGGTCTGGCTCGAGCGGATGGTCATGAAGGGCACCAACCTCGAGCTGCGCGGGGTCGGGATGGACGAGAACGCCATCGCCAACTACTACTCGAACCTCGAATCGTCGCCGTTCTTCAAGGAGCCCTCGCTCAAGGACCTGGCTCGGTCCAAGGGAGACACCTTCACCTTCACGATGAACTGCAACTTCACCTACACACCGCCGGAGATCGCAGCGGCGAACCGGGACGCCGGTTCTTAGGGAGGCAGCCATGGCCATCGATCTCAACGACAAGCCGTGGTATGTGGCCGTCATCGTCGGCGCGGTCCTCGGGATTGCACTGTTCGTCGTCCTCCAGATGTACGTCTTCAAGGACATGCAGACCGAGATCGGCAACCTCCGGACCACCATCGACGAACTGGAGCGAGAGATCGAAAAGGGTCGCGCTGCCAAGGCCGACCTGCCCAAGCTCGAGGAGGACATCAAGAACCTCGAGCTCGAGCTCGACCGACTGCGCAAAATCCTGCCCACGAAACGCGAGACCGACGCGCTGCTCAAGCGGTCCAAGCAGCTCACCGAGCGGGGCCACTTCCGGCTCACCCGATTCACGCCGGGCGACTTCATCGACATGGACTTCTACATGGAGTGGCCGATTCGGGTCGAGCTCGACGGGACCTACCACGAGCTCGGTATGTTCTTCGACAGCCTGAGCCGATTCTCGCGCATCATCAACGTCGACGACCTGCAGATAACTCCCCTGAGACGGAACGAGGGAGAGCACTTCACCATTCACGCGCGGTTTACGCAGAAGACGTTTATCTACAAAGAGGAAGGGCAGACGCCATGAGAGCCCGATGGTGGTTGACGTTGGGCCTGGCGCTGGTACTGGCCGGGCTCGGGCCCCCGACGGTGGGTGCCCAGGAGGAGGAACCGGCTCCCCTCGACCTCGACGAGGAGGTCGACGTGTCCGGGATCGAGCAGATCCTGCGCGGCGATCAGGAGGTCATGCAGGGGGGGATCTTCAGCTATGACCCCGCCGGCCGACGGGATCCGTTCCGGTCGCTTCAGGAAGGCTTCGAAGAGGAAGAGGTGGGGTCGGGCAAGGTCCGGCCGCCCGGCCTGGCGGGCATGCTGGTCGAGGAGCTGCGTGTCGAGGGGATCATCCAGACCCCGAGCGGCATCCTCGCGTTCGTGCAGGGGCGAGACAATCTGTCCTACATCATCCGGCCCGGAACCAAGCTCTACAACGGCGAGGTGAAGGAGATCTATCCGGACAGGGTGGTATTCAAACAGCAAGCAGAAGATCCGAAGCAGATCCGACCGTACGAAGAGGTCGTGCGGGAGCTCGTGTACTAATGAAGGAATTTTTGGGGGATGGCATGATGATCAGACACGTCCGCATCCCAGTGGTGATGGCGGCCTCTGTGCTGGTGACGATCGGCATGGTCGCCTCCGCAGCGGACTCCCTCCCGATGATCCGTGGTCTCGAGGCGGAAACGGGGGCGTCCGGGGTTGTGATCCATCTCCGTGCGACCGGCGAGATCGAAACGGTCCACTACTCGCCGCAACCAGGGGTTTGGATCGTGGAGATGTCGGAGGCCGGCTGGGATGAGCACGCCGCGGTCCTCGAAGCACGCGAGCTGGGCATCGAGCGAGCCGAGTTGAGCCACGTCGACGAGTTCGGCAAGCGGGTGTCTCGGCTGACCGTGTGGCTGTCCGAGCCCGCACGGCTCGACCTGACACCGGTGTCGGAGGGGCTCGACCTCGAGTTCGTGTCGCTCCAGCCGGCGTCCGAGGTCGCCACGTTCGCCAGCCAGCAGCTGATACCCGAGGCCGATCCGGTCGACCGCCCGGAGGCGGCCGCGCTCGCCGTGATTCCGGCGGTGACGGTCGACACGCCGCCTCCGCTGGCGCAGGCGGCGAGCCTGCTGTCGGTGGTCCCGACCGGCTCGAGCGGCGGAGTCGTCGTCGAGCTGCGCGGTGACGGAGCGCTGCCGGTCCAGGCCTACTTGATCGAAAACCCGGACCGGCTGGTGGTGGACCTGAACGGCGTGATCAACCGAGTGCGGCAGCACGTGTTCGCGGTCAGCTCCCACGACGTGCGGCAGGTTCGAGTGGCGCAGTTCCGCGCCACCCCGGTGCCGATCACCAGGGTGGTGGTGGACCTCGACGGCCCGACGTCCTTCGATGTGTCCGAGACGAGCACCGGCGCGGTGATCACCATCGGAAGCGCCGGACCGTCGACGATCACGATCGGAGACGAGGTGACGCGAGTGGCCCACGAGTCCGGGACGATTTCGATAGAGGCGGCTGCTGACCCGGGCGACCGTGTACCGTCGACGATGTTCGACATGCCCGAGGAGTCGCCGGCCGTCGTCGCGTCGTACGAGTCGTCCCCCCAGAGTGCGGCCAGCCACGTCGAGCAGTCTGACCGCAGCCCATTCGTCGCCGATCCGTCGCAGCTCATCGAGCGGGCTCCGGCGGCCCAGGTGCTCGATCCCGGCGAGCTGGTGGACGACGAGTTCGTCACCACCGAGGTCTCGACCGAGGAGCAGCAGTTTACCGGTGAGCCGATCACTCTGACCCTGAAGGACGCCGACATCAAGGACGTCTTACGGACCTTCTCGGCCCTCACCCAGCTCAACATCGTGCTCGATCCGAGTGTGTCGGGCTCGGTCACGGTGGAGCTCAGAGAGGTGCCCTGGGATCAGGCCCTTGACCTGATCTTGCGGATCAACGGGCTCGATTACGTGCTCGAGAACAACGTGTTGCGGGTCGCCCCGATCGCCAAGCTTTCCCAGGAGAAGGCGCAGAAAGCCGCCTTCGACGTGGAGCGGGAGCGGGCGAAGCCGCTGAAGACGATCGTCAAGCCGCTGTCGTACGCCAAGGCCGACTACGTTGCGACCCTGCTGACGGCAGAGTCCTACCTGCTGTCGGACCGCGGCTCGGTGGTGGTCGACGAGCGCACCAACAAGCTCATCATCCGCGACGTCACCGACCGGGTGGACGGCATCCTTCGGCTGATCGAAACCCTCGACCAGCCGACGCCCCAGGTCGTGATCGAAGGCCGCATCGTCGAGACCACTCGGGAGTTCTCGCGTGAGCTCGGTGTCGTCTGGGGATTCCAGGCGACCATGGATGCGGCGCACGGCAACGATACCGGCCTCGAGTTCCCGAACTCGGCCGAGGTCGTGGGCGCGGTAGACCTGCCCACCGGCGACTTCGGGACCCTCGGGTTCACGTTCTCCGATATTCTCAACACCTTCAACCTCGACTTCCTGCTGACGGCAGCGGAGTCCGACGGCACCGCCAAGATCGTGTCGACGCCGCGGGTGACCACCCAGAACCTGAAGCAGGCTTACATCCGTTCCGGTTTCCAGATCCCGGTCCAGACCGTCGCCAACAACACGGTCACCGTGCAGTACGTGGACGCGACGCTGCGGCTCGAGGTGACGCCGCAGATCACCGCCGAGGGCACGGTCAACATGGAGATCGACATCCGCAAGCAGGAGCCGCAGCTGGCGTTCGCCATCGTGGGCGGCCAGAATGTGCCGATCCTGACCCGCGACGCCGCGACTCAGCTGTTGGTGCGTGACGGTGGTACGACGGTGATCGGGGGAATCTACCAAATCAACGAGGAGGAGAGCGAGGATCGCGTGCCGGGCCTGCACAAGATCCCGGTATTGGGTTCGCTCTTCAAGAACAGGCTCGTCCGTGCCAGGCACGACGAGCTGCTCATTTTCATAACTCCCAGGATCGTGAAGTATTAGGCGGAGGGACCAGATGAAACGCATTCCGCTGGTCTGCATCGTGGCGGCGCTGGCAATCGTGGTCGGGTCGTGCGGCGGCAACAGCACCCTGGACGACAGCCCATCCTCGGTGGTGCTGACGGTCGAGATCGAGGAGTACAACCCCGAGATCGACGTCTGTTTCTTTGCCGGATTCGACGTGGCGATCAGCAAGATGAACGTCAAGTCGAACCCCAAGAACCCGGACGCGGTGATGTCCACCAATCAGGATGTGACCATCAATCGCTGGGAGATCACGCCGTACCGTACGGACGGCGGCTCGATGGCGTCGCCCGTGTGGGTCCACGACATGACGGTCTTCGTGCCGGCGGAGGGGGAGACGGACCTCGAGAACTACCGCGTCTTCCCGGCCGAGTACTTCGACGAAGCGCCGTTGTCCTACCTGCAGCCGGCGAACGGCGGCGCCGATCCGGAAACCGGCCAGAGCAACATCCGCCAGAGCCTGCGGCTGCAGATGTTCGGCCGGACCGTGTCCGGCAAGGCCGTGGCCTCCGAACCGGTCGCGATCGCCTTCAACTTCTTCTGCGGCAGTCCGTGATGAGTGGGGGTTTGTTGCCATGAAGAACTACGCATATTTCGTTGCACTGCTCGGGCTGGTCGTCCTCACGTCCTGCTCCGCAGACAGCCCGACCGCCGCGCCGCTGCCGACCGTGGTGCCGGATGCGTGGAGCATCACCTCGCTGACGGTCGATCCGGCGGATCCTTCTGCGGGAGACATCGTGGTCGTCGAGGCGGTGGTCACCAAGGACGGCGCGGACGCCCCCGACGGGACCAAGGTGGTGTTCAGCGCCACCAACGGGGGCTTCGCGAACACGAGCGCCTCGGCGGCAAGTCTGTCCCTGACCAACCCGGCGAACATCCCCACCAACGGCGGCTCGTCCACGGCCTTCTTCGTCGCCTCGGCCGGGGGCACGATCGCGATCCAGGCCAAGGTGAAGAGCGTCACCAGGTCCATCACCGTCGACTTCACCGGCGGTGGTGGTGGCGGCTCCGGCGGTGGTGACGAGTCGCTCGCCGTCTACGACGTCAACCCGCGCATCGGCTCGTTCGACGGCGGGGAGCAGGTCACGCTTCGCGGCCGGGGCATCGAGGCGCCGGTGGACGTGGTCTTCATCGTCGAGGGCCAGAGGTTCACCGCCGAGGTGACCTCGGTGCAGACGAGCACTCCGCTGAGCAACGGCAACGGCGAGATCATGCTGCTGACTCCGTACATCAGCGGCGCAGAGATCCGCGCGGAGAACCGCGAGGGGGACATCGAAGTCACCAAGGGGACGGGTACCGCGGACGAGGAGATGTACACTCTGCCGGCCGGCTTCACCTTCGCGGTGGGCGGCGGCGGCGGCGGGCCGTCGTCGATCTTCGGCGTCGAGCCGCGCTTCGGCAAATCGTCGGGTGGCGACCAGGTGACCATCCTCGGCCGTAACCTCGAAAACGCCGACGTCGTGACCTTCGGCTTCCGCGGCAACGAGCTGGTGGCGGATATCGTGTCGGTGGCCCCGGACGGCCTCCAGGTGGCGGTGGTCACGCCGCGCTTCAGCGCGACCCCGATCGACGAGAACGAGCTCGCGTCGGTGACCGTGATCAACGACGACGGCGAGCGCACCACGCTCACCGACGCCTTCGTGGTGGTGGCCGACGAGCCGCAGCCGCAGATCGCGTCGTTCGCGCCGATCGCCGGCCCGCTCGACGGCGGCACCCTGGTGACGGTCTTCGGCAGCGGCTTCCAGGTGCCGATCCAGGTCAAGTTCGGCGATCTGGCGGCGACCGACGTCAACGTCTACGACGACCAGTCGATCGCCGACAACGATCGCATCACCTGCCTGACGCCCGACTACAGCCAGCAGCCGAGCGTGACACCGCCGGTTGCGGTGCCGGTCCAGGTCACCAACATGACCACCGGCAAGTCGGACGTGGCCGACGAGCAGTTCAGATACGGTGACAACCTATTCATCTCGGGCAACTCGCCGGCCGAGGGCGGCGCCGACGACGAGGTCACGATCTTCGGCTCCGGCTTCGAGGACCCGCTCCAGGTCGACTTCGCGGGCATCCGGATGGACGTGATCGCCGTGTCCGGCACCCAGATCCGGGTCAAGTTCCCGGTCGACATGGCGGTGGCGTGCAGCGACCAGACCAGCTCGTTCACGGTGACCCTGCTCGAGAGCGCGCAGCAAACCGACGGCGGGAGCTTCACCCTGCGCGGCAACCAGCCGCGGGTCACCGCGGTGGCGCCGACCACCCTCGATGTGTTGGGGATTCCGCCGTCCGTGATCGATCCGGACGAGATCACCATCTCCGGCAGCAACTTCGCGCCGGACGTGGTGGTCGAGATCGCTGGCATCGCGATTCCGGGATCCGACGTGAGCGTGACCGGAAGCACCTCGATCTTCGTCGAGGACCTGCCGGTGCCGGGGTTGGACTTCACCTTCGTCTACGACACGACGAGCTGTGTCGCGCCCGGCGATATTCCCGGCGAGCGGGAGGTGGCGACCGCGGTTCCGGTGTCGGTCACCAACTTCCCGGGCAGCTGCAAGGACACCCTGGTCGGCGGGTTGATCTTCGATCCGGGCCTGCAGCCGTGCGTGGCGATCTCACCGGAGCCCGACATCGCGACCTCACCGCCCGACGGTGGACTTCTGGGTTTCGGCACGGTGGCCCACGATCCAGGACCACCGCTGGCTTGCTCCACCGAGCAGTTCGTGACGATCGACAATGTCGGCACGGCCGACCTGACGGTAGCCGCGGCGCTCGCTGGCACCGATCCCGCAGAGTTCCAAATCTCGACCCTCCCGTCGTCTCCGGTCGCGATGGGTGGCACCACGCAGGTCGGCGTTCAGTTCTGCCCGTCCGCCGATGACGGTCTGCCGAGGACCGCCGAACTGCGGATCACCAGCAACGATCCGGACAACGGACTGGTGATCATCAACGTGCAAGGACAAGAGGAACCATAGTTTCAGAATCATCAACAAGCCCCGGACCATTGGCCCGGGGCTTTTTCTTTATAATCGATACATGAACTACCGCATCGAGCAGCTGCGCTTCCTGCTCCGTGAGGACCCGTCCTCGCGGGTCTTCTACCAGCTCGCCGAGCTCCTCCGGAAGGAGGGGCAACCGACCGAGGCGGTCGAGATCCTGACGCGCGGTCTGGAGCGGCATCCGCGCTACGTCGCGGCCTGGGTGTCGCTCGGGCGCGCCCAGCTCCAGCTCGACGCGGTGCTCGAGGCGGAGCGGGCGTTCCAGCGGGCGCTCGAGCTCGACCCGCAGAACGCGGTCGCGGCGCGTCTCATCGGCGAGACCGCGATCCTGCTCGAGGACTGGCCGCGGGCCGCCAAGGTGCTGCGGCTGGCCCGCGAGCTGGCGCCCTCGGACCTCACGCTGGACGACAAGATCGCGACCGTGGAGGGCCATCTCGGTGGGTCGCCGGCGATCATCGCCGAGGCGGTGGGTACGCCCCGCGACCGCTCGCGCGACACCGCCAAGATCCGCGTGGCCGAGGTGATCCGGCTGTCTCCGGAGGATCCGTTCGCGGTGACCTCCGGCGGCGACACGGGCGTCTGGCGGCTGACGCACGAGGTCTTCGCCGAGGGCGAGGCGATGGCGGCCGATGAGATGGCCGATGAGGCGGCTGAGGAGCGGGCCGACGAGGTGCCGGCCGACGAGGCGATCGCAGAGGTGATGGCCGAGGTGGTCTCCGAGATCACGGCGGGTCCCGCCGAACTGGATGACGAGCTCGCCGATGGTCTCGCGGTGGCCGAGGAGCCGCTGGTCGAGGTCCGTGTGGAGGTCGAGGAGATCGCGCTCGAGGACGAGGGAGCCGAGGAGGAAATGGCGCCGACGTCCGAGGCGCTGCCGCTGCCGACGATGACCCTGGCGCGGCTTGCGATCCAGCAGGGCGACATCGACCTCGCCGAGGCCACGCTGGTCAGCCTGTTGGAGAGGGATCCGGACCACCCCGAGGCCGGCGAGCTGCTGGCCGAGGTGCGCCGGAGCCTCGGCGGGGGGCCCGATCCGACGGTTGCGGCGGTCAAGGTCGCGGCGCTCGAGGGCTGGCTGGCGACCGTTCGACGCGCGGCGGAAAGGCAGGCGCGGTGATGTTCGATCACGAGATGCAGGGTTTGCTGGACAGGTGTCGAGGCGCGCGCGGCGCGGCGATCGTGGATCCGGACGGCATCCCGGTGGCGGTCAGCCCGGACGACAGTTCACTGGAGGCGCTGGGCACCGAGTTCTCGTCGATCGTCAGCGGCGTCGAGCGGGCGGGTCGGGAGTTCCACCACGGCGGCTTACGGCAGCTCTCCGTGAACGCGGAGAACGCGGTCGTCATCCTGACCGCCCTCGCCGCCGGCTACTTCCTCGTACTGGTCCTGAGCCGCGACGGGATCCCCGGCCAGGGACGCTTCCTCAGCCGGCTGACCGGCGAGCGGCTGTACTCCGAGTTCGTCTAGGGAGCAATTCGCTTCGCGAATTGCTGTGGAATCGCAAGGCACTCCGCACGCTGACCGCGATGGGATCTCTCGCGCCCTCGGACCACCCGAATTCTTGTTTGAGCTGTAGGCGCGCAGCCCCCTGCGCGCGAGAATCATGCATCTGTCATCCTGAGCAGGAGCGAGTCGTCAGGCGAGTGACGAGGCGAAGAATCCCCTGAAGAGAGAGCGTCGCCGCACGGGCTCGGAGCCGGGGTGGCACCCGACAATCGATGGTTTGAGGTCGGGACGGCTCGGTGAAGTCGACGCGGTCTTCTGCCGTCGCGCTCCCCGTGGTTGCCACCTCCGACGTTGTTTGGGCCTGAGCGACGTT